>JAOUNA010000003.1 GCA_029881215.1 Myxococcales bacterium | reverse complement strand
GCTGGCCGTCGTGTTCAAGATGGAGAGCCACAACCACCCCTCCTTCGTCGAGCCCAGGCAGGGGGCCGCGACGGGCGTGGGCGGGATCCTGCGCGACGTGTTCACGATGGGCGCGCGCCCGGTCGCTTCGCTCGATTCGCTGCGCTTCGGCCCGCTCGAGGACCCACGCCATCAGTACCTGCTGCGGGGCGTGGTCGAGGGCATCGGCGGCTATGGCAACTCCGTCGGCGTGGCGACGGTCGGGGGCGAGACGAGCTTCCACGAGTGCTACCGCGGCAACATCCTGGTCAACGCCTTCAGCCTGGGTGTGGTGGAGGCGGATCGGGTCTTTCTCGCCAGCGCCGCGGGCATCGGGAACCCCGTCATCTATGTCGGGAGCAAGACCGGACGCGACGGAATCCACGGCGCGAGCCTGCTGGCCTCCGCGGAATTCGACGAGGAGAGCGATGCGAAGCGACCCACCGTGCAGGTCGGCGACCCGTTCACGGAGAAATGCCTGATCGAGGCCTGCCTGGAGCTGATGGAGACCGATCTCGTCGTGGGCATCCAGGACATGGGGGCCGCCGGGCTCACCTGCTCCTCGTTCGAGATGGCGAGCAACGCCGGCACCGGGATCGAGCTCGACCTGGATCGCGTGCCGCAGCGCGAGACGGGCATGACGCCCTACGAGCTGCTGCTCTCCGAGAGCCAGGAGCGCATGCTGCTCGTTGCGCGCGCGGGGCGCGAGGACGAAGTGCGCGCGATCTTCGAGCGCTGGGATCTCGACGCCGTGGTGGTCGGGCGCGTGACGGACGACGGGCGCATGCGCATCCGCTGGCACGACCGCGAGGTGGTCGACATCCCGGTGGATCCCGTCGCAAAGTGCAGCCCCGAGCTCGACCGCCCGACGCGAGAGCCGGCGGATCTGCTGGAGCGACAGAAGCTCGACCTCGCCTCGGTGCCGCCCGAGGCGGAGCCGGCCGAGGCCCTGCTGGCGCTCCTCGATGCGCCGAATCTCGGCTCGAAGGCCTGGCTCTATCGGCAGTACGATCAGTTCGTGCAAGGCGACACCGTGCTGCGACCGGGCGGCGACGCGGCCCTGATCCGCGTCAAGCGCAGGGACGGCACGGCGACGCGCAAGGGCATCGCGATGGCCTCGGACTGCAACCCGCGCTGGTGCTGGCTCGATCCCTACCAGGGAGCCGTGGCCGCCGTGGCGGAGGCGGCGCGGAACGTCGCGTGCACGGGAGCGCGACCGATCGGGCTGACGAACTGCCTGAATTTCGGAAACCCGGAGCACCCCGAGATCATGTGGGAGTTTGCCGAAGCGACGCGCGGGCTCACGGACGCGGCGCGGGCGCTCGGCACGCCGGTCGTGTCGGGCAACGTCTCCTTCTACAACGAGACCTCGGGGCGCGCCATCTTCCCCACGCCGACGATCGTGATGGTGGGACTGCTGGAAGACTGGCAGTGCCACGCGGTGTCCCACTTCCCCGCGGCGGACCTCGCCGTGGTGCTGCTCGGCGAGAACCGCGAGGAGCTCGGGGGCAGCGAGTGGCTCGCGCTGCGCCGGGGTCTCGAGCGGGGCCGGCCGCCGAGCGTCGATCTCGAGCACGAGCGACGCCTGGCCGGGCTGCTGGCGGCGGCGGTTTCGGACGGGCTCGCTTCGAGCATCCATGACGTTGCCGACGGCGGGCTGGCCGTGGCGCTGGCCGAGTGCACGTTCACCGGCCCGGCGCGCATCGGCGCGCGCATCGAGCTGGACGACGCGATCCGCCCCGACGCGGTCCTGTTCGGGGAATCGACGGGCCGCGCCATCGTCGCGACGCCGCAGCCGGCGGCGCTGCTCGCGCTGGCTGCCGAGCGCGGCGTTCCGGCGCGACGCGTGGGCGAGACGGGTGGCGAGCGCCTGCAGGTCGGGCCCTCCGGCGCTTCGGCCTGGATCGACGTGCTCATCGACGAGCTGCACGCGCGCTGGGCGCAGGCGATTCCGAGGAGGCTCGCGACATGAACGCCTGGGACCTCAGTCGCGACGAGTGGGCGGATCTCGTCGAGGCGCACCTGGACGACCGCTTTCACGACGAGTGCGGCGTGTTCGGGGTGTACGGGCACCCCGAAGCGGCCACCATCACGTATCTCGGGCTCTATGCGCTGCAGCACCGCGGCCAGGAGAGCGCGGGCATCGTGGCCACGCCGGGTGGCGGGCGCGGGCACACGGTGCATCGCGCCATGGGACTCGTCGCGGATGTCTTCAACGAGCAGATCCTCCAGAAGCTCGAGGGGCGCCTGGCCATCGGGCACGTGCGCTACTCGACCGCGGGAGGCAGCCAGCTCGCCAACGCGCAGCCCTTCTGCGCCACCACCGACGGGGGCCCCATCGCGCTTGCCCACAACGGAAACCTGGTGAACGCCATCCCCATCCGCAAGGAGCTCGAGGGGCGCGGCGCGATCTTCAGCAGCAGTGCCGACAGCGAGGTGATCGTGCAGCTGCTGGCGCGCTCGCGCGAGGGCACGCAAGAAGAGCGGCTGCTCGACGCGCTCTCTCGGGTCAAGGGGGCCTTCAGCCTGGTGATGCTGACGGGGGACGCGCTCGTCGCGGCGCGCGATCCGCACGGCTTCCGGCCGCTGAGCCTCGGGCGCCTCGACGGGGCCTGGGTGGTCGCCAGCGAGACCTGCGCGCTCGATCTCATCGGCGCCAGCTTCGAGCGCGACATCGATCCGGGCGAAGTCGTGGTGATCCGGCGTGGACGCCTGCGCAGCCTGCGGCCCTTCCGCCGCGAGCCCGAGAAATTCTGCATCTTCGAGTACATCTACTTTGCGCGGCCCGACTCGAACCTGAATGGGACCAACGTCTACGCGTTCCGCAAGGAGCTCGGTCGCGCGCTGGCGCGGGAGCATCCCATCGCAACGGACGTGGTCGTCCCGGTGCTCGACTCCGGGATCACGGCGGCGCTCGGCTACGCCGAGGAGTCGGGCATTCCGTACGAACACGCGATGATCCGCAACCACTACGTGCGGCGCACTTTCATCGAGCCGACGCAGTCGATTCGGCACTTCGGCGTGAAGGTCAAGCACAACGCCGTGAAGGGCGCATTGCAGGGCAAGCGCGTGGCCCTGGTGGACGATTCGATCGTGCGCGGGACCACGCTCACGAAGCTCGTGGTGATGCTGCGCAATGCGGGTGCGCGCGAAGTGCACCTGCGCATCTCGTCGCCGCCGACCATCGGCCCGTGTCACTACGGAATCGATACGCCCACCCGCGAGGAGCTGATCGCACATCGCTTCACGGTGGAGGAGACGTGCGAATTCCTCGGTGCCGATTCGCTCGGCTACCTCTCGCTGGCAGGGCTGCGGCGCTGCGGCGAGCTGCTCAAGCGCGGCTTCTGCGACGCCTGCTTCTCGGACGAGTATCCGGTGGAAGCCGTCGAGGGCGGACCGCCGCCGCAGCTGTCGCTCTTCCACTCGGTCGACGAGGATCTCTGAGGCGCCGCGTCGCGCTCCAAGAATCAGGGGGTTTCCCTACGGTTCGCCGGGGTGCGGCGCCGATCCCCGCCGCAAGCGCGGGGCGGAGGGCATGCGCCGTGCAGAGCACGGGGTGCTTCCGGCCCAGCTGCCCGTTGCGTTTCATGCCCGGCGCCGACTCGCCGATAGCGGATGACTGGGGCGGCTCGTCGAGAGTTCTCCGTCCCGGGGGCGACGTGAGCGGCAATCGGACACTGCGCATCTCCTTCGAGACGCCGGAGGCGTTCCGAAGAGAATACGAGAGCAATCTCTGCAACGGCGGCGCCTTCATCGCGACCGATGAGCCCTTCGAGATGCGCGAGATGGTGCGCGTGGAGGTGCAGCTCGGCTACGCGCATCGCGCCATCGGTCTCGAGTCCGAGATCGTGCACATCGTGCCGCAGGAGATGGCGCAGATGGGCGGCAGACCCGGAGTGGCGGTGCAATTCAAGGGCAACGTCGCCGAGGTGCGCGCCACGCTGGAGCGCCTCGTGGGCGAGACGCTGCCGCCGCCCGCCCTGCCGCCGCCGCCTCGGCCGGAGGCCTCCAAGCGCGTCGCTTCGCGCGCGCCGGCGCGGATCGCGGCGCGCATCCAGGACGGCGATGCGGTCGTGGATGGGCGCACGCGCAACTTGAGCCGCACTGGCGCGCTGGTGGGTGTGACGGGCCCGTCCCTCCCCGTCGGAGAGACGGTGGAGCTCACGCTGCGCCATCCGACGACGGGCGAGGAGCTGGCCGTGCCGAGCCGTGTCGTGCGCCAGGTGCACAGCGAGGGCGAGGTGGCGGCGCTCGGCATGGAGTTCGTGCCGGACGGCATCGCCGCTCGGAAGCGCGTGGAGCACTTCGTGGAAGAGATCCAGCAGGCGGAGCACACGCGTCGGCTCGGCGGCATCACTGGGGCCATCAGGGAGCTCGGCCCCCAGGATCTGATCCAGATGTTCGCGTCCAGCACGCCGCTCGGGACGCTCTATCTGCGCAAGGGCCAGGACGAGGGCATGATCGGCTTCGAGGCCGGACTGATGCGCTACGTGTGCCTCGGCGGCGCCACCGGCATGAAGGCGCTGGTGCGCATGCTCGCCTGGCGCGAGGGCAGCTTCGAGTTCCACGCCCGTCTCGAAGAAGTCGAGAGTCCGGAGCCGCCGCTTCCGCTCCAGGCCGCCGTGTTCGACGCCATGCGGCGCATCGACGAACAGCACCGCGACGCGGCGCGAAGCTTCGCGCTCGACGCCCGCTTCGTCGTGAACGACGACGCGGAGATGCTGGGCGATCCGCAGAACAAGCTCGAGTCCGCGATCCTCGACCTCGCGCGCGCCGGCTTCACGGTGGGGCGCATGCTCGAGGTGATCCCCGAGCCCGATCCCGAGATCTTCCGCGCGCTCGAGTCGCTGGCGGATCAGGCGATTCTCATCCCCGCCGACTGGCCGTAGCGCCGCCACCCCTCAGCGGCGGATCAGCGTATTCTGCCCGAAGTTCTCGTCGTCGCGCTGCGGATAGTCCACGTTGTAGTGCAGCCCGCGGCTCTCCTTGCGCGACATCGCGCACTCGATCACGAGCTGCGCCACGGTGGCCAGATTGCGCAGCTCCACGAGATTGGCGGTCAGATTGAACGCCCAGTAGTACTCGGTGATCTCCGCGCGCAGCAGATCGATGCGGTGTCGCGCCCGCGCCAGCCGGCGGTCGCTGCGCGCGATGCCGACGTAGTTCCACATGAAACGCCGGATCTCGTCCCAGTTCTGCGTGATCACCACGGCCTCGTCGCTCTCGATGGCGTCGCCCGCCTCCCAGGGCGGGATCTGCGGCGCGCCGGCGGCGGGCTCGAAGAGTCGCTCCAGCGTCGCGCGCGACGCGGCCTCGGCGAAGACGAGCGCCTCGAGCAGGGAATTCGATGCCAGGCGGTTCGCCCCGTGCAGCCCGGTGCAGGCCGCCTCGCCGGCGGCGAAGAGATCCTGCACGTCGGTCTCGCCCGAGAGGTCGGTGCGCACGCCGCCGCAGCAGTAGTGCGCGGCCGGGACCACGGGGATGGGTTCGCGGGTCATGTCGATGCCGAACTCGAGGCAGCGCTGGTAGATGTTCGGGAAGCGCGCCTTCAGGTAGCTCGCGTCGCGGTGGGTGATGTCGAGCACCACCCACTCGTCGCCCGAGCGCTTGAGCGCGGCGTCGATGGCGCGCGCCACGATGTCGCGCGGCGCCAGATCCTTGAGCGGGTGCACGTGCTCCATGAACGGCTCGCCGGCCTGGGTGCGAAGAATGCCCCCCTCACCGCGCACGGCCTCGGAGATCAGGAACGACTTGGCCTGGGGGTGGTACAGGCAGGTCGGGTGGAACTGGATGAATTCCATGTTCGCGAGCGTGGCACCGGCGCGGTAGGCCATCGCCATGCCGTCGCCCGAGGCGATGTCCGGATTGCTCGTGTAGAGATACACCTTGCCCGCGCCGCCGGTTGCGAGGAGCGTGATTCGCGACGCGAAACGCTCGATCTCGTTCGTGCGCGAGTCGAGCACGTAGACGCCGATCACCCGGTTCGGCCCCGGCGCGCCGAGCTTGCGCGTGGTGACCAGATCCACACCGATGTGATCCTCGAAGAGCGTGATGTTCGGGTGCGTGCTCGCGCGGCGCAGCAGGACCCGCTCGATCTCCCGACCGGTGGTGTCGCGGTGGTGCAGGATGCGGCGGTGGGAGTGGCCCCCCTCGCGGCCCAGATCGAACGCCGCCGTGCTCCGGTCGGCGTCGCTGCGCGGCGCGTCGAAGTTGGCGCCGAGCTTGAGCAGCGCCTCGATCATGGCCGGACCGCGCTCCACCACGGTTTCCACCACCCGGCGATCGCACAGACCCGCGCCGGCCACCAGCGTGTCGTGCGCGTGATCCGCGAAGGAATCCTCGCTCGACTGGACGGCGGCGATGCCCCCCTGCGCCCAGTTGGTCGCCGAGTCCGCGGCGCGCTTCTTGGTGACCACCGCGACGCTGGCCCGGTCGGCGATGCGCAGGGCGTAGAACAGCCCCGCGATGCCGCTGCCCAAGACCACGACGTCGAATCGCTGCGGGTCCGTCAACGGGATCGACCTCGGGCGCTCTTGGGCTCATGCGCGGGCTCGTGCGCACCGATAAGTGGCACGTTATGGGCGCGCTGGATCTTATCCATCGGTGTCGGCGTCAGCCAAGCGTCCCCGCAGGGATCGCGGCTGGGAGGGCGCTCGGCTCCGGCGCGCGGCGCGCCCTGCTGCGCGTGCTGGTGGGGCTGATCGGGCTCGGTCTCGGTGTCCTCCAGCTCCCTGAGCCCGCTCGCGCGGGCGGCCAGATCTACGCGTTCACGGACGGCGATGGGGTGACCCATTACACGAATATCCCGTGGGGAGATGCCCGCTATCGACCGATCGCGCGCACGCGCCCGGCGCGCCCCCTGTATGTGGTGCCGGCCCGTTCCGACTACGACATCCTGATCGATCGGGCGGCGCGGGAGCACCGGGTTCCGCCCGCGCTCGTGAAGGCGGTCATCGCCGCCGAGTCGGACTTCGATCCGGAGGCCACCTCACGGGCCGGGGCCCAGGGTCTGATGCAGCTCATGCCCACGACCGCGGCGCACCTGGGTGTGCTGGATCCGCTCGAGCCGATCCAGAACGTGCACGGTGGGGTCAGCTACCTGCGCAGCCTGATCGACCGCTACGGCGACCTGAGCCGTGCACTGGCCGCCTACAACGCCGGTCCCACGGTCGTCGACTTCTACGGCGGGATCCCCCCGTACCGCGAGACGCGGGCTTACGTCGATCGGGTTCTGACCTACTATCGCCACTACCATGGCGATTTCGCTCGATAAGAATCCGATCGAGTCTACGCCTGCCAACCGCGCCGCTGCGCCGGCCCTGTCGCGACACGCGATCCGGCCGGCGCTGCCGCAAGACGAGGAGTTGCCGCACGCCGGCACAGCGCGCGAGCATTTCTGGAATCTCCCCAACACCATCACGCTGTTGCGTGCGGCGGTGGTGCCGGTGCTGCTCTTCGTGCCGCTGTTCCCGGGCGAGGCAGGCAGTGCGATCTTCGCCTGGTTCTACATCGTGGCGGCCGTATCGGATCTCGTCGACGGCTGGCTCGCGCGGCGCGGTCAGATGGTGACCCACATCGGCAAGCTGCTGGATCCGCTCGCCGACAAGCTCCTCGCCTCGACGGCGCTCATCGTGCTGCTGGCCATGGGCCGCATTCCGCTGTGGGCCACCTGGATGGTGGTCGTCATCGTGGGGCGCGAGCTGGCCGTGACCGGCCTGCGCGGCATCGCCTCGGCAGGAGGGCAGGTGGTGGCCGCCTCGGGGCTGGGCAAGCTCAAGGCCGTCACGCAGAACGTGGCCGTCGGCGCCTTGCTCTTCCACTACGAGACGCTCGGCCTCGACGCGCACCGGGTGGGCCTGCTGTGCCTCTTCGTGGCCACCGCGCTCACCATTACCTCGGGCTACCGCTATTTTGCCGACTATTTCCGGGCGCTGGACAGAGAACGGAGTGAATCTTGAATCGCTTGCAGGAATTGCGCGCTCGCATCGCGTCGCGGGATGCCCGCATCGGTGTCATCGGTCTCGGATATGTCGGGCTGCCGCTGGCGGTGGAGTTCGCCTGCAAGGGCTTTCGGGTCTGCGGCTTCGATCTCGATCCCGAGAAGGTGCGCGCGGTGCAGGGGGGCGCGTCGTACATCGAGGATGTTCCGGCGGCGCGCATCGCCGAAGTGACCGCCGCCGGTCGACTCACGGCAACGCGCGACTTCAGCGATCTGTCCGCGTGCGATGCGATCAACGTGTGCGTGCCCACGCCGCTCACGCGCACCAAGGATCCCGATGTCTCCCACATGGCCAGCGCCCTCGAGGATATCCGCAAGCGCCTGCGCACCGGGCAGCTCATCATCCTGGGGAGCACCACTTATCCGGGCACCACGCACGAGCTCTTCGTTCCGATGCTCGAATCCACCGGCCTCAAGGTCGGCGTGGATTTCTCGGTGGCGTTTGCGCCCGAGCGCATCGATCCCGCCAACAAGCAATTCCAGGTGCACGAAGTGCCGAAGGTGGTGGGCGGCGAGACGCCACTGTGCAGCGAGCTCGCGGCAGAGCTGTTCGGCGCCATCTTCGACCGCGTGGTTCCCGTGTCGTCCACGCAGAGCGCGGAGATGGTCAAGCTTCTCGAGAATACCTTCCGCGCCATCAACATCGGGCTGGCGAACGAGATCGCGCTCATGTGCAACCGCCTCGGCCTGGACGTGTGGGAGGTGATCGAGGCGGCGGCCACCAAGCCCTACGGATTCATGAAGTTCACGCCCGGTCCGGGTCTCGGCGGGCACTGCATCCCGGTGGACCCCACCTATCTCGCCTGGAAGATGAAGTCGCTCAACTTCCCGGCGCGCTTCATCGACGTCGCGACCGAGATCAACGGCCGGATGCCCGCCTACGTGGTCGAGCGGGTGAACGACATGCTCAATCAGGATCGGATCGCGGTGAACGGCGCGCGCATCCTGGTGCTCGGCGTCGCCTACAAGGCGGACGTGGCCGACGTGCGCGAATCCCCCGCGATCGACGTGATGCGGCTGCTCGCCGCGAAGGGTGCGGAGGTGCGCTACCACGATCCCTATGTGCCGAGCCTCGCGATCGAAGGGCAGTCGTTCAAGAGCGCGGATCTGACCGACGAGCAGCTCGAGGGCTGCGACCTGGTCGTGATCCTGACGGACCACGCCGCGGTCGATCTGGAGCGGGTCGTCGCCAAGGCCGGTCGCGTGTTCGATACACGCAACGCGACGCGCAAGCTCGCGGGCGTGGGCGCCCACGTGCAGCGCCTGTAGCGGCCTTTCGCCGCGCAAGGCCGAGACCACCGCGCGTCGCCTCGGCGTGCGGCGGCGGCCCGATGCACCTCGCGTCGCCCGCCCCGGCGCCGCCACTTGACTCCCCGGCGGGGCCCGCCATATTCCCCAATCGACCTCGATTTCGGGCACGAGTAGCTCAGTTGGTAGAGCGCCACGTTGCCAACGTGGGGGTCGCCGGTTCGAGCCCGGTCTCGTGCTCCAGATTTTCGAAGCGCCCCCGGTCAGTTGGACTGGGGGCGTCTTCGTCTTCGGGCTCGTCTTCGCGCCCGTCGGAATTCGGAGACGTATAGAGACGCTCGGCGGGGCCGGATTCCGAAAAATCGGCGACCTCGCCTCCGTGGCCGATGGCTCTGACGGGCTGCGGGTGCCCAACGAGGATCTAGGACGCTCCCGTTGGATCGGTTCGGTACCACACGTCGGCGTCCGAGTCCTGGACCGCGGCTCCACCGTCCACGATGATCTCCTGCCCGGTGATGAACCGCGACCGCTCGCTCGCCAGGAACGCCACAACCTCGCCGACCTCTTCCGGCTCGCCCACCCTTCCGACCGGCGTGTTGCCGTAGTCAGGCCGCGCGGAGACATCGACCTCACGGGTGTTGATCCAGCCCGGGTTCACCGCGTTGACCGTGACGCCGTGTCGCCCGACCTCCACCGCCAGGGTGCGGACCAGGCCGACGATGCCCGCTTTCGCCGCCGAGTACGCGGACCAGTTCGGCGATCCGATGGTGGCGCCCGAGGTCGAGGCCACCATGACGATCCGCCCTCGCCCGTGCGCGAACATCAGGGGAAGTACCGGCCGCGTCACGTTGTAGACAGTCTTCAGCGAAAGGGAGATGTCCCGGTCCCACGAGGCCTCGTCCAGATCGACGAACGCGCCGCCAACCGCGGCTCCAGCGTTGTTGACGAGCGCGTCGATCCTGCCGAAACGCTTCGCCACCTGATCGACCATCCGGCGAGCTTCTTCGTTGGCGGTGAGGTCGGCGACCAGCCCGAATGCGTCGAAACCCAGCGCGTTCAACTCCGCCACGCGATCGAAGACGTGATCACCGGTCGCGGTGATCGCCAGCAGCGCGCCCTCGCGGCCGAGGATCTTCGCCGTCGCGAAGCCGATACCGTCGGGCTGGCCTGCCCCGGTGACGAGCGCCACAACACCTTCGAGCATCTTCGACATGCGCGGATTGTAATGCGCCGCGGTTGCTTGCGGAAGTCGGGCCAGCCATGGATCGGATCTTCCTGTCTGCGCTGAATTGACAGAAGGCCTGCTTCTCGCATCCAGAGGCGAGAATGCGACTTGTTTACCCCATGCCCCGCAGGTCGCATTTGCAATCGACGGATCCAAGGTAAGACACAGAAATGCGTCTATCTTGCCTCGCCTCTCGTGTCCGAGAGACCGGCCTTCAACAGCGCCGGAGGCTCGTGTGGAGGTACCCCCGGCCCTCGACCCGGTCGCCTCAGGCGTGCTCCCGGCGTGGCCTGGATCCCACGCCAGCGCCTAATCGACCAAAGGTCTGCTTCTCGGCCGGAGCGAAAATGCAGCTTGTTCTACCTATGCCCACGCTGCGGGGGCCGGTGTCTGGACATCATGTTCAATACTTACAGCACAGGGCCTTTGCGTCGATGGTCCCGGAAGTCTGTGACAAACAGCGAAACGCTATCCCGGCGGTTACGTCAAAGCCATCGAGCAGTCCACCCCCTTGGACACCATTCAATGTCGAGCTGTAGTGCATCGTGGCTCCGCTGGAAAAAGCGCATTCACCGTGAAACACGAATTTGTCGACAGGACAACCTACGGTCGCGATGGTTGCTGTTGTTGCGCGAAGAACGGCCCATGCGCAGTCGTGAGGGGTCTTGTTCGCCTGCTGAGCGACCAACGCCCACGGCACCGAGCCGATGATCTGGCGCGGGGTCAGCGCCTCGTTGCCGACGACCACCTCCAGCCAGCGGCCCACCTCCGAGAAGAGGTCCGCGTCGAATGGGCCCGACGGACTCGTGCCCAGGCCCAACTGCACGGAAAAGCCTCCCGTCGCGTCGAGCGAAACGCCCAGGTGCTCCTCGCTGTAGAGCTGCGTGCCCGACGTCTCCGCGTCGAAGACCCGAAGCTCCAGATCCACCGGCCCTGCCAGGGGACTTCCGACGCCGTCGACCAGGCGGCCCGTGTAGGTCATGTCCTGGGGCACCTGCGCGGTGGCGGGCGCCGCCAGGAGCGTGAGGGCAAGGATCGCGAGCCAGCGCGCGCGGGAGCGCAAGTGCTTCTTCATCACGGCATCCTCCTCTTCGGAGTGGCGGGAGCGGCGTCGGCGGCGTCCAGCGAGAAGCGCGAGGAATCCGGCTCCCGGGCCCAGCTGCCACAGCATCTCCGGCTCGGGTACGACGAAGATCTTGCGGCCGAGCCCATCGAGCTGGCCCTGTTCGAGCCGCAGCGTGCCGGAGGCGTTCTGTAGGACGGGCGAGCCGGCGGCGACCAGCTCGCCTTCGCGCAGCTCGGTTGCGGAAACCGCTGCGGGCGTGACGAGAGCCACGAACAGCAAGAGTGCGTGTACTCGCCGCACACCGCGGACACGAAGAAGGCATCTCATGACGACTTGCCCCACAACGACCTGGCGCGCAGACATCGAACGATTTCTTGTGCGCGCAGATACTGACTTCTCGTGCACACACTTGGTTGTCATATGATCTGGCAGAGACTCCGCTGTACTTCCCGTGCTCCACTTTGCTTCTGAGGCAGGTGGCGCCAGAATTGTCGACGTTCTGGAAGATCGCGCCGTCAGTGCCACTGCTACGCCTCGGGCTGGGGGATGTCAATTGATTTATCAATCTATCGGTGCGTTACAGATAGCTTCCAGCGGATGACTCGGATATGACATGAGTAATCGAATTCCGCTCTCGGCCGGACCTCGCGGACATTGCCCGGAGGCTCCCCAGTACGAGGCTTTCGATGCAGGGGGGAGATTGCTCCATGCAGTGAAGACACCCAAAAGTGTCAACTTTGTCACGATTCTTGTCGTTCGGACAGCGGCCTTTACCGCTGCGAAACGCTTGTCTGGTGGATGCCCTCACCCTCGCGGCGGCGCGCTGGCTGCGGCTGGTCGCGGGGCTGGGCTGCCTAGCGGTGCTGTATCGGGTGCGGGGGCGTGGGTAGCAACGGACCGGTTCGGGGGGAAAGGTGAAGCGAGAAGCGATTGCAGTTCTGTCGTTGGTCCTCGGCCTGACTGGAATCCCGGCGCTAGGACAAGAGGTCAATGGGGATGACTACATGTTTGGCGGGTTGGGCTCCGAAATGAGACTGAGGAACAGGGAGAAGCAATGGAGCCATCAGAGCCACCCGAGCAGCCCTCTGGCGATCTTGCGGCGGCTGCGCTGACCGTAGGGCGCGGGAGCGCAGAGGAGTCACTAGGCGGCGCGCCGGCGCCAGACCCCCAGGCCCAGCATGCCCAGCATCACGAGCAGGCCCGTGCCGGGCTCGGGAACGAGGCTCGCAACACGAAAACCGCCGTACTCGAATTCCATATCGGGAGGGTCCATATTGTTGTGCGCCGCAGCGAGAAGCTCCACGCCGAGCACGCTGGTCCCGCCCCGGAAGCCCCGGCCGTCGGTGTACGCGATCTGCTCGTTCCACTCCTGCACATTCCCGCCCTGATCGAAGGTACCGTAGGGGCTGTCCGAGAGCGCGTAGGCGCCCACGCTGGTGAATGTCCCGAGCTCGTACGCCGGCCAGCAGTTCGCCGCATTGCCGGTATCCGAGGCGGGAGTAACGCAGTCCGTCGGCGTGTTCGTCCCGGTCGGGTAGTCGAAGTAGACGCCACTCGGGCTGTAGTAGGCGGCCTTGTACCATTCGTTCTCGTTGGGGAGGAACGTGATCGCTCCAGGATTTCGGGTAATGGAGTTGTTCTCGATGCCGGTCAACGTGATGGTGTACGCTCCGGTCTCCGTGTCGCCGCTCCCCTGCCCGTTGCTCAGCCAGTTCGTGAAGCGCAGCGCGTCGTAGAAGCTGACGAAGGCAACGGGCCTGCTCTCGTAGCCGCTCTTTGCGGTGTAGGTATAGCTGCCGGACACGCCGCTCCGGGTGATGCCGCCCCAATCCGAGGACGAGCCCATGTGGATGCTATAGAGGCCGAGGGGATCCGCGGCGGCCTTTGCATTCAGGAACTCCGTGTACTGCGCGTTCGTGACCTCGTACTTGGAAATGTAGTAGGTGTACGCGACCGAGCCGCAGTCCGCCGCGTAGCAGTTGCTCGCGGTGTCGGGCGGGTTGCCCGGGTTCCCGATCTCGACCCAGTCGATCGTGACGGCCGCCGACGGAGCCGGCGCAGCGAGGAGCATCGCTGGGCCGAGGAAGGGCAGGGCCCAGAGGCGCAGGCTGCGCGAGATCCGAGGCGAGGGCCGGCGCCGGGCGTGGAACAAGCAGAAGCCCATGGTCTCCCCTTCTCGCGGGAGTGCAAGAATTCTCTTCCTTCCCCAGTCGGAAGTCAAAGAAGAAGCGGGCCCAGGCGGGGTAGAGTCGTTGATCCGGGTGCCCGTGGGGCTTGCGCTGCGGGTTTCGGTCTTTTTCCGTGGCGCTCGGGGCGAATTGACGCAGATCTGTGTCGACATCGGTGCCGGGCGCCTTCGGGGTCAAGGGGAAGCGCGGCCCGCTCAGGCGGCCGCGCGCCGCAGGGGGGCGGCTCCTCGCGATCCTCGTCGTTACCCTCCGGGCTTCTCGAGTGCAAGCGGGGAGAGGGGGTGCCGTGATCGACAAAGCAGCGCTGGGCACGTTGTTCGACGGGCTGCGCGCAGCCGTTACCATCGCCGATCAGGACTTCCAGATCCGCTTCATGAACGATCGAGCCGTCGCGTTCTACGCCGAGGGCGGGGGCGCGAAGCTGATCGGCAGGAATCTGCTCGATTGCCACCGCGACGAGCACAAGCGGGTGATCCGCGCAGCGTATGCCCGGTATCGCGCCGGCGACTTCACCCCCACCCGCTACCACGCTCGAAAGGAGGGTGGCGCTCTCGAGAGCGTCGTCCACATTCCGCTGGTCGTCGGAGGAGAGTTCCGCGGCATCGCAGAGCTGATCTGGGGCGAGCGCGCGGATCTGGTCTTCGACGGCTGACACCGGAGGCGCGCCGCGCAACCCTGTGGGCGGAGGGTGTTCGCCGTGGCAATGAGCAACCGGCAGAGATTTCGGGAGACCATGCACTACGGCGACCCCGATCGGCTGCCCTATTTCGAAGAGGGCATCCGGGAGGAGGTGGTGACGCTCTGGCGTCAGCAGGGTCTGGCGGTGGACACGGATCTGGCCAGCCTGTTTCCGTCCGATCCGGTCGAGCACATCGAGCCGGATTTCGACCCGCGGCCCGCGTTCGAACGCTGGCCGAGCAGCCGGGCGGAGCTCGCAGAGCTCGAGCAGCGCCTGGACCCCGCGGACGCGGCGCGCCTCCCCGAGGACTGGAAAGCGCAGGTGCGTGCGCTACGGGATCGAGACACGGTGCGCATGCTTCAGGTGCACCAGGGCTTCTTCCTGTCAGCGGGTGTCATGGACTGGGGTCGCTTCGCCGACGTCATGCGCGCGCTCATCGAAGATCCCCGCTACGTGCACGAGCTGATGGCCATCTGCGGCGCGTTCAGCGCCGGCCTGGCCGAACGAATCCTGGCGGAGGTGAGCATCGACGCCGCGGTCTTCAGCGAGCCGATCGGCGACAACGGGGGCCCGCTGATCTCACCCAGGATGTATGAAGAATTCGTGCTCCCCAGCTACGAACCCCTGTTGCGGGTGCTCGGGCGACACGGCGTCGATACCGTCATCTTTCTCACCTACGCCAACGCGCGGCTCCTGATACCCAGCATCCTCGAGCGGGGCTTCAACTGCTTGTGGGCCTGCGAAGTGTTCATCGATGCGATGGATTACCGGGATCTCCGGCGGGAATTTGGCCGCGATCTGCGGTTGATCGGCGGGATCGATCTCGACGCCCTCAGACAGGGCAAGGATGCCATTCGAGAGGAGATTGAGGCCAAGGTGCCGCCACTCGTGGCCAGCGGCGGCTATGTGCCGCTCGCCGACGGCCGCGTTCGGGAAGATGTGGCCTTCGAGGATTACGCCTACTACCGGGAAACGTTGCGGAGCGTCCTTGAGCGCTGACGGCTGGGCGCCGAGATCGGCGCCCAGGACGGACGGTCTTTCACCACTTTCAGCGCGACGCAACGGAATGCACCGTCTCGGGCCTGTTTGAAACGGGACCACAAATCCCTTCAGCCCAGCCGGCTCGTCCTCCGCAGCAGGACGAGCGGCCGCCCGATCACGGTCGATCCGAAGGATGTCAAGTCAATTTTCGCGCGCTTGCATATACAGATATGTGTTTAGTCATTCATCTACATGCCACATGAGTATGAATGCTTCGACTCCGCTCGAGATGGGCCTGATTCCGCCATCCCTGCACCCCCTTTGGCCGAAGAGCCACTTCTCGGATCTGTCGAGAACTCCGCTCGTGCGCCCGGAATGAATCTGCTTCCAATGGCGGTCGCCCAGAGCCTAACATAGGCATCCGCGCCGGGATTCTCTCGGTGTGGGCTGAAGTGGGGGATCATGATCATGTCGGTTAAGAAGAGTTGGTACGCAGTCGCCGGTTTGGCTGTGCTGCTCGCGCTCTCCGCGCAGGCGGCCGCGGCGGCCGGGAAGACGGCGAGCTGGACCGTGATGGTGTATCTGAACGCGGACAACAATCTAGATGCCTACGGATACGCCGACATCGCGGAGATGGCGGCCGTCGGGTCGACATCGTCCGTGAACGTCGTCGTCCTGTGGGACACGTTCGACGGGCCCGCGTATCTGTACCGGGTCGTGCAGGGCGGCGTCGAGGTCGTCAAGGGCTTCGCCCTGAACGGCAAGGAGGCGAACATGGGCTCCGGGGACACCCTCGGCGCGTTCGTCGACTTTGCGGTCGCGAAGTTCCCGGCGGCGAAGTACAACCTGGTGCTCTGGGACCACGGGGACGACTTCCGCGGCTTCTCCTGGGACGACCATCCCGGGGAAGGGACGGGAGACGACTTCATGACCCACGACGAGATCATCGCGGCCCTCACGGGTCATCCGCTCGACATCCTCGCCTACGACGGGTGCGTCATGGGGAATCTCGAGGTGTCGTACGAGTACGTCGCGCGCGGTCTGGACATCGAGCTCCTCGTCGCCTCGGAGATCTACATCCCGCTGGAAGGCTTCGCCTACGACGGGCTGCTCGCTGCGGTCGCGGCGGACCCCGGGATGGCTCCGGTCGACTTCGCGAAGGCGATGGTCGACTCGTATTGGGACTTCTACGACAACCCCGGATGGCAGGTCGGGCTCTCCGTGATCCGGATGTCCGAGGTGGCCGAGCTCGTGGCAGCCACAGGCGAGGTGAGCCGCATGCTTGCCGCGGACATGCCCGCCTACCGGAGCGCCGTCGCCTCCGCGCGGGGCACCGCGATGCTCTCCTGGTCGATGTACGGGTGGGAGGCCTTCATCGACTTCGGCACCTGGGCGCACACTCTGGAGGTGCAAGTCGGCACCGATCCGGCGCTGGGCGCTGCCCTGGATCGCGTGCTCGTTGCGCTCGAAGACACCGTCCCCTACGTGCGGAACACGCACACCCTCGACGTCAAGGGGGCGTCCGGGATCGGCGTCTTCTTTCCCGGGTCGGAAGGGTCGTTCGAGCACAACATCTATTGGCACGGGGACTATTACCTGAGGACACGGTTCCCGTACGAGGGATGGCTGGGAATGCTGGAGGAGTACTGGGGAGGCAAGTAGCACTCTCACGGAGCACGTCGCCCGGGGAATGCAAGCCCGGCGTCTTGCGAGGCTGCTGGTGCAGTGGACGAGCGGTCGGGTCGGGGGAGGGGGCCGCGCCCGTTCACGTGCCGGGCGCGATGTAGCGGACCTTCTTGAACGGCTTGACCTGCTCCGCCACGTTGTCCTTGAGCACGTTCCCCGACACGTGCATCAGCGTATCGCCGAAATCGACATCGATGCCCATGCTGGCCAGGCATGGGTAGTGGTGGTGCTGCAGGCCGGCTTCCTGCTCGGCGTCGTCGGCGGAGACCCCCACCAGGCGTTCGGCCACGTAGCGCGCACAGCCACACACCGCGTCGCGAGCGACCTCCGCCCCGGTGATCGTCTTCGAGCGGGGATCGACGCGGAGTCGCAGATTCGGCTGGCCGAAGTATCGGGCGAACTCGGAGATCAACGGATCGTCGTACGGCATGCGCTGCCGTCGCGCCATCCCGAAGTCGGTTTCGGTCAACGAGCAGAGCGGCTTGGGGGTCACGCACACGACTCCCATCCGGTCCAGCCAGCCGCGCAGCTGCCGGGCCAGGCCCCGCGGCAGCCACGCCTCGTTGTCGACCGCCGCGATCACGGCCGAGGCGCCGGTCACCTTCACCACGTCCGGGATCAGCTCCGCCACCGCCGCGACCTCGGGGAACGAGAGGATCAAATCGGCCGCAGGGAGGTCGTGCGGGACGTACTCGTCGGGGTAGTCGATCACGATCGGATACTGAGACGGGGCTCGCCACTGTTCGATGGTCCACGCTTCTGGAGCGTGCTGTCGAACGTTGGCGACGTGTCGTTTTCCGTACTCGCCGGTGATGACACCCAGAATCCGCATGCGTCAGCGGATTTCCAACGCGGACGCCCGGCTCACAGGATCTTCTCGAGCATGGCAGCGATCGCCTGGTAGACCGGAGAATCGTCGTTCATCGCGACGAGCGGGCGACCACTGAATTCGAACTCGGTGATGTCGTGTGTCTCCGGGATGGTCCCCAGCAAGGGAACGTCGAGCGCGTCGACTGCCTTGCGGAGGGCAGGGGGCATCTCGCCGGCCGGCAATCGGTTGATGATCAGGTAAGCGTTCTCGATGTTGATATCCAACTCGTTCCGGAATCCGGCGATGCGTCCGGCCGCCACGATGCCGCGCTGGGTGGGGTCACTGACGATCAGCAGATGCTGGACGTCGCGGGTGGTCCTTCGACTCAGGTGCTCCATCCCCGCCTCGTTGTCCACCACCACGTAGCGGTAGTGGTCTGCGATGCCGTCGATCACCTCGCGCAGGTTGTGGTTGACCGCGCAATAGCAGCCCGGGCCTTCGCCGCGTCCCATCGCGATCAGATCGAAGTCGATGCCCTCCGATAGAGAGGACCGGACCTCGTAGTCGAGGTACTCCCGTTTGCTGACCCCGTCGGGCAACCCGCCCATGGCGGCCCCAGCGGCGGTGATCGATTCCTTCACCTTCGACAGCATGTCTTCCCGGATCTCGCCGACCGTCCAGGTGAGATCCAGACCGAGCACCATGTTGAGGTTGCTGCTGGGATCGGCATCGATGGCGAGGATGGCGCCGCGCCCGCTCTTGGCCAGATACTTGATGGCCATGGCGGCGACCGTGGTCTTTCCCACACCGCCCTTACCCGCTACTGCGATCGTCGTAGTCATGAGCGCTTCTCACGAAACCTGAACGAGTTGATCGAGCTGATCGGCGATCCGCCCGGCCGCCTCCCTCAGCGAAGGTACCAGAGCGTAGACGGAGGTTCCCCGGCGATCCGCTTCGATGACGCCCGGGTCGGCGGGAAGGTAACCCAGCAGGCGAAGATCTCCCGCCTCCTGCTCGAGGAAGGTCAGGTCGTCTTCGTTCCGGATGCGGTTTCCCACCAGCCACAGGCGGGTCAGCCCGATGTCCTTGGCCAGCTTCTTGATCTGGTTCGCCGTAGCCAGACTGCGTCGGGTGGGCTCGACCACCACCAGCATCGTGTCGACGAAATCGACGGTGGCCCGACCGAGGTGCTCCACCCCGGCGTACATGTCCATCAGCAGGATGTCGTCCTTGCGGAAGAGCAGGTGCGTGAACAGGGTCTTGAGCATGGCGCTCTCCGGGCAGATGCAGCCGCCGCCGCCCGATTCCACGGAGCCCATCTCGAGCAATCGGATTCCGCCGTGCACTGCGCTGAAGCGCTCCGGGAGGTCATCGACCCGGGGATTGAGGGTGAAGAACCCTCCCGATGCGCCGGGTTTCGCGCCCGTCCTTTCTTCGATCAGCTCCTCCATCTCGGCAATCGGTCGCAGTTTTGCCAGGAGCTCGTCGGGGAACGCCAGAGCCTTCGCCAGCGAAGGCGACGGGTCGGAGTCGACGACCAGGACTTCGCGTCCCCGATCGACGTAGGTCTGGGCGAGCAAAGCGGTGAGGGTGGTCTTGCCCACGCCTCCTTTTCCACTGATGGCGATCTTCAAAGTTCCTACCCCTTGATTGGTTCTTCGCAACTTTCGGGAGATACACAATCGGGCCGAAGCAGACCTATTGCTGGAGGTACGAGTCGGCGTAGATGACCTTGTTGAGCAGGATCTGCACGGTCTTCCAGATCGCCGCCTGCTCGGGATCGTCCATGTCCACGTCGCCGATCGAGGGCTCTTCCATCGCCGCGATGCGGTCGCGGATCGTCAGATACAGTTTTCCGACCGGCGTGCTGTCGTCGCGCTGCTCGATCACGCGGATCACCTCGTTCTGCGCGGCGTCGAACGGGTCGGCGATGATCATCTGCAGGCCCACCCCCATCAGCATCGCGCAGTACACGCGATTGATGAGCGAACGGTTTTCGTTGGGTACCGAGTTGGACACGTTCGACAATCCCACCGAGATCGCCGGCGGCGGATCCCAGACCACCTGGAGCGTGCGGACGGCTTCGATCAGCTCCGGGCCGTACTCCTGGCAACCCGAGACGGTCAGGACCAGCGGGTCGATGATGAGATCGTCTACGGGGAAGTCGATCTCCAGCGCGCGGGGGATGAGCTTCTCGATGGCGATGCTGACTCGCTCGTCGGCGGAAACCGGGATCCCGCTCTTTCCCATGGTCAGCGCCACCAGCTTGGTGTTGTACTTCTTGGCGATCAGGGGGACGGCCTCCAGTCGTTCGTCTTCGGCCGACGTCGAGTTGATGATCGGCTGCGCCTTGGTGATCACCTTGAGCCCGGCCTCGATGCCCTGGAGGTTGGTGCTATCCAGGCTGATGGGAACGTCTACGACCGCTTCGACGGTCCGCACCATCCAGGGGAAGAGCTCCTCCCAGTCCTTCTTGCGGGGCCCGAGGTTGATGTCCAGGGCCCGGGCGCCCGCCTCGACCTGAGCCACGGCCAGCTTCTGGAAGAAGCCCGCATCCCGCGCCTTGAGGCCGGCTTTGACCTTGTCGGACATGATGTGGATGTTCTCACCGATGATGTACATGATCCATCCCTCCTAGGTCATCGCCGCTTCCACAGAGGGAAAGCGCGACAGGTCGGTGTGGGGCAGAAAGAGTGCCGAGGTGAATGCTTCGTAGAAGGAGTTGTCGGCCGACAGCTCGATATAGGTCATGGCCGAGGCGATCTCGTCGATCTCGTCGCGGGCCGCGCTGTCGATCAGAGCCAGATAGGCTCCCCTCACCGACGTGTTGCCCAGGAAGTGAAACCGGTCCCACGGCATGTCGGGAAGAAGGCCGATGTCGACGGCCTTTTCCACGTTGATGTACTTGCCGAATGAACCGCCAATCAAGACCTGCTCGGCCGTCTCGAGGGGGACCCCGACACTGTCGGCGAGAACGTTGAATCCTGCGTAGATCGCGGCTTTGGCCCGCAACAGGTTGTCGATGTCCACGCGGGCGATGACGATGTCTTCTTCGCCCTCACTCTCGGCAGCCCAGGCGACCACGTACTCGGCGCCGTGGAGGCCCTGGCGTACCCGCGGCGTGGCGAGGGTCTGATTGATGTGGCCACCCTTGTCGAGCAGCCCCGTGAGAAACATTTCGGCTACCAGCGAGATCAGGCCGCTGCCGCAGATGCCCCGCGGAGCGACGTTGCCGATCACCCGACAGGAGGGCTCGTAGGTACGTCCGTCGATCCAAACCTCCTCGATGGCTCCGGTGTCGGCCCGCATCCCGTGCACGACGCCGGCACCCTCGAAGGCGGGGCCGGCGGAGCAGGCGCAGCTCACCAGCCACTCCGAAGAACCGAGAACGATCTCGCCGTTGGTTCCCACGTCGATGAACAGGGTGAGCTTGGCCGAGGAGCGGAGCTCGGACGCGAGGACTCCGGCCGTGATGTCGGCGCCGACATAGCTGGCCACGCCGGGCAACGGATCGACGATGCCGGCCGGGTTCATCGCAAACCCCACATCGATCGCGGACAGCTGAGGCAAGCGATTGATGGGCGTGATGAACGGCTCGAGGCGGATGCTCTCCGCTGGAATCCCCAGGAGCAGGTGCATCATCGTGCTGTTGCCGGTGACGGTGGCCTTCACGATGTCGCCCGTCGTGATCTTGGTGCGCTTGCAAACCGCTTCGATCAGCCCATTGATGGTCCCCAGGACCATCTCGCGGAGCTCGGCACCGCCGTCGCCCTTGCTGGCATAGATGATGCGCGAGATGACGTCCTCGCCCCGGGCGATCTGTCGGTTGTACTCGCCGGCCTGCCGCATCACCCGCCCCGTCAGAAGATCGACCAGCCACACGGTCACCGTCGTGGTGCCGATATCAATCGCGAGCCCGCAGAGCGGGGCGTCGGCGGCTTCATCCGCCGGTTGCACACGAACCAGGCGTGCCGTTCCGTCGCGGCCTGTGTCGAGCGTGAGCGCAACGCGCCAATCGGAGGAGCGCAGCGTCGAGCCCAGCTGGCGGATCTGGTCCAGGGACGGGTTCAGCCGCTCGAGACCGGTCTCCCGGCGCAGGGCGGTGCACAGACGGCTCCAGTCATCGGTCTGATCGTCCATGGAGGGGGGCGTGAGCCGGATCGCGACCCTTCGAATCGATTGTGCCCGGGCCGCGTCATACCCCTCCGGAACGGTCGCTTCCGGAGCCAGATGATCGGTGGTCAGCCGCCGTTGGATCGCCTCGGGGGGCGGCACCACGATCGCCGCATCGCCTTCGACCACCGTTTGGCAGGCCAGCGCGTAGCCGGCTTCGAGGTCGGACTTGGAGAGCCGCAAGACGCTCCTGCGCCGCACCTGGCCGGACTCGACTCGGACTGCGCACCGACCGCAGCGCCCCTGTCCCCCGCACGGCTGCTGGATTTCGATCCCCACCTGACGCGCTGCTTCGACCAGCAGAGTGCCCGCCGGGACCCGGATCGGTTCGGGGTGGGAATCGAAGCGGACTTCGAATTCGGCCATCGAGACTCTCGGTCCCCCCGCCGCCCTAGATCAACACGGATTTCATGTACGCGGGCAGGTCGACTGCCTCTCGGGGGCCTACCTTGATCTCCCAGCCGGGCAGCTCTTCCTCGAGTTCGCCCGAGAGCACCGCGACGTGGCCGGGGAGCACGATCACCTTCTTGTCCACTTTGGCGTCTACGCCGAACTGTTTTACCGCCTTGGCGATTCTTTCGGCGTCGAATTTTCCCGCCGCCCAGGCCGTCAACACGCTCATGCCTTCGGCGTCGGCAACCACCAGCCAGGCGGGCAGGCCGGAACCCTCCACCTCGTTGGCGACACTGAAATAAGTGATCGAGAAGTTGGTGGTGACCAGCACCGGATCCGAGGGCTTGGGATTGTTGATCTCGTAGACGGCCGGCAGCACCTGGATCGGCTTCTGCGGATCGGTGAAGATGTTTTCCCGCAACACGAGGATCGGGTAGACCAGTTCGGGAGAGAACGTATCCAGCACCACCAGGCCGGCGTACTTGCAGACCGCATGAGCCGCCAGGACGGCCTCCTTCGCCGGGTTCCCGCCGTCGCCGGCGAAGGCGATGGTCGGATAACCGAGCGGTCTGAAGTTCTTCAACGCCAGCCGACGGATCTGGGTCTGCAAGGCCAGCGAGGTGCCCATGGCTCGGGCGGTGGGATGCAAGACCAGGTCCTCCACGCCTTCGCCCTGGATCTTCTGGGTGAGTTCGGCGAGCGCCTCCAGGCTGCCGGCCGCGACCCCGAGCGCCGTTTCCGCACGCTTGGCGAGGGCGGCCATCGCCTCCCAGTTCGCAGCGTTGGCGCCCAGGATGAGCGGCTTCTCTCCATCGAGTGCTCTCAGGCCAGCCTCGATGAGTGCCGGGTCGTCGCTCACCAGGATGAGCGGCAGGCCGCTGGCTTTGCGCACGGTCTCGATCGCGGCCGCGAAGGTCGTCGCATCTCCCGAAGAGGCTTGGACGGCAAAGCCATCCAGCTTCAGCTCCAGGCCGACATAGTCGACGCTGTAGGCGTTGGCGGCCTCCACCTTCTTGGTGATGGCCTCATGCTCGTCGGTGTCCAAGACCCGGATCAGAACTCCAGGCCGATTGAAGAACTTCTTCTCGTGCCGGAACAGCACGACCTCATTTCCAACCGCGACTTCGTGGTCCTTGGCCTTCAGCGTGACGAGGCGTATCGGGGGAGCGGCCGATTGGGCGAGCTTTTGCTTCGATTCCTCAGTGACGTACGGACAATCGTCGAGCTCGACCTGCTTGGCCGCCAGCTTCATCGAAAAGGCCAGGCAGGTCGGGAAGCCGCATTCCTTGCAGTTGGTCTGCGGAAGCATCTTGTAGATCTGGATTCCAGACAGCGCCATGGTTCACTCCCACCTACACCGACTCAGCGGTCATGAGTTCGTCGATCGATTCCTTGACGCGGGTCAGGCTGTCGGGGTGGCGGAGCACGACGACGTCGGCGCCCGCCTCGATGAGCGTCACGGCGGTGAGGGTCTCCCAATGAACTCCCCGCTCGGCCCAATCCCCCCACGCATCGGGAACTCCCTCGCCGACCTTCGACTCCTTGGTCTTCCAGGCTTCGAACCCGGGATCGACCATCAGTGGTAGCTGGGTCATGGCGTCGCCCTGCAGCGCAGCCAGTCGGAGCCTTTCCATCACCGAGTAGCCGTACTCGATGCCGTAGCCGAGCGCGCCGGTGGTGGGATCCATGATGATGCGCTCCAGGGGGAGGCCCATATCGGTCATGAGGATGTTCAGCTGCTTGGCCAGGTTCACGTCCATCGGGGTTCGGCCCAGCACCAGGTGGTCGTTGGCCATCGCGGCGGCGACGATCGTCCGGTAGTTGCTGTCTTCGCAGCGGCCCAGCACCAGACGTTCTCCTTGGGTGGCGTCGGCAGTGGGCACCAGGATCTCGTTGTCGATGTCCGCTTGCCCGGGCCCCAGCACCACCAGCGGCAAGCCGGTTGCCTGCAGGACGGTCTGGACGGTGTGCACCGCGAAATCGGGCGTGACCGGTTTGCCGTCGGCGTCGTTGAGTCCGAACCTCAGCAGAATGAGGTCGGCGCCGGATGCCTCGCAGGTCTGAGCCCAGCGTGCCGGGTCGTCGAGCACATCGCCCCAGGCGTCTTGCAGCACTTGCGACCAGTCGCCGGGTCGGGACGCGGTCATCTCCAGCGCGATCACGGGCCGGTGCGGAGTCTCTTTCTCGAACTGCAGGAAGGGCAGGGTTTGCTCACCGCCGATGCTGACGACCTTCGCGCGCGTACCGCCCTGCTCGGCCGTTGCGCCCAGGGTGACGGTCCGCACCGCCCCGGGCCACTTATCCCGTGGGATCTCGATCGACATACGACCTCACCTCCGTAGACACCTTCTGGTGTCTGTTGCTCGACTGCTGATCGGCCGAGGCCGCTCTGCGCCACCGGCCCGGTCCGGCATCAGAAGATGGGATCCATCGAAAGTGCCGGATGCTCGTGCTCCTCCAGCCAGGGAAGGAGCTCCTCGACCGACGTAACAGACCGTTCATCTGCGATTCGATCGATCAGTTCCAGGTCGCCTTGTCGCTCGGCGACGATCTTCAGCTCGGCGGACATGCTCTCCTTGAGGATGCTGCTCATCCAGACCACCCGCCCAAAGCCCCCTTCGGCCGAGATGAACTTGGGGCTGGTCAGGTAGTACTTCCCCACTCCCATCACGCCGGGGGTCTGGATGCCACCGCCGGCCATGCCGGCCATCGTGCTGAACGTCATGCCGGCCGGGGTCATGCTGGTGTCTTCGCGGCTCACCACCATGACGCCATTGGCCTCCGGAATCAGCATGACGATGCACTCGAAGCAGCCGCACGCCGTCATCGGGTTCTCCATGATGGAGTACATCGCTACCTCTTCGACCACTCCGTGGGAGCCGATCTTGGCGTAGCTGTTGGTGCCTTCCCAGTAGCCCCGGTCGGGATCGCAGATTCGACCGAGCTTGATCGGCTGGTTGGGACCATTGGGATTGATGTTGTAGGAGGCTTTGCAGTCCAACCAGTTGTAGGCGCCGCACAGCCCGAGACGTTCGGGACTCACGATGCACACGTGGTTGGGCGCGAAGCTCTGGCACAACGTGCAGGAGTAGAACACGTCGACGGCATTGTCCGTCAGGTCCGCCAGTCGCTTGTTGCGGAAGTCGTAGGCTACCCGCGCCTCGCTGAGGCGTTTGTCGATCTGGTCGGGATCCGTGTAGATGGTGATCGCCACTTTGTCGACGATCGCGCCGAAATCGGAGTGGAAGCGGGCGTGCAGGATCTTGCCGAAGTCCTTCAGGTCGAACCCGGCGTCGACGGCCTTGGTGGAGACGCGGATCCAGGTGATGTCTCGCTGCCCGATGTGCTGGATCCCCGACGCGCCGTTCACGAAGTAGTGGATCTGCCGCTCCAGGACCGGCTCGAAGTCCGCTTCCATCTGACGTCCGGCGACGTCGACGACGATGCCCATGTCCATCGAGCCTTGCGCTTCCACCCCGGAGAAGTCGGGTCCGATCACCTCGATCTTGCCGTCGGTGACGTCGTCCAGCTTGGCCATGCGGAGGTACTCGAAACAGCGGGAGTTCCTGCCGCCGAACTCGACGCGCATGTCGGCCTTTCGAACCACTTCTCCTTCGAAGGCGGAGCCGTAGGGCACGGGGACCGGCACGTTGGCAACCTGCACCTTGACCCCGCGGACCTCGATGCACTTCTGTACCAGCCGCTCGGCCTTCTCGAGGTCGTCCGCACCATCGATCTCGTTCCAGGGCAAGCTGACCACGTGCTCGTAGGTGGTGATCCCGGTGGGAAGAATCTGGGGGATCACGGTGTCGGCGATGACCGGAAAGCCGAAGTTGATGGCCCCGGCCGCGGCTGCGTACTTGAGGTCGTCCACCTCGCCGAGGGCCAGCACGAAGGCAAACACCCGGTCTTTGTTATAGCGGAGGATCTCGCGAGCCTGTCCGCCCTTCAAGCCGCCGAAGGTCAGCGCCGAGCGGGTGGCGAAGCCCAGCGCGTAGACGGCACTGATCGTGTCGGTACCGAAGGGAACCGTGTAGGTGTCGTAGCCGAGCTCGACGCCCTCCTCGTTGAGCTGATCAATGATGCTGCGACCATTCACATTGCCGGACAGGAAGCACAGGATGTTGCGCCGCTGCAGCCCACGAACGATCTGGACCGCAGCTTCGTTGGATTTCGCACAACCGACGATGGCGGCGAAGCCGGGCATGCGTCCGTCCACCAGCTGGATCCCCCAGGACCGCAGCTGGATGTCGTCGATGGCGCCGTTCAGGTGCCCGTCGAGCGCAGCTTCCGCGGCGCCTTCCATGTCCGGGCTGGTGAAGGCGGTGCCACCGGCCAGCTCGAAGCCGGGCATTCGCTCGGGCTGGAGCCCGTAGACGTACCGGATCGCTTCGATGGTCTCGGCGGCGATGAGGGTGGCCATTCCGCTGTCGAGTGTCTCACCGAGATACGGCGTCCACTGCCGCTCGGAGGGCACCGGGTGAAGAAGCTTGCGCGCGTGGAGCAGGATCTCCGGCAGCTGACCGAGCGTGTCGATCTCCTTGCCGGTCATCCCGAAGATCAACGGGAGGTGGTACGCGGTGTTCGGGAACGAGACCGAGGTCTCGGGCCCCTTCTCCGCCAGAGCTCGGTTCAGCATCGCCTCAGCTTCGGAGACCAGTGCGTTGGCACCTCGGATCGCGCGGGTCGCTATATAGCGGGACATGCCGTGCCTCCCCTAACTCGCGGCGGATTGGCCGTAGAGAGCGGCCTGACGTTCTTCGAAGGGCAGCGCTTCAATCTCGCGGAGCCGGGCGTCGCCACTCTTTCCGAATCGAGATGGATCGTACGCGGGCAACCCGAGCGCGGCGCGCTTCTTGTCGATGTGATCCAGCGTGCGCCGGATCATCTCCCGCGGGTCCTCCACGAACTCGAGCTTGCCCCCGTAGATCTCCTCCCAACCGGAGCTCATGTGCTCGGCCACCAGGAGGCTATCGGCGACCTTCTCGCCCTTTCCTTTGACCGGGTTGGAGCCGCCCATCATCACGTACGCGCCGGAAGCAGCGCAGTAGGTGGCGATGGAGAGCGCCTTCTCGCTCATCCATTCCGGTGCGATCCCGACCGCCGGCACCTCGTCGATGTCGTCGCCGAGGCCGCCTTCGTCGACCATCTGGGTGAGAACGGTGAGAATCCGGGTGTTGTCTACGCAGGATCCCATGTGAAGCACCGGGGGGATCCCGACCGTCTCACAGACCTCTCGCAGACCCGGCCCAACCCGGTCGATGCCGGCATCCCCGAGCAGGAATCCGAGCTTGGCGTTGGCGATGGCACTGCAGCCGGTTTCCACCACCAGGACGTCCTGCTTGAGCAGCTCTGCGGTGAGGGTGGTGTGGTAGGCGTCGTGCTGGATGCGCGGGTTGGTGCACCCCACGATGGCCGCCACGCCGCGAATCCGTCCGGACATGATCGCGTCGTTGAGGGGCCGGAACGAGGCCCGATACGATCCTCCCAGCATGTAGTTGATGTACTCGTGGGAGAATCCCGGGATCAGCGAGTTCTTGTAGTCGGGAATGTTGACGCTGCCGCGATTGGCGTAATTGTCGATGGCCTCTTTGAGGATGTTCTTGGCGATGGTCAGGGCGTGGTGCTCGTCGAACTCGATGTGGGTCGCGCCTTTGATCCGGACCTTCGGTGAGGTCGTGATGATCTTGGTGTGGAAGTTCTCCGCCAGCGCGACCAGCCCCTGCATGATGCACTGAACGTCCACCACCATCGCCTCCACCGAGCCGGTGAGAATCGCCAGCTCCTGCTGGAGGAAGTTCCCCGCCGCCGGAATTCCCTGGCGCATGAGGATCTCGTTCGCGGTGCAGCAGATACCGGAAAGGTTGATGCCTTGGGAACCGGCGGCTCTGGCGTACTCGATCATCTCCGGGTCTTGCGAAGCCGCGACCACCATCTGGCTCAAGGTGGGCTCGTGACCGTGGACGATCACATTGACCATGTCGTGCTTCAGCACGCCGAGGTTGGCTTCCCCGAGCAGCGGGGCAGGGGTCCCAAACAGGATGTCCGAGATGTCGGTGGCGATCATGCTGCCACCCCAGCCGTCGGCGAGGGCGGTGCGCACGGCGTGCTGGAGGATGTGGATCGCCTCCTGGTCGTCACCCATGTGCGTGCGGTGCAGCGCTTCGACCACCTCGCGGTCGACGCCGCGGGGCACCACCCCTTGCTCCTTCCAGAGCTTCTTGCGCTTCTCGGGCGCCCGCGCCGCCGTAACGATGGAGCCGCGTTGCTGGCCGAACTGGGCGATGTAGAGGTCGGCGAGATCGTTGGCGATCTCCTGCGGAGGACGATCCTCGATCGGGATGCCGTACAGCGCGGCGACGTTGCGCAGCTTGGCGATGTCGCGGATCACATAGCCTTCGGCTTCGCCGTTCGCGACGGCCTTGAGGGTGAATGCCATGTCGCGTCCGTGGTCCGAGTGCGCGGCCGACCCGGCCGCGACGGCTCGGATGAAGTTGCGGGCCTGGATGGTGTCTACCGTGGCGCCACAGATCCCGGTCATGCCGTCCTTGGTCATCCGGCAGGGACCCATGCCGCACAGGTCGCAGCACATACCCACCGAGCCGATCGGGCAGGGGGCCATCGTGTCCGCCCGGCTGAAGGCGGTGGTCACGCCGAGCTGATCGGCCACGGCCAGCATTTCCTGGGCGGCCGGGTCGATCGACGCCTCCGCCGGAGTCCGCCGCTTCTTCCTCGGGATCCCGCCTTCGTCGTCAGCCATGGTCCGGTTCTCCTTCATCCATCGTTGGGGCGGAGCCCATTCCCGGGCAGGGCCAGAGCGGCCGTCCCGAGGCGGGAATCTCCTGTCCAAAAGAGATCACCGTGCCGACCGCTTCGTAGGCGGCGGTGTGCCGGAAGTAGGTGGCGCCATTGCTGCCTACGGCGGGCTTTCCGGACTCCAGGGGTACCTGGAGGTCGCCGAGGTATCCGTTTGCGTCGAGTACCTGTTTGAGGGCGTCTTCCGACGTCTTGTTCGGGTCGTATTCGATCTTCACGACCCGAAAGGCGCTCGATGCGTCGACCGCCTCCACTCCGGGGACCTCAAGCAGGATGCGCCGGACCTCGACCACATGGTGGTCCGCATACATGATCGGCAGGTCGATCTTGACCGACGTCATATCCCCCTCCGCCCTTGGACCGCTGGGCACCGTTGGCCCTCCACCCCGCGAATCCCGGCGAGGCGCCGGGTTCCGTTGCGCTGCGCCTTGATCCCGCTGGCGTCTGCCGAGCCGCCGTGCAGGATCCTGGAGGCTCGAGCAGAAACCGCCGTGATGCGCGCGAACCAGAAGCGCATGACTGGACTGGACGTGATCTCTCTCGTCATTTCGACGGATTGGCCTGAGGCCACCAACCCCCCCGGCCAAAAGAAAGCAAGTGTCGTGCCGCGCCTGTGCTGCGCGGCCAGTGCCGCAGAGGACTAGCCCTGAGACACTCTGCCACGGAGCTCCTCGCCCCGTGGGGCGAGGTGGCGCAGCGGATCGCCCTCGATTCGCGACGCGACGCTGCTCTGCTCCCGAGCCCGCCCAACAGGCTTGACCTCGACGGACCTGTCCCCCCGGATTTCCTTCCGGCATGTCGCTTCGGATCCGGCTTCGGATTGGGTGAGGAGAGCCCTGGCCGAGAGATGAGGACTTGCTACTTGCAGTGGCGAAGCGATTGGTACGACTAGCGGCGCGGGCCAGTGCTCTCGGGCCCGGACCTGCCCAGGATGTGCTGACATGGATGGCGCCTCCCTCAGTGTCCTCGTTGGTGCCGTGAGCGTGGCCTTCTTCCACGCGCTGCTCGGCCCCGACCACACCATTCCCTTCATCATGCTGGCGCGGGCCCGGGGCTGGTCCATGAGCCGCACCCTGGCGATCACGTTCGTGTGCGGGCTGGGTCACGTGGCGGCCTCGCTCCTGCTGGGTGGACTGGGGATCGTGCTCGGGTACGGCATCGGAGCCCTCGAGTCTGCCGAAGTCGGCCGGGGCACCTGGGCCGCCTGGGTGCTGTTCGCCTTCGGCTTCGCCTACATGGTCTGGGGCATCCGCCTGGCCTGGCGGCGGCGCTCGGGACTGGCACTGCACAACCACGCAGGCCACGTCCACGTCCACGGGCACGCCGACCACGAGCATGCACACGACAACGGCAGCGCCTCCCGCACCACCTTCTGGGTGCTCTTCGCCATCTTCGTACTGGGACCTTGTGAGCCCTTGATCGCCTTCTTCATGGTCCCCGCCAGCGAGGGAAACTGGGCCCTGGCGGGCACCACCGCGATCGCGTTCAGCATCTGCACCGTGGCCACCATGCTCGTGATCGTTGCCGTGGGTCTCGCGGGCTATCGGCGCCTGCGACTCGGGCACCTCGAGCGCTGGTCCGAGGCTCTCGCAGGAGCCACCGTGGCACTCTGCGGCCTGGCGATCCTCTTCCTGGGGCTGTGACGGGGAGCGCGTCTCGCGGGTGGATCGCAAGAACCAGACCCGATGGACGGCGGCATCTTCCCCGACCCCATCACGAGCCGCCTCGATCCCAACGTCGATCTCGTCATCGAGGCCAACGTCAGTGCGCAGTTCCTGAATCAGGTTGTCCCGAAGACTGCTTCGTCCTGGACCGCCAGCCTGAACACGGAGCCCGGCGTGGGCTCGTTTCGGATCACCCCACTGAACGCCGGGGGACGTCGGGGCACCGACCCCACTCAACCGCCTGTAGCCAGTGATGTAGCGGCGCGCGTTCGCGAGTTGCATGGCATCGACCCGTGGATCGCGAGAAGAAGGCGGACTCCGGGGCAAGACTCCCCACACGGATTCCAGCCGGATCGAGCCTGGCACTTTCACTCGAAATGCGGCACGAGAGTCGATAACCTGCCGGCTCAGTTTTTCGCCGTTACACCTGCACAACCAGAGCCCGGGCTTCGTCACCGGGTCAGCAGCGCGCGCCGGTTGGTGAGACTGCGCCGGGGCGAGCCCGCGCCGGTCGGTCTGGTGATCTCGAGGTACCGGGGCTTCCGGAGGTCGTCGCGTGGATCAGTGGGTTGCCGCAGCGGGATTCGTCGCCGTCGCGATCGTCGTGCCCGTGAGCATGCTCGTAGCGGCCAAGCTACTCGCGGTCACGGCCAAATCCAGCTCCAAGCTCAAGACGATGACCTACGAATGCGGTGAGGAGCCGGAAGGAGGCGCCTGGCTTCAGTTCCACCCCCGCTACTACCTGGTGGCACTCGTCTTCGTGCTCTTCGACATCGAGGCGGTCTTCCTGTTTCCCTGGGCGCTCGCCATCGAAGAGCTCGGCGGGCTGGCGATCGTCGATATGTTGATCTTCGTGCTGGTGCTGCTCTTGGGGTGGGGCTACGCGCTGCGAACGGGGGCGCTCAAGTGGCAGTAGACGAGAGCCAGCGCACCTACGAGCACCCCCTCTACCAGCAAGTCGAGCGCATGCCGGGCGTGAGCGTTGCGCTGGGCAACCTCGATCAGCTGCTCACCTGGGGGTCGGCGAACTCGCTGTGGATCTTCCCCATGGCGACGAGCTGCTGTGGCATCGAGTTCATGGCTGCGGCCGCCAGTGGCGTGGACCTCGACCGCATGGGCTCCATTCCCCGCGGCACCCCGCGCCAATGCGATGTGATGGTCGTCGCGGGCACCATCACGGTAAAGATGGCGCCGCGCGTCAAGAAGCTCTGGGAGCAGATGCCGGAACCCAAGTGGTGTGTCGCCATGGGTTCATGCGCGATTTCCGGTGATTTCTATCGCGACATCTATTCGGTCATTCCCGGCATCGATACCTTCGTTCCCGTGGACGTCTATGTTCCCGGTTGCCCGCCCAATCCCGAAGCACTGATGCACGGTCTCTTGCGTTTGCAGGAAAAGATCCGGATGGTGCGCGAGGGAACCCTCACGCGCGAAGAGCTTCGGCCCGAATCCCCGCCGAACCTGAATCGCCCGGCGATCGGTCGGCTCCAGGATGCCGAACGCGATCCCCTCACCGCCGAGGAGCAGACCGATAGCGCCGCGGGCCTGGGTCTCGGCGACACCTTGAACCTGGCCCGGATTCGCAGGCCGCGGCCCGAGCCGGAGCCTCGACCGGAAGCCGACACGGACGATGGGAGTGCGCGGTGACGGGAGACGAAGCCCAACGGCGATTCGTCGCGCTGCTGCAGGAACGGTTCGGCGTCGATGAGATTCCCGCTGCCAACTACCCGTTGGTGGACGCCAGACATCACTTCGAACTCGCCCGCGTGCTCAAGGAAGAGTTTGGCTATCGCATCTATGCGTTCGTCGTTGCCAGCCACTACCCCGCGGCGCCGGACGCGAAGAACGAGAACGCGGAGGTCGACGCCGAACACTACGAGGTCGCGACGGGTGTGCGCTGCATCGGTGCGCCCGCGCACCTGGCCAGCTGGCGGGTGCGAGTGGAGCTCGATCAAGCCCTCCCCACGCTCTTCCCGCTGTTCGCGGGTGCCGATTGGCAGGAGCGCGAGCAGTACGACCTGGTGGGTGTTCGCTTCGACGGCCACCCGGACCTGCGCCGACTGATGATGCCCGAGGACTGGGAGGGGTATCCCCTCCGCAAGGACTACGCCATCGGTACGGCGTGCCCGCCCTGGAGATAGTGTGCCGCGTCGCGTCACCGAGGTCGATCCGCATCTCGACATTGAGACCTATGATCCCAGCGCGGATCTCATGGTGCTCAATCTCGGTCCACAGCATCCATCCACACACGGTGTCTTTCGCGTCAAGCTCTATCTGGATGGCGAGATCATCGTAAAGGCCGTCCCCTACGCGGGCTATCTGCATCGCGGCGTCGAGAAATTGTGCGAAGAGCTCACCTTCGTGCAGATCATTCCGGTCGTCGACAAGAACGACTATGTCTCGCCGATGATGAACGAGCAGGCCATCGTGATGGCCTGTGAGGCCATGTTGGAAATCGAAGTGCCGCGCCGTGCGCTCTACCTGCGCACCATCTTCGCCGAGTTGCAGCGAGTCGCCTCGCATCTTCTGTGGCTCGGCACCTTCGGCATGGATCTGGGAGGCGCTCTCGGCGGGGGTGCCTCGCTCTTCATGTACTGCTTCCGCGAGCGCGAGACCATCCTCGGATTGTTCGAGGAAGTCACCGGTTGCCGCTTCCACTACAACACGCACGCGGTCGGCGGCAATCGGCACGACATCACACCCAAGTTCTGCCGGGACACGAAGACGACGATCGAGGTGATCGCAAAGCGCATCGAGGAGTACATCCAGATCTTCAGCTCGAATCGGATCTACCGGGACCGCACCCAGGGAGTGGGTGTGCTCGACGGAGATCTCGCGGTTTCTCTGGGGATTACGGGCCCGCTGGCGCGGGCCAGCGGTGTGGATCACGACCTCCGGCGAGATGCTCCGTACCACATCTACGGAGAGCTCGACGTGAATGTCTTTACCGAGAGCGCCGGTGACTGTCTTGCGCGAACGTTGGTGCGCTTGCAGGAAATGTGCGAGAGCATCCGGATCGTTCGAGAGATCATCGATTCGGTGCCCGAGGGCCCAATCCTCGGGATCAAGCCGGGCAAGTCGCCCACCCACATCAAGATCGAATCCAGCCAGCGCTACACCTGCATCGAGTCGCCTCGGGGTGAACTCGGTACCTATCTCATCGGCGGCGGGAGCAACCGCGGCGCGAGCGCCTACCGGCTCAAGATCCGATCTCCCAGCCTGCACGCCGTATCCTGCATTCCCTATGTGTTTCCAGGGCACACGGTGAGCGACGCCATCGCGATTCTCGGAACGCTCGATCCGATCATGGGCGAGGTGGATCGATGACGCCGCTTGTCCACGGCGCGGTGTGGGGTGTGGTGATCGCCACCGTATTGGTGACGGTCGCGGTGTTTTCGATCTGGTTCGAGCGCAAGTTCGCCGCCCGCATGCAGACCCGCTATGGCCCGACGCTGGTGGGCCCCGCCGGCCTCCTGCAGATCGTCGCGGACGCTTTGAAGATGATGCAGAAGGAAGACATCCTCCCCCAAAAGGCGGACCCGATGCTCTTTCGCCTGGCACCTCCCTGCGCGGTGATCTTCACCCTCGCGGCTGCGGCCGTGATCCCCTTCGATGAAGACGTGCTCGCCGCCGACCTCGACATCGGGGTGCTCTTCCTGCTGGCGGTCGGAGGGCTCGTCGTATTTCCGGTCTGGGTGGCAGGCTGGGCGAGCAACAACAAGTATGCCCTGCTGGGTGCGATGCGCGCCGTCGCGCAGGGCATCGCGTACGAGATCCCGCTCGTGTTGTCGGCGATGGTTCCCGTGGTCCTCGCACAGTCCATGCGCCTCAGCGATATCATCTCCGTTCAGGCGGAGACCCATTGGTTCGTGTTCTGGCCGCTGGGGCCGGGACTGATCGCCTTCGTCATCTTCTTTATCTGTTCGCTCGCCGAAGCCAACCGCATTCCCTTCGACATCCCCGAAGCCGAGAGCGAGCTGGTCGCAGGCGTGACCACCGAATACGCGGGCATGCGATTTGGACTGCTGCAGATGGCGGAATACCTGCACACGCTGATCGCATCCGCGGTGGCGGCCGCTATTTTCTTCGGCGGTTGGGACGGTCCCTTTGCTTCGGGCCTGCACTGGATGGTGCTCAAGACGCTGGTGCTCTTCTTCATGATCTTCTGGATTCGCTGGTCGCTGGTGCGCTTTCGCTCCGACCAGCTGATGGCGCTGTGCTGGAAGTACCTGCTTCCGCTCAGTCTGGTGCTCGTGATGCTCTCGGCGCTATTCGTCTACGTTCGCGCGATGGACGCGTGATGGGCTACTTCATCGACACCGCGCGCGCAATGGCCGTGACGATGCGAAATGTATTTCGCCCACCGACCACGGTCCAGTATCCGAAGGAAGACCGCGTACGCCCCGAACGCTATCGGACCAGCTTTGCGTTGGTCCACGATGCGAGTGGTGATGAGGCCTGCATCGCGTGTCTGGCGTGCGAACGCATCTGCCCCTCGCGCATCATCACGGTGAAGCCGGCCGGGAAGCGCGAGTCGCCCGTTACCGGCAAGAAGCGCAATTATCTGGAAGATCTCACGCTCGACCTGAACGCTTGCATCTTTTGCGAACTCTGCGTTCAGGTGTGCCCCACGGATGCACTCATCATGTTGCGCGAGCTGGCCAAGCCGGCGCTGAGCCGCGAGGGCCTCTTCCTCTCGATGGAACGGCTCTACGCAAACGAATCGCTCGCGCACAGCTGGGGCACGGGCTCGCGGCTCATGGAGATGCAGGACCCCAAGCGCGGCTTGCCCGCACTCGAGCCGGGGCGAGAAGCTCCACCCCAGGGCGTCGATCCAATCGCGGACGGTGTCTCATGACCGGGTCGCTGCCCTTCTTCGTTCTCGGCGCCTTGCTCTTGCTGGGCGCAGTGCGGGTCGTCGCGTCCCGCGATCTGGTGCACGCCGTGCTCTGGCTCGGCGTCGTCTTGGTGCTCACGGCGCTCATGTTCCTGCTGCTGGGTGCCCCGTTTCTGGCCGGCATCCAGCTTCTGCTCTACACGGGCGGCGTGATCACGCTGATGCTCTTCGGCGTGATGTTGACCCGCCGCCACCACGAGATTGGTGTCGATATCGACAGCTCACGGCGACTGCCCGCCGCGCTCGCCTCGGCGGGGCTCTTCGTCGCGATGGCGTCTGCGATCGTCCGCACGAAGCTTCCCGCCTGGCCGCCGTCTGCTCCGATTCCCGCGATCGAGATCGGTCGCGCCTTCTTGACCGATCACGTCGTGGCCTTCGAGGTTCTCTCCCTGTTGCTGCTCGCGGCGATGATCGGCGCGATCGTGCTGGGCAGGCGGCACGACTTCGGTGACGAACCGGAGCCTCTCTACGGCAAGGGGCACCGGTCGTGACCGTGCAAGCCCTCCTGTTGCTGACGAGCGCTCTGTTCTGCATGGGGATCTATGGGCTGCTCGCGCGGCGCAACGCGATCGCATTGCTGCTTTCCGCGGAGCTGATGATCAATGCAGTGACGATCAACCTGGTCACGTTCTCGCGCCTTGCGGGCGGAGTGACCGGTCAGGTCTTCGCAGTCTTCACGATCGCCCTCACCGTGGCGGAAGTCGTCGTGGGCCTGGCGATCGTGATTCTTCTCTTCCGCTGGCGTCGCGAGATCGCGGTCGATTCCGCGAACGAGCTCAGGCACTGATGGGATCGCGATGACACCCATCGACTGCGCGTTGATTGCCCTTTTCGTTCCTCTCGCTGCGGCGTTCGCGATCGCGGTGCTGGCGCCGCTGCGGCATGCGGGCAGGCCCGCCGCCTGGTTGTCGGTCGCAGCAGCGCTGATCTCGCTCGGCGCATCGCTCGTGCTTCTGGCACAGCAATGGTCCCAACCCGAGCGGGTCGTTCGCGAAGTCGTGCGCTGGCTGCCGAGCGGCGCGGCTTCGCTCGCTCAGGTCGGCATTCATCTCGACGGTGTTTCGGTGTCGATGTCAGTGGTCGTCACCCTCGTCGCAGCGTGCGTTCAGATCTTCTCACTCGGGTACATGGCCGACGAGCCTCCCGCCGCCCGGGGCCGTTACTTCGGCTACCACTCATTCTTCATCTTCAGCATGCTGCTGTTGGTGATCGCACCGAACCTGCTCCAACTCTTTGCGGGTTGGGAGCTGGTCGGGCTGACGAGCTACCTGTTGATTGGTTTCTATTTCCAGAAGCCCAGCGCCGCCAAGGCCTCGGTCAAGGCGATCTGGGTGACCAAGTTTGCCGACATGGGCCTGTTGCTCGGCTTGATCTGTCTGTTCGCGGTCAGCGGCGGATTCGAGTGGACCGCGACCCTGTCGGAAGCATGGGCGACGACGATTACACTGCTGTTGTTTCTCGCCGTCGTCGGCAAGTCGGCCCAGTTTCCGCTGCATATCTGGCTCCCCAACGCGATGGAGGGACCCACGCCGGTTTCGGCACTGCTGCATGCGGCCACGATGGTGGCTGCTGGAGTCTATCTCGCGGTGCGGGCCGATCCGCTCTTCGCGCAGGCCCCGAATACCCAGATGGTGATGGCCTGGCTCGGCGGGTTCACCGCGCTCTTCGCCGCAGTGCTTGCGACGGTTCAAACCGACATCAAGCGCGTGCTCGCCTATTCGACCTGCTCACAGCTCGGCTACATGGTCTGCGCACTCGGTGCCGGATCCGCGATCGCCGGCTACTTCCACCTGACGACCCACGCCTTCTTCAAGGCGCTGCTCTTCCTGGCTGCGGGCAGCGTGATTCATGCCGTTCACAGCAATGAGCTGTCATCCATGGGAGGGCTGGCGCGCCGCATGAAGCTCACCTCGGCGGTGTTCATCATCGGTGCTCTCGCGCTGGCGGGAATTCCGGGACTCGCCGGTTTCTTCAGCAAGGACCTCATCCTCGAATCCGTCTACGAGGCAGACCTGCTCGTTCCGTGGGCGATGTTGATTCTCGCGGCGTTCTTGACCGCATTCTACATGGGGCGCGTGATCTTCCTGGCGCTCTTCGGCCCCTTCTCGGAAGCCTCCGAGGGCGCCATCGAGAGCGGCTTCAGCATGGCAGGCCCGCTCTTGCTGCTGGCTGCCGGTTCGCTTGGCATCGGCTATTTCGGCGCTCAGTTCGCGTTGCTTTCGGGTGGGTCGTATCACTTTCACGTAGGCATGTCGGGAATGCTGGGCACGGCTTGTGCGGTGGCGGGCTTGTTGCTCTCGTGGTTGATCTACGGTGCGCGTCGCTTGACTCCGCAGGCCTTCCGCTTCCTTGCGCCGGTCGGGAGGCTCGCGGAGTCGGGCCTGGTCGATCGGTTCTTCGAGTTCGCGTATCGACGCGGGGCGCTCGCCCTGTCCGATGCCGTGGGATTCTTCGATCGCTATGTCGTCGACGGCGTGATGAACTGCATCGGGTGGACGACCATCGTCTCGGGGCGCCGGCTGCGCGGATCCGAGACCGGCAATGTTCGTGACTACGTGTTCGCCGTCGTCGCGGGCGCCGTCGTCATCGCCTTCTGGGGGCTTGCGAGGTGACGGGCATGTTGCTCAGCAGCATCGTGGCAATGCCCTTCATCGCGGCCATCGTCCTGCTGTTCATTTCCGACCGAAGCCGCCTCGGCGTGCGGATGACCGCGCTCCTGGGCTCCAGCTATTCGCTGATTGCCAGCGGCGTGGTTGCGTTTCGCTATGACATCGAAGAGGGCGGCCTTCAGATGGCCGAGACCCATGACATCGTACCCGCCTTTGGCATCGCGTTTCGATTTGCCGTCGACGGCTGGGGGGTGTCGCTTCTCCTCTTGACCGGGCTGGTGATCGTGGCCGGCGTACTCGCGAGCTGGTCGCTCGAAGATCGCGCGAAGAGCTTCTTCATCACGCTCCTGGTTCTGGTGACAGGAGTCTTCGGCGTGTTTGCCTCCCAGGATCTCTTCGTCTTCTTCCTGTTCTACGAAATTGCCGTCTTGCCCATGTACCTGCTGATCGGGATCTGGGGCAGCAGCCATGCCGTGGCCGAAGCGGGCCCCTTCCGATTCGTGTGGGGGCTGTTCGATATCGGCGGCCGCGAATACGCCGCGATGAAGCTCACGTTGATGCTGCTGGTGGGCTCGGCGTTCATCATCGCGGTGATGCTCGCGATGTACCTGGCGACGGGTGCGGGCAGCTTCGACATGCAGGTGCTTGGCTCGTTCGATTACGACCGCAGCCTGCAGATGTGGTGCTTTCCGCTGCTTTGGCTCGGCTTTGGGGCGCTCGCGGGTGTCTTTCCGTTCCATACCTGGTCTCCCGATGGACACGCATCGGCGCCCACCGCGGTATCGATGCTGCACGCCGGCGTGCTGATGAAGCTGGGCGCCTTCGGAATCATGCGCGTCGGATTCATCATGCTGCCCGAGGGCGCTATCGCGTGGGCGCCGCTGGTTGGCAGCGTTGCGGTGATCAACATCATCTATGGCGCCCTTTCGGCGATGAGTCAGCGAGATCTGAAATACGTTGTCGCCTACTCGTCCGTGAGTCACATGGGCATCGTGATGCTCGGTGCAGCGACCCTGACGGTGGAAGGCTGGAACGGCGCCGTCTATCAGATGTTCGCGCACGGCCTGATGACCGGCCTCTTCTTTGCGCTCGTCGGTCTCGTCTACGGCTGCGCCCACACCCGCCAACTGCCGGCCATGGGCGGCTTCGGGGCGCGCATGCCCGGGGTCGCGTCATTCTTCACGCTCGCCTGTCTTTCGTCGCTGGGTCTGCCCGGCACCGCGGGATTCGTGGCCGAGATCCTGGTGTTCATGGGGGCCTGGAAGAGCCTCCACTCCTGGTGGGCGATCCCGGGCATCCTCGGCGCCTTTCTCACCGCCATCTACGTGTTGCGCGCAGCGCGCCGCATTTTCTGGGGGGAGGGGCCGGCGCAGGAATTTCGCGACCTCAGGGACGCGAAGGGCGCGGAATGGGGCGCGCTCGTGATCCTGGGCAGCTGTATCGTGCTGTTTGGCTTCGCGCCTTCGTTGATCTTGGATTTCATCAACCGCGTGACTCCGGACTACCTGGCTGGACTCACCCAGTTGATGGAGCTGCGATGAGTTGGGATCAACTCTCACCGCTGAGTCTGGACTTGCTGCTCGCCGGCGGCATCTTGCTGCTGCTGGCGGTGGACATGATTCTTCCGCGCCTCGGCCGCGCGAATGCGGATCTCAGCGCGGGGATCCTCGCGATCGTGCTCGCCGCGTCGTTCGTAGTCGACACGGGCGGCAGCGCGATTGGCGGGGCCTATGTGGGCGGCGTTTGGCCCCTGCTCTTCAAGCGCGTCTTCCTGAGCGCGGGCATCATCGCCACGCTCGGCTCTTCGGCCCACGTCAACAGGTGCTACCCCAGACGTCAGGGCGAGTACTACCTGCTGTTGCTCTTCTCTCTGCTCGGCATGACGCTCTTGGCGGGCGCCCAAGACCTGATCCTGCTGCTCGTCTGCTTCGAGTTGATGAGCCTGCCGCTGGCGATCCTCGCCGCCTTCGACAAGAACGACATCGAAAGGGGCCAACAGCGGACTCCCGAGGGCGCCCTCAAGTTCTACCTGGTGGGCGTCACGAGTACGGCGCTCACTTTGTTCGGGATCTCACTGCTGTTCGGAATGGCGCACACCACGAACATCGCCGAGCTCGGGGCCGCCGACCCGACACCGCTGTCGACGCTGGGCATGATGCTGGTGCTGTCCGGTCTCGGTTTCAAGATCGGCGCGGTTCCGTTCCATATGTGGGTTCCGGATACCTATCAGGGGTCCGGCACGCCCTTCGTGAGCCTGTTGTCGGTGGCCCCGAAGCTGGCGGGCTTTGCGGTGCTCTCGCTGCTCTTTCTGCAAGGGCTCGGAGGCTGGAGGGCCGACTGGGTGCCGGTGGTCGCCGCGTTGTCCCTCGTGACGATCCTGGTCGGCAACCTGCTCGCGCTGCCCCAGCGGAACGTCAAGCGCTTGCTGGCGTGTTCCGGTGTCGCCCAGATTGGCTACATGCTGATGGCCTTCGCAAGCGCCAGCGCCGAAGGCCTCGGCGTTCTGCTCTTCTATGCCGCGGGGTACACGGCCACCAATATGGGGGCATTCCTGATCGTGCAATCCCTCGCAGCGGACGGAGGCGACGACAGCCTCGACAGCTTCGACGGACTCGCGCAGCGCTCTCCCGGCCTGGCGCTCTCGATGTTGCTGTTCTTGCTGTCGCTCGCGGGCATTCCTTTCGTGGTCGGCTTCTGGAGCAAGCTCTATGTCTTCATCGCGGCATGGCACGCGGGTCTCGGCTGGCTCGTCGTGGTTGGTGCGGTGCTCGCCGTCGTAGCGCTCTTCTACTACCTGCAGATTGCTCGCGCCATGTACATCCATCCGGCGCGCGAGGGGAGGCCCGTCGCCGTTTCGCGGAGGCTCAAGCTCGCCATCGCAATCTGCACCGCGGTCGTCGTCGGCATGGGTGCCTGGCCGAATCCGTTTCTCGAGGCGACCCGCGAGGCTTCTCGCCACTTCTTTGCCATCCTCCACGCGAGCTCCATCTCCATCAACTGAGTTCGCAGCGATTCACGCCCTGGTTGTCGACCGCGTCCCCGTGCAGAAGCGCGACGCTCGAGCGCGACAGCCGCGCGCTACGGCGTGCAGGTCGACGTATCATCCAGCGCTGCCGCGGCGGCGCGCAGCGTGCCGGCGAGCTGGAGGATGCGCGCGCGGTACTGCTCGCTCGCCGTCGCCACGTGCGCCGACAGCTCGGTGATCTCGGCGCCGAAGTCCTGCATGCCGCCCTGGCCCTTGGCGGCGATGGTGTGCCAGACGTCGTAGAGATCGAGAAGCTCCGGGAACTGCCCCTCGGACGCCCATGACACGTTCTCGTAGTCGGGATCCCGATACAGCAGCTCCAGATCGAAGGTCTCGCGGCTCTCGATCGCCGCCACGCCGGTGACGCCAACGCGGGAGAGCTGCGCGAGGGCCTGGACGGCCTGCCGCTGCTCCAGCCAGCCGATCGCACCCTCGAGGCCGAGGAGATCCTGCTGCACCTGCTCGTGCGGGCCGACGGTGCCCTCGGCCACCGAGAGCGCCGTGACTTCGTCCTCGAGTATGCGCACGGCCTCGCGCGCGTGATCGAACGCGCAATCGGAGTAGGGGGCTCCCTGCGCAGCGTCCGCCGCTGCCTGTAGTGCACCGAGGGCCTCGCGCACCCCCGCGGCGTCCGCCCCGTAGCGCTGCATGGTGGCGTCGTCGAGCGAAGCGCCGACCTTGGCGATGCGCGCGGCGAACGCGTAGGGCACCGTGGCGCGGTCGAGTTCCAGCGCGATGCGGACCTGGGCGCGGAACACGTCCTCCTCGAGGGCGGGCGTGCTCACCGACGACCTTGAGTTCCGACGCTGCGTCGGGTCAAGCCCTATTTCCTCACGCGGAGGAGCGTCTCTGGCGGATCGCACGCCGGATCGTGTCGTTCAGCTGCCGGGCGAGCGTACCGTCGGCGTCGCTCTTCGCGTTGAATTCCGTCACCACGAGGCCCACGGTCTTGCGGCTCGCCAGGAACACGTCGAGTGCCTCCTGCACTTGCGTCAGGCGCAGGCCCGGCTTGTGGGGAACGTCCACGGCAGGAAAATCGCCGACGTCGACGACATCGACGTCGAAGTGCATGAGGATGTGCTCGACCTCGCTCTCCAACGCACGCAGGGCTCGCGTGGCGGCAGCCCGCACATCGCCCCGGATCTCTTCCAGGGGATACTTCGCCATCTCGGTGTCTCGCAGGCGCTCGATCTCCACGGGATCGATGCCGCCCGCTTGCGCGCTGTAACCGAACAGCGTCACCGCGCGCTCCTCCAGAAGCGGAGAGCGCTCTCCGAAATGACTCAGGCCCTCCGCACCGTCGCCCAGGATGTGGGCGAGCACCATGCCGTCGAAGATGCCCGAGTGCGTCGTCTCCGGCGTGTTCAAGTCGACATCGCCGTCCAAATAGAGCAATCCCAAGCGCGGAAAGGTCTTCGCGAGGGCGGCGAGGACACCGATCGTGATCGTGCAATCGCCTCCCACCACGAGCGGCCATGCCCGCTCTGCGATGGCGCGATCCACCGCACCACGTACCTGCTCGAGGACCTCGAGCACGCGCGAGAGATTCTGCTGTCTTGGATGCTGCGTGTCCGGAGAGAAGGAGACTCGAGCGAGATCACCCAGATCCACGACGTCGTGGCCCTCGGCGCGAAGCTGCTCCAGCAAGCCGGCACGGCGCAGACACTGCGGCGCCTGCTCCTGACCCGCCTGACGAGCCCCAGCGCTCGACGGAACGCCGATCCAGGCGATCTTCTCTGTGTCGAAAGCGGATCTTCCCACGACTTCTCCTGTGTGCTCGCGCGGAGCGGCTCGAAGCCCCTTGCCGCGCGGTCCGTTCCCGCGAGGGTACCCGGAGATCTGGCAAACCGGGAGCGCTCAGTCGAAGTGGAAGACCAGCCCCAGCAAGAATTGCAGGGTGTCGATGCCGCCGTTGGGCAGGTGGCTGTTGGCGTTCGAGGCGTGGTGGAAACGCACGCCGGCGTCGATGGACGTGCGCGGGTCGATGCGCGTGCACACACCGACGCCGCCTTGCGGGGTGAAGGCCAGGCCGTTGTCCTGATCGACCAGGTCGTACGCGAGGTCGAGCAAGCCGGCGCCGGCCTCGAGGTACGGGCTGAAGGATTTCCAGTGGAGCAGGCGGTAGCGCAGCAGCAGGTTCGCGCCTGCGGCGACGCCCCGCCTCGGCTCGAGATTCAACGAGATCGCCCCCTCGACGCGGAACGCGAGGCTGCCCTCGTACCAGGCTGGCTCCTCGGGTCGTCGCGTCACGTCGATCTGCCAGTGGGGCAGCGCGCTGAGCACGCGCACCTGATCCCCCTCGATCACACCCGACCCCGCAAAATCCACGCCGTGGCCGTAGGCGAGGGAGAAGCCCGCCTGCTGCGGTCCGAGCGTGAAGAAGGGCGCGTCCTCCGCGCGCGCGTGCGACGCCAACGCGAGGCCGGCCAGGAGCGCGCTCGCGACCCCGACTGCGGCGCGTCGCGCGCAGGGCAGAACCAAGCCGGTCATCGCCCGCAAAAGTAGGCGGTCTGGCAGAGATCCGCAGCGGTGTGGCTGCGGCGACGCGCGTCGGGCGCGGGCTCGGCGGGGTCCCGCCGGCGGCCTTCGGGTCATCCGCGCGGTGCCCGGCCTGGCGTGCCGCGCCGCTTCGGGCGACCTTGCGCACCGGAGAGGGTGGGGCGATCGGATCTCCACGCTGCATGGACCCGGCGCTTTGCCGCGACGCCCGGGAGGCTCGCTGTGATGGTTCGGGAACCGAATCGATACGACGCGGTGATCGTCGGGGGAGGCCACAACGGACTGGTTGCCGCCGGCTACCTCGCCCGGGCCGGGCGGCGGGTGCTGGTGCTGGAGCGCCGCCCGATCGTCGGGGGCGCCTGCGTCACCGAAGAGATCCACCCCGGCTATCGCGTGACCACGACGTCCTATGTGTGCACGCTGCTGCGCCCCGAGATCATCCGGGATCTCGAGCTCGCCCGGCACGGCTTCGAGATGGCGCCCTGTCCGACTTCCTTCGTGCCGTTTGCCGACGGCCGCCACCTGCTGCTCGGGCTCAGCGCGCGGGAGGACGCCGAGCAGATCGGTCGCTACTCCCGGAAGGACGTCGAAGCCTACCCGCGCTTCTACGCGACCATGGCGCGGCTGGCGGAGGTGCTGCGTCCCAGCCTCGAGACGCCACCGCCGGATCCCGGCGCGCTCGGCTTCCAGGGCTTCCTCGAGCTGCTCAAGCTCGGGCGCCGCTTCCGCGCGCTGTCGCGCGGCGAGCAGGCGCTGCTGCTCAAGGTGCTCACCATGAGCAGCGTCGAGCTGCTCGACGAGTGGTTCGAGTCGCCGCAGCTCAAGGCGAGCTTCGCCGCGTCGGGAACGATCGGGGTCTGGGGCAGCCCGCGCACGCCGGGCACGGCCTTCCTGATGCTGCACTACTTCATGGGCGGGGTGACCGACACGCCCGGGCTCTGGGGCTTCGTGCGCGGTGGCATGGGAGGGCTGGCGGAGGCACTCGCCAGCGCGGCGCGCGCGCACGGCGCCGAGATCCGCGTCGCAGCGCCGGTCGAGCGCATCCTCGTGCGCGACGGCGCCGCCGCGGGCGTGGTGCTCGAAGGCGGCGAGGAGATTCCGGCGCGCGCGGTCCTCTCCAACGCGGATCCCAAGCGCACCTTCCTCGGGCTCGTCGATCGCGGCCAGCTGCCCGCCGAGTTCGTGCGCGGCATCGAGAACCTGCGCTGCCGCGGCAACTCGGGAAAGGTGAACCTGGCCCTCTCCGAGCTTCCCGATTTCTCGGCCCTGCCCGGCGATGGCGTCCATCTGCGCAGCGCGATCCAGGTGTGCGGCGACCACCCCGACTACCTCGAGGCCGCCTTCGACGACTGCAAGGCGGGCCGGCCCTCGACGCGGCCCTATCTCGACATCGTGATCCCGTCGACCGTGGACGACTCGCTGTGCCCGCGTGGCCACCACGTGATGTCGATCTCCATCAAGTTCATTCCCTACACGTTGGCCGCAGGCGACTGGCGTGCGCGCAGAGAGGAGCTCGGCGACCTCGCGGTGGCGACCCTGGCGGAGTACGCGCCGAATCTGCGCCGCGCGGTCGTGCAGCGTCACGTGCTCACGCCGCTCGACTTCGAGGAGGTCTACGGTCTCACGGGCGGGAACATCTGCCACGGCGAGATGGCGCTCGACCAGCTCTTCGCGGCGCGGCCGCTGCTCGGCTGGGCGCGCTATCGCACGCCGATCGACGGGCTGTATCTGTGCGGATCGGGGGCGCACCCCGGCGGCGGCGTGATGGGCGCGGCCGGGCGCAACGCCGCGCGGGTGGCGCTCGCCGATCGCTGACGCGCACCGCGCGTGTCGTGGCGAAGATCCGCGACCCCCGTTTCGATCTTGCGTTTCGAAAGGGCCAATCTTATGTTCCGACACTCGAGCGGCTCGCTTGCTCGAGGGCATGGCCTCGGCCGCGCTGGACACGATCCCGAAGGAGGAATTTCGATGTTTGCTCGCGCGTTCGCGATCGTCGCGGCACTCTTCAGCGCACTGCCCGCACTCGCCGGCGACGACGAGAGCTTCGACCGCTCCGGCTGGTACGCGGGGCTCGGCGCGCAGGGGCAGTACTACCTGCTCCAGGACGAGGTCGAGCAGGAGAGCCTGGGATTGCTGACCGTGGGGAACACGGTCGGGTTCATGGCGCGCGGCGGCTATCGCCTGACCAGCTGGTTCGCCGCAGAGCTCGCCTACGAATATGCGCCGGGCTTCGCGCTCGAGACCGCGCGGCAGATCGACCTGGGCGCCATCGATCCCTCCTTGCCCGTCGTGTTGAAGGGGACCGAGCTCGTCGGGGTCGATGGCCACACGGTCACCCTGAACGCGAAGTTCCTGCTCCCCGTCTGGAGAATCCACCCCTATCTGATGCTCGGACTCGGCGGCTCGCTGGTCAAGATCGAGGATCGCTTCGGTCTCGTGGACGCTTCGAAAGTGGCGGTGGCCGGGCGCCTGGGTGTGGGCGGGGACATCTACATCACGAAGAATCTGCTGTTCTACCTCGAGCTCTCGGGGCTTCTCACGAGCTTCGACCTCAAGGACCCCACCGCCAAGCAGAATCTCGCGTTGCTCTACTATCTCGCGCCCCAGGGCGGCTTGCAGTGGCGCTTCTGATCTGGCGCGTGGCGATTGCGCTGGGATGAGCCTGACTTCGGGGGGTCGGGTCTTCGTCGATCCTTGTTGCGCGCTCAGCCCGCCGAATAGCCGCCGTCCACCGGAATCAGCGCGCCGGTGATGAAGCTCGCGTCGTCGCTGGCGAGGAATGCGACGACCGCAGCGACCTCTTCCACGCGGCCGATGCGGCCGATCGGGTGCTGGTCGGCCAACATCTTGCGGAACTCCGCGGTCGGGATGCCGTGCTGCGCCGCTTCGCGCACGAACAGGGGCGTCTCGATCTCCCCGCAGCAGATCGCGTTGACGCGGATGCCGCGCGGGCTGTAGTCGAGGGCCATGGCCTTGGTGAGCATGCCGATGCCGCCCTTGCTGGCGCAGTAGGCCGCCGAGCTGCGGTCGCCCACGACGGCGGCGATCGAAGCATTGTGGATGATCGATCCCGACCCGCGCTCCAGCATGCCCGGCACCACGTACTTGCTGCACAGGAAGACAGAGCGCAGGTTCACCGCCATGGTGCGCTCCCATTCGTCTTCCGGCACCTCGTGCACCGCGCCGGTCTCGAAATAGCCGGCGTTGTTGAAGAGGATATCGACGCGGCCGTGGCTGCTGATGGCCGCGTCGATCACGCGCCGCACGTCCTCGCTGCGCGAGACGTCGGCGGCAACGAACGCGACGCGCGTGAGCCCCTGCGCGGCCAGACTCGCCACCGCGCGTTCGCCTTCGCGAGCGGCGATGTCGCACAGGACGACGCTTGCTCCTTCCTCGAGCAGCCGCTGCGTGGTCGCCAGGCCGATACCCGACGCGCCGCCCGTGACGATCGCGATCCGGTCCTTGAGCCGCATGTCTCGTCCTCGCTGGGCGCGCGTTGCGGGGATCAACGTAGCAGGCAGGGTGCGGGTGATGCGCTCGCCCGCTCGCCGGGCCGCTCGGTGCCCAGGGGCAGCGTGCGCCGCGCCGCGACCCTGCGCTATGAGAGGTCCATCCCGAGGGAGATTCGCCATGTTCGGCCTGCCCCTGACGACGACACTCCTGGTCTTCGGCTTTCCGCTGGCCTGGGTGATCTACACCGCCGTCTTCTTCTATCGCTCCCGCAGCTGGCCGCGCGACGAGACGGACGCCGACTGAATGGAGCCCACGGTCCTCGTCTTCCTCGTGCTCTACTACGTGGTGGTCGTTGCGATCGGTGTGTGGGCCGCCCGCAAGGGTGCGTCGAACAGCCTCGAGGGCTTCCTGCTCGGCGGCCGCAAGGTCGGTCCGCTGGTGACGGCGCTGACGCTCCAGGCGACGGCGATGAGCGGCTTCATGTTCCTCGGCGCGGGATCCGAGGGCTACCGGATGGGCTACTGGGCGCTGTGGTACGCGGCTGGCGACATCGGCGGCGGCGTGGTGAATCTCTCCGTGATCGGCCGCCGCATGCGCAGGCTCTCCAAGATCCTCGGCTCGCTCAGCTCGATCGAGTATCTCGAGCACCGCTATCCATCGCCGGCCACCCGGCTCGTCGCCGGCACGCTGACCATCTTCTTCCTGTTCTTCTACGTACTCGCCCAATTCATCGCGGGGGGCAAGGGCATGGCGCTCGTGACCGGCATGCCCTACTGGCTGGCGCTGTTGATCGCCGTCGGCATCATCATGCTCTACACCTTCCTCGGCGGCTACTTTGCCGTAGCCTACACCGATCTCTTCCAGAGCCTGGTGATGCTCGTCGGCATTCTCTGGATCTTCGGTGCCTGCCTGGTGCACCTGGGAGGCTTCAGCGCCGCGAACGAAGCGATCCAGCGCATCGATCCGACCTACTTGTCCGTCTGGGGCAAGGGTCTGGTCAAGCAGGACCACTGGGGCGAGATCAGCGGCGCGGTGCTCATCTTCTCGATCGGCTACATGGGCTGGCCGCACGTGGTGACGCGTCAGATGGCTATGACCCACCCCGCGACCGCGCGCACCGCAGCCGTCTACTCGACGCTGTGGAATCTCTGCTTCGTGAGCGCACCCTATCTCGTCGGAATCTTCGCCATCGTCATCCTGCCGGACCTCGACGATGCCGAGCTGTCGATCCTGCGCGTGGCCGACACCCTGCTGCCGCCCGCGATCACCGGTCTCGTGGTCGCGGCGATCATGGCGGCGATCATGTCGACCGCCGACTCGATCCTGCTGCAGACCGGCACCATCGCCTCGCGGGATCTGTACCAGCGCTTCCTCGAACCCAACGCGACCGACCGGCAGATGGTCTGGGTGTCGCGGCTGCTCGTGATCGCGATCGCCGTCGTCGGCTATCTGGTGGCGCTGTTCCGGCCGCCGGGTGTGTTCTCCGTGGTGATCTTCACGACCTCCGTGCTCGGCAGCGCCTTCCTTCCCTGCTATGTCTGCGCCGTCTGGTGGAAGCGGGCGAACACGCCGGGAGCCATCGCGTCGATGCTGGGCGGGGCGCTCACCGCGTTCGTCTGGCAGGTGGCCGGCGTCGACGTGGCGACGGCACTGCATCCGATGCTGGTGGGCGTGCTCGCTTCGAGCGCCCTGATGGTCGTCGTGAGCCTGCTGACGCAGCGCGTGGCCCCGCTGCCCGAGCGCGTGCTCGCCGCCGTCGAGGCGGCGCGCAGCATCCACTAGGAATCCGCCGCAGGCGCGGTGCCGTTGGAGGCTCAGCTTCGCGGCGGTTCGTTGGACTCGATCTGTCGGATCTTCGCGTACAGCAGCAGCGCCAGCAGCCCTGTGAGCGCGATGGCGATCAGCAGCCCGTTGCGCCGGAAGCGATACTCTGCATCCGAGTTGGCGATCAGCGTTCGGGACTTCTCGACCACGGCCCGACCGCGATCCGCCACCGCGTCGAACTCGCTGCGATTGAACGCATGGATCCGCGAGCGCGACTGCTGCAGGGTTTCGTGCAGCTCTTCCACAGCGATCGACAGCGGCTCGTCGTCGAGCCCGCGCTCGGCCAGCGCGTGCACCTCCGACTCGAAGGATGCGGTTTCGGTCGCGAGCGTGGTGATCGAGTCGTAGAAGTAGCGCGCCGTCTCGATGCAGCGCGGGTTGTCCGCCGCGTGCTGGCGGTGGCAGGCGTAGCAGAGGGAATTCTCTGCCTCGTTCAGCATCGAATCCGCCGTCTTCGCGATCGCGTGGTTGCCGTGACACTGCGCGCACTCGGGCCAGCCGTTGCGCTCGAAGGCCCGCTTGTGCTCGCTTCCGTCGAAGAGCTCGCCGTTGGCGGCGTGGCAGGTGCGACACACCTCGGCGATGCTCGCGATCTCGGGCGGCAGGGCCGCGTGGTTCCCGTGGCAGTCGTTGCACGCCGGTGCGCCGAGGTCCCCGCGCTCGAGCAGGGCGCGCCCGTGCACGCTCTGCTCGTAGTCGGCGAGCTGATTGGTGGGAAGGGGCTTGCCGTCCCGGGTTCGATAGCCCGCCATGTGTGCGGCGTCGGCGTGGCAGGCGCCGCACGTCCCGGGCACCTGCCGGGGATGCACTTTCGAGCGCGGACTCTTCGCATCGCGGATGCCGTGCACGCCATGGCAGCTCACGCATTGGGCCGCCTTCGAGTCGCCGTGGTCGAGCAGGCGCTGGCCGTGACGGCTCTCGCGGTACTTCGCGTACTGATCCGTGGGAAGTCCCGGATTGAAGCGGCGCATCACCAGCGGATTCGCGTGACAGCGGGCGCAGAACGCGGGGATCCAGGTCCGGTCCGTGTGACGCGCGGGAGATTCGGGCCAGCGCTCGTAGATCTCGTCCACCATGCCCTCCACGTCGGGGCTTCCGCCGTGACAGCCGGCACAGGACAACCCCTTCCGGAAGTGGACATCGCTCACGAATTCCCCGAGCTGGAGGTGGCTCGGCGAGCCCCGGGCTTCGGGGTCGATCGAGAACAGGGTCTCCGCGTCCTGTTCCTCTGGATTGGTGTGACACAGCAGGCAGTTGTCGTGGAGGAGCAGGTCGAGGGGGCCGGCCCGGAGCCCGAGCGAGAGGATCTCCTGCAGCTGCGTCGGCGCGCCGATCAGCTCGAGGCCGACGGCGGCATCGAAGCGCTGCTTCTCCCGCGCCGGCAGCCCCTCGAAGTAGGCGAGCTGGTCCGCGGCGATGATTGGCTCGCCGCTCGGGGCGCGCGCCTCGAGGAATTCGCGCAGGGCCGCGGAGGGCACGAAAGGCTGCGGCGCGGGCTCGGGCGGAGCCGCCGCGCCGATTCCCGCGAGCGCCGCGAGCAGGGTCCGGAGGAGCGTCCGACGCCTCAAGGGCCACCTCCCATCGTGGGCGCGGCCCGGCGCTCGCGCATCACCGCCACGCCGATCGCGAGCCCGGCGAGGACCGCGGCGATTGCGCCCGCCCCGAGATACGAGAGCCCGGCGAATCCGTGCAGGACGGCGTGCAGCAGCGCCGCGGCGCTGAACACGAACCAGCGGTGGCGGAAGACCGCGACGCGCAGCAGGGTCACGGCCGCGGCCAGCGGGAGGAGGATCCAGGCGCAGGTCCACGCCACGGCCCGCGGATCCGGGAGCTGCGCGCCCTGCGCATCGCCGCCGCCGCCTCCGATGTCCCAGGCCTTGAGCGTCAGGAACACCAGGAAGAAGATGGCGGCGACGCCGAAGTCGCTGAAGGCGGGGGAGGGCTCGTCGCGGCGGGCCTTGCGGTCGAGCCACGGCACGAGCGCCCAGGCGGTCATCAGCGCGGTTACCAGCAAGAGACACAGCTGCGGCCCTTCCAATCCGAACAGGTGCGGCGGGAACTCCTTCAAGAGCTGATAGATCCAGAGGAAATACCACTCCGGCTTGATGCCGGGGAAGGCGGGGGCCAGCGGGTCCGCCTTGTGCCCGAGCTCCCACTCCACGCCCGGAATGCCCGGCCCGTAGGGCAGCAGCAGTGCCAGGGCGCCGAGCGCGGTGACGCACACCAGCCACAGCAGGGCGTCGCGCAGCACGAAGCTCGGGAAGAACTTCATGCCGCGCGGCGCCTTCCGCTCGCCGCGCGGCGGGGCCATGCCCTGGCGCTGAATGAAGATCAGATGCACCGAGATCAGGCCGACGGTGAGAATCGGAAGGATGCAGACGTGCAGCGCGAAGAAGCGATAGAGCGTGTTGATCGTGACGTCGGGTCCGCCGCGCAGCACCTGGAGCAGCCAGTTTCCCAGCAGCGGAACCGATTTGACGGAGTCGGTGCCGACGGCCGTGGCGAAGAAGGCCAGCTCGTTCCACGGCAGCAGGTAGCCGGAGAAGCCGAAGCCGAGCGCCAGCGAGAAGAGCACGAACCCGGTGACCCAGGTGAGTTCGCGCGGCGGCCGGTACGCCTTCAGCATCATGGTGCTGAACATGTGCACGACCAGGGACGCGATCATCAGATGCGCGCTCCAGCAGTGCGCCGAGCGCACGAGCCAGCCGAAGGGCACCTGGGTGGTGATGTATCGAATGCTCTCGTAGGAGGTCGCCTCGCCGGGCTGGTAGTACATGAGCAGGAGCACGCCCGAGACGATCTGGATGGTGAAGAAGAAGAGGGTGGCGCCGCCCAGGAAGTACCAGGCCATCGAGTGCTCTCCGAGGGGCACCTCCTTCTCGCGCACGAATTGGATCAGGGGCGAGATGCTGTAGCGCGCGTCGAGCCAGTCGAAGAGGCTGCGCGTTGCGCGTCCTGAACTCATGCGATCGCCACGGACACGGTGATGCTGCCTGCGTCGTCTCGAATCGCCGTGTGGCGCGCCAGCGGCCGGGGCGGCGGACCGGCGAGCACGCGCCCCGTGAGATCGAAGCGGCCGTTGTGGCAGGGGCACCAGATGAGTGATTCCCCCGGCACATAGCGCACCGTGCAGCCTTCGTGCGTGCACTTGGCGTCGAGTGCGCGCAGCTCACCCTCCGGATCTTCGAAGACCAGCACCCGCGTGCGCCCGATCGGCACGATGGCGAACTTGTCGTGCTCGATCTTGAGCACCTCGGCCTGGCTCAAGCGCACCGGGCCGGTCGGACCCTGGAGGGGCAGGGGCTTGAGATAACGGATCACCGGATACAGGACGCTCGCGAGCCAGCCGAGCGCG
>JAOUNA010000065.1 GCA_029881215.1 Myxococcales bacterium | reverse complement strand
ACTTGACCGCAGCGCAGCGCCTCGGGTCGGGCAGAAACCCCACAGCGTGGCACGAATTGCGGACGCAAATCGATGGTGCGGGGCTCTAACGATCTCGAGCGATTCGGCCGATACGGTGGCGGAGCCGTGGGAGATCGCGTGGAGGAGGATGCCTACATCGTCGAGCTCGTGGCGGGCTTCCTGTACCTGCCGGTCGGGATCCAGCTGCTCGCGCGGGCGCGGCGCTCCGGGGGGCTTCCGGAGCGCTTGCTCGGGCTCGCGTTCTCGTGCTGGGGCATGGGCTACATCGGCTACGAAGGGCCGGGCTTGATCCCGGCGCTCGCTGCGGTCGAGATGCCGCTCTATCACGTCGGACGCGTCTTCTTCGCGGGCGGCTGCCTGGCGATCGCGCTCTTCACGCAGCGCGTGTTCCGGCCGGAGGCGCGCTGGGCAGCCGGCTTGACCTGGACGATCGGGCTGTTGTTCGCGGTCGCCCTGCTCTGGCCACCCCTGCGCGGCAGCTGGGCAATGGTGTCGATCGGCGACCTCAGCTTCTGGCTCGAGCTCGGGGCCATGGCGATTCCCTGCGTCTGGATGGGCGTCGAAGGCTACTCTCACTATGCGCGCGCGCGGCGGCGTCTCCGGCTCGGCATCGAAGACGCCATCACGTGCAATCGCTTCGCGCTCTGGGGACACTTCGGCCTCCTGCAGCTGGCGGTCACTGGCGCGACGGTGCCGATGTACCTGGCGTACGAGACGAGCCAGCGCATCACGGGAGCGATGGACGCGCTGGTGGGCGGTCTCGAGCTGCTCTCGATCGCGATGCTGTGGCTGGCGTTCGCCCCGCCCGCGATCTACCGCGACTGGGTCGCCGAAGCGAGCGCCGAGACCGCGACCTGAAGCCCGATCACCCACTGGCCCCGGCTGCGCCCCGCTGCGCCAGGATCGTGTAGGCCCCCTGGCGAGCTCCGCGGAGGCGCGTGAAACCGAATGCCCGCGGCGGCATCCTTAGGGCACGCGAGACCGGGGACGGGAGGAGAGCAAAGCGTGGAGGAGCTCGGGGCCATGAGTCGTCGCAGCATCTTGAAGAGCGCCCTCGGCGCGCTCGGCGCACTGCTGGCGGGCGGCGCCGCGCGGGCCAGCGGCGGCGGCGCATCCGGCGCCCCGGCCGGGGGTGTCGAGCCGCTCTCGCTGCCGCTCGAGGCTTGGCGCAAGCGGCTCACGCCCGAGCAGTACCGTGTCCTCTTCGAGGAGGACACGGAGCGGCCCTACTCGAGCCCGCTCGAGAAGGAGAAGCGCGAGGGCACCTTCGTGTGCGCCGCGTGCCATCTGCCGCTCTTCGAGTCGTCGGCCAAGTTCGAGAGCGGCACGGGCTGGCCGAGCTTCTTGCGCCCGATCGAGGGCCACGTCGCCACGAAGCGTGACTTCAAGCTGCTGCTGCCGCGCACCGAGTACCACTGCGCGCGCTGCGGCGGGCACCAGGGACACGTATTCAACGACGGCCCGCCGCCCACGGGCCAGCGCTGGTGCAACAACGGCGTGGCGCTGCGCTTCGTGCCGGCGGGCGAGCCGCTACCGCCGCTGGTCTCGTGAGCGTGCGCCGGGCCCTGCTGCTGCTCGCCGCGCTGCTCGCCACTGCCGGCGCCGCGCGCGCCGAGACCGCGACGGCGACCTTCGCCGGCGGCTGCTTCTGGTGCATGGAGCCGGCCTTCGACACTGTCCCGGGCGTCGTCTCCACCACGTCGGGCTACACCGGCGGCCGCGTGGAGAACCCGAGCTACGAGCAGGTCTCCGGCGGCGGCACCGGTCACGCGGAGTCCGTGCAGATCGTCTACGACCCGAGCCAGGTCACGTACGCAGCTCTCCTCGACATCTTCTGGCACAACATCGACCCGACGGTGACGAACCGGCAGTTCTGCGACGCGGGCAGCCAGTACCGCTCGGCCATCTTCGTGAAGACTCCGGAGGAGCGGAAGCTCGCCGAGGCGTCACGCGAGCGCGTCGCTGTGCGCCTCGGCGTGCCGATCCGCACCGAGATCGCCGACGCCGGGCCCTTCTACCCGGCCGAGGAATACCACCAGGATTACTACCGCAAGAACCCGATCCGTTACGCCTTCTACCGCCGCGGCTGCGGCCGCGACGCACGCCTGGCGGAGATCTGGGGGGCGGACGCGCCGAGGCACTAGCGCGCGCCCGCGGCCGTTGCGTGAGCAAGACCGTGGCGCTTTCCCCGGCGTCCCAGAAGATCTCGTGAGACGCAGATCCGTGTCACCGGTTCGATATTCGCGTATCCGGATGGCGTGAGTTACGATCCGCCGCTTCATCGAGGCCAGCGCGGATGTCACGTACAAGAGCGGGACCTGCCGCATTGCTGGCTTGCTCATCAATGCCGACATGGAGACACCCATGAACTTGACTCGTGCGCGACGATCTCTGCAGCAGCACGTGCTGCTGGCGCTGGGAGTGCTGGCCACCGCCTCCGCTGCGGCCGCCGCCGACAAGCCCAACATCCTCGTGATCTGGGGTGACGACATCGGGCAGTCGAACATCAGCGCCTACACCCGAGGCCTGGTGGGCTACCGCACTCCCAACATCGATCGCATCGCCGACGAGGGCATGCTCTTCACGGACTCGTATGGCGAGCAGAGCTGCACGGCGGGCCGCTCCAGCTTCATCACGGGGCAGAGCGTCTTCCGCACCGGTCTCAGCAAGGTGGGGCTGCCTGGGGCGAAGGAAGGGCTCTCCGAGAAGGACCCGACCATTGCGGAGCTGCTGAAGCCGCACGGCTACGCCACCGGTCAGTTCGGCAAGAACCACCTGGGCGACCGCGACGAGCACCTGCCCACGAGCCACGGCTTCGACGAGTTCCTGGGCAACCTCTACCACCTGAACGCGGAGGAGGAGCCGGAGCACGAGGACTACCCGAAGAACCCGGAGTTCAGCAAGAAGTTCGGCCCGCGAGGCGTGATCCACTCCTGGGCCCAGCCCGGCGGAAAGCAGAAGATCGAGGACACGGGCCCGCTCACGCGGAAGCGCATGGAGACCATCGACGACGAAACCGTCGAGGCCGCCATCGACTTCATCGAGCGCCAGAACGCCGCGGGCACGCCCTTCTTCGTGTGGTGGAACGGGACGCGCATGCACTTCCGCACGCACGTCAAGGCGGAGCACCGAGGCATCTCGGGCCAGGACGAGTACGCCGACGGGATGGTCGAGCACGACATGCACGTCGGCAAGCTGCTCGACACACTCGAAGCGCTGGGCATCGCGGAGAACACTTTCGTCTACTACAGCACCGACAACGGGCCGCACTACAACACCTGGCCCGACGCGGCGGCGGCGCCCTTCCGCGGCGAGAAGAACACCAACTGGGAAGGCGGCTGGCGCGTGCCGGCCATGGTGCGCATGCCGGGCCGGATCCAGCCGGGCTCGGTCTCGAACGAGATCGTCCACCACATGGACTTCCTGCCCACCCTGCTCGCCCTGGCCGGCGAGCCCGACGTCAAGGAGAAGCTCCTGAAGGGCCACCGCGGCTACAAGGTGCACCTCGACGGCTACAACGTGCTCCCGATGCTCACCGGCGAGACCCAGCAGAGTCCGCGCAAGGAGATCTTCTACTTCTCCGACGACGGCGACCTCACGGCGCTCCGCTACCAGGACTGGAAGCTCATCTTCATGGAGCAGCGCGCCACGGGCACGCTCAAACTCTGGGCCAACCCGTTCACGCCGCTGCGCCTTCCGCTGATCTTCCACCTGCGCCGCGATCCCTATGAGCGCGCCCAGATCACGTCGAATACCTACTACGACTGGTTGCTCGACCGCGCCTACCTGCTCGTGCCTGCACAAACGTACGTCGGAGAGTTCCTTTCGACCTTCAAGCAGTTCCCGCCGCGCATGAAGGCCGCGAGCTTCAGCCTCGCTAGCGTGATGGAGCAGCTGCAGGAGCCGGTGGGTCACTGACCGCGTTCGAGCAGGCCGCTCGCCGGCGACGCTCTGGGCGGACCTCCACGGCCAAGTGTCTCTGGGCATGGATCCGAAGCGGACCCATGCGGCCGGTATCCCCGTGTCTTGCGGTGCACGAGATGCCCTGGAGCTGCACGCGCCATCGAGGGTCGGAGCAGGAGCCGAAGCGTGTCGCGCAATTCGACTCGCTCCGCGGATTGTCAGCTCCATTCGACGAGTTGATCTCAGCAGGCGGCCCTGCCCTCGCTCAGGGCTTCATGTGGCACAGGAAATTTCTGTGTGTGTTTCTCGGAGTCGAAAGTGCGAAAATTGCGAGAGCTGCGCGTAGGTCCCAAACAGGCAGATCCCAGGAATGTGTGTCTGGAGGATTTGCACCGATGAGCATGTCTAGACCTGGAGAACGGATGCGCCAGGACCTCCGCGCGCAGAAGTTCCACGACTTCCGTCGCACCGCCGTCATCAACGACCCGAGCGTATTGCGCCGGCTATGGAAGTGGCATGACGATCACCCGCTGCCGACGGCGCTCAACCTCTGGGTGCGGAACTGGCTCGTGTTTCCGGCACGCGCTTTCTCGGAGCACTTGAAGCACCGCAAAGACATCGCTTTGAAGGTCGGCTCGCCGGATAGTGCCGGTGATCCGGCGGTCCCCGACGACACGCTGCTCGAGATTCGCCACCGCCCCGGAACGGTCACGCTCGCCGAGGCCGAGGCAAAGCTCAGGCTGATCGAAGGTGCCAACGCCCTGCTGGTTCGCGCCGATCGCGGATGGATCGCGCAACCACGGGCCAACTACGCTTACAAAGGCATCTCGATCGAAGAGATGGGCTGTCGCTTCCTGGGATACTTCTACGCCTACCAGGCCACGGGGAACGAAGAGTGGCGCGACAAAGCGCGCTACTGCATCGAGTTGCTCCAGCGGCGCATGCTACCCGGGGGCCACATCGTTCTGCAGGGCCACCTGGTGATCGACTTCACCTACGCCTTGGCTGCCTATTGCCTCTTCCTGTGGAGCAGCTTCGTCGACGATCGCAAGATCGAGGAGCAAGCCCTAAACGTCGCCTCGATCCTGCTCCGCTACCAGATTTCTGGATCACAAAACCACGGCATTATCCCTTGCTACGCGCTTGCCGAGTCCTACCGGCGAACCGGGGACAGCGCCTTTCTCGCCGCCGCCAGCCGGCGCGTGCGCAGGACTGCCTTGCGCAATCAGCTCGCATCGGGCGGTTGGATCGATCACGACTCATGGATCTGGTATCACTCCATCATCACCGGCGCCTTGTGCAAGACCTACAGCATTCTGCCCTGCGACCTAGAGCACATGCGCTTCAAGGATCGCGTGGCGCGGTGTCTGTATCGCGCGATCAACCGCATCATCGCGTCGCAACGCGAGGACGGCTCCTTGCGGCACGGACGCGGGGAAGCGAGGTGGAATGGCGTCGATGAGTCCGGGGTCTCACCAGACACGCAGGTCGTGCACTATGATGCGAAGACAATGCGATTCACGCCGGCGGATTCCGTGCGCGAGTTTCCAACCCATGCGTGGGAATGCTTCGCCATGCAGATCCTAATCGATGACATCGATCTGTATCACTTGGCGCCGTTGATCCGCGGCTACGTCGGCTTCGTGACGCGCCAGAACGTATACTGGCGTTTCGAGTTCCACACCATGGCTGCGGGGATCGGAATGCATCTGTTGAAGACTCTTGAAGACCATCCCTACACGAAGAACGCGACCATCCGTGCCGACGCCTGAATCCCTTGCCTCTGTCGAAGCGCTGAGCTCGCGCGGATTGTCCAAGACCAATCGCTGCTCCGCTCACGCAATCGACTGCACGCGAGCAAGTTCCAATTTCACCTCTTGCAAGGTCTCCCCACTATCTGGAAAGGGTGAGCCCGCGATTGCCGGAAGACGGCGCTAGGAGAACCGCTGCGCAGGCCAGATCGAGCAGGGGCACGAGGGAAATCACCATGAAGCACAAGTTCGACGACATTCTTGCCACAGTTGGCCACACGCCCGTGGTCCGGATCAACAAGCTGGGCCCGCCCGGGGTGGATCTCTACGTCAAGGTCGAGGCCTTCAATCCCATGGGATCGGTCAAGGATCGGCTCGCCCTGGGGATCATCGAGGATGCCGAGCGGAGCGGCAGGCTCGCGCCCGGACAGACGGTGATCGAGGCGACGAGCGGCAATACCGGAATCGGCCTGGCGATGGTCTGTGCGCAGAAGGGCTACCCGCTGGTCGTCACGATGGCGGAGAACTTCAGCGTCGAGCGCCGCAAGATGATGCGGTTTCTCGGCGCGCAGGTGGTGCTGACGCCCGCCTCGCAGAAGGGCACCGGGATGCTCGCCAAGGCGATCGAGCTCGCCGAAGCGCACGGCTGGTTTCTCTGTCGGCAGTTCGAGAACGAAGCGAACGCGGACACCCACTCGCGGACGACGGCGCAGGAGATCCTGCACGACTTCAAGGGCGAACGGCTCGACTATTGGGTCACGGGGTTCGGGACGGGCGGAACGCTGAAGGGAGTGGCGCGGGTGCTCGCCGCGGAGCGCCCCGACACGAAGATCGTGGTCTGCGAGCCCGACAATGCTCCGCTGCTCGCGAGTGGCATCCCTCAGATGCGCGCCGGCGACGGCGCTCCGGCAGGGAGCCACCCGAGCTTTCGTCCCCACCTGATGCAGGGATGGAGCCCCGACTTCATTCCGAAGCTCGCCGAAGATGTGGTATCGCTGAAGCTCATCCATCAGACGGTCGCCGTGAATGGGGCGGATGCGCTGCGCTGCTCGCGGGAGTTGGCGCAGAAGGAAGGCATCTTCACGGGGATCTCGGGGGGCGCGACTTTCGCGGGTGCGCTGCAGATCTGTGAGTCGGCGCCCGAAGGGAGCAGCGTGCTCTGCATGCTGCCCGATACGGGTGAGCGCTACCTCACGACAACGCTCTTCGAGCAGATTCCGGCCGAGATGACGCCCGAAGAAATGGAAATCGCCCGATCCACGCCCAACTATCGCTTCGATGCGGCGCCGCCGCCCGCGCCGAGCCCCTTCACCGCTGAGCCCGCGCCCGTGACGGCCGAGGCGCAGGCGTTCGTCGACGACGCAGTCGATGATCGGGAGCAGCCCGTGGTGATGTTTGCCCTGGAGTGGTGCGAGTTCTGCTGGTCGGTGCGCAAGCTATTCGCCAAGACGGCAATTCCCTATCGCTCCGTCGATCTCGACTCCGTCGAGTTCCAAGCTGGGGATCGCGGCGGCAAGATCCGCGCAGCGCTGACCGCTCGCACGGGCTGCAAGACCATCCCGCAGATCTTCGTCGGAGGGGAGTTCATCGGCGGGTGCACGGAAGTCTTCGATGCGTTCAAAGCGGGCCGGCTGCAATCTCTCCTCGGGCAGAGTGGCGTCGCCTTCGACGCTACGATCAGCCTCGACCCGTACAGCTTGCTCCCCACCTGGCTCCATCCCCAGTAGAGCCGGCGCGGGAGGGCGCCCCGGCGACTCGCGTCATTCGCGCGGGCGAAGCTGGGCATGGAGAGCGCGGCCTTCGCGGGCGACGATGTCCGGCAGAGCGTCGATATCGCGGCGCGTGGTGCGAAAGTTGACGATGCAGGCGCGAAGCAGATAGCGGTCGTCGATCACCGCGTTGGACACGAAGACCTCGCCTCGCTCCTGCAAGCGCGTGACCAGTGCCCGATTGAGCTCATTCAAGGTCGCGTTCGCCTCGCCTGCGGATCGCCGCAGCTCCGGCGGAACGTAACGGAACGTCGTGATGCTCAGGTGCTGCGTGCCGGCCTCGAGTTCGGGATGCGCCTCCACCGCGGCATGGAGACGCCGCGCGAGGGCAATATCGTCGCGGATCATCTGGACGTAGCCGTCGCGTCCGACCTGCCGGAGCGCCAGCCAAACCTTGAGCGCGCGAAATCCGCGCGAATTCTGCGGGCCATATTCATAATAATTCGCACCCGCCTCTGCCTCGGCTTCTTCGAATTCGTAATAGGCCGGGCGAAAGCTGAAGGCGTCGCGCAGGCGCTGCGGGTCTCGGACCAGCGCGCAGCCCGCCTCCAGCGGACTGTAGAGCCATTTGTGCGGATCGAGCGCGATGGAGTCGGCCTGCTCGAGTCCGCGAAACGCCTCGGCCCACTCGGGGAGGACAGCGGCCGGCGCCCCGTACGCACCATCGACGTGGAACCAGATCTCGTGCTGGCGCGCAATCGCGGCGATCTCGGCCAGCGGGTCGACCGCCCCCGTACTCACCGTGCCCGCTCCCGCGACGACGAGAAACGGGAGATGCCCCGCCTTCCGATCGCCGGCGATGAGCTCCTCGAGATGGGAGGGCTCCATCTGCTGCACGCGGTTGGTGTCGACCCAGCGGATGGCGTCGGTTCCAATTCCCGCCAGATCGGCGATTTTCTGCAGCCAGGTGTGCGTTTCCTTCGAGGCATACAGCGCCAATCGACGGGGCTCGCCGTAGAGCCCTGCACGGCGCAGGTCCCAGTCGGCTTTCGCCTTGCGCGCAGCCAGGAAGCCGACAAAGTTCGCGGCGTTGCCTCCGCTGACCATCAGGCCGCCGCAGTCCGTGGGGTAGCCGATCATCTCTGCGATCCAGCGAACCGTCTGCCCCTCGATCTCCGAAGCGATCGGCGCAAGCTGCCAGGCACCGACATTTGGATTCACCGCTGCCGCGAGAAGATCGCCGAGGGCACCGATGGGTGCCGCGGAGGACGTGATGTATCCCCAGAACCGCGGGTGGCCATTGTGCAGCGATTGATCGCAGACCAGCTGGGTGGCCTCGGCGAGAAGTTCATCGGCTGCCATGCCTGTGGCGGGGAGAGCCGCGCTCCCCAAATGCGTGCGCGTCGTCACAGGCGACTCGCCCCGGGTCACGGGTCGCTCGGGTAGCGAGATGAAGAACTCGGCCAGCCGGTCCACCAATGCATGACCGACCCGACGGAACTCCTCCGCGGGCAGGTTCAGCGGCGCTTGCCGGGGTGTCGTGGCATCTCGTTTCTTCATTGGGCAGCTCGCGATTCGCGTCTTTTCCTATATCGCATCGGTGTTCACATTGAAAATGGGCCGGAGCGGCGTTCTGGACCGATCCAAAGAGACCTGGGACGCGAGTTGCGTGCCCGCTGCCGGTTGCTGACGCGCCCGCTTTCAACCGATGTCGTGGATCTGCCGAAGAAGCCTGGGTCGAATCAACACGGAGGAAGCGCACCGTGTACGTCGCTCGCTCGATCGCCCTCGCGCTGGCCCTGCTCACGAGTCAGGCCGCCTGCGTCATCAACCCGCCGGCGCAGAGCTTCGGCTACGCGCCGAGCGTTCCGTCCGGTGTCGTAGTTGAACGCCTTTCATCCGCGGACCTCGCAGCAATCCTCAAGAGCGAGGGCTACGGGTCCGTAACCGTTCAGAAGGATGGCAACGTAAGCTTCAAGGCGAACGGAGTCCTGTGCGTCCTCTACCGTTACGACGACGGAGATCTACAGCTCTACTTCGGCATCACCGGCATCACGGTGGACCCGCGCACCATCAACGAGTGGAATCGCACGAGACGTCTCTCGCGCGCCTATCTCGATGCGGATCAGGATCCGATTCTCGAAGCCGATCTCCTGGCCGATACCGGCCTCAGCCGCGAGACGGTGAGCTCCTTCGTCAAGGTCTTCGTGCAGTCCGTATCGCATTTCCAGACCTACCTGCTGGAGAACGGCGAAGCGCAGCCCGCCAGCGCAGACGACGCCCCGACAGCGCAGTCTCTGTAGAGCGCCGCGGCTTCTGCAAGGCCCGCCGCGTCGGCCCACACCGGCGAAGATCCGATGGGATTCGCGCGCGGATCGTGCAGCCGAGTCCGCTGGAGGGCGAAATGCTGCATCGGCGCGATCTTTCACCCTGGCTCGCGATGGGGAGCCTCGCGAAGCCGATGCGGACGCTGGCGCTTCACGAAGAACAAGAGGCACCGCCTCGAGCTCGGCTACTTCTCCCTCTTGCGCAGCGGAACCGGGAGCCTGACTTTCGACCTGGATCTTCCGGAGGGAACGATTCCCATCGGAGTCACCACCGAGACCGATCTCGACATTCACATCTCGACGCTGGACCACGGCGACTCGCTGATCCACGACGAGAAGAAGGAGCTCGGCATCTTCCTCGGACTCGATTTGATCGCGCTCGATGCCACGATCGAGGGTCGGCTCGCCGCCGCACCGAAAGTGAAGGGGGACATCGCCGACGCCTCCGTGGGGACACCCTTCCCCACCGCAGGCGTCTTCTTCAACTGGGCCTTCGGCGAGCGTTTGGCGCTCTGGACCCGCTTTCAGTCCTTCGGCCTGTCGGTTGGCGAGGTCCTGGATCGGTATTTCGCGGCAATATCCAGCTGCAGCACGACACCTTCCGGCACGCCAACATCAATCTCGACTACCAATGCCTCCGCGCCAGCGCGGGTGTCGATGGTCAGCTCGACGATCTGGCCCTCTTCTCCCACGCTCCGGTGCTAGGCGTCGTGTTCCGTTTCTGAGAGTCGGCTCGTTCTTCTCCGTCGGCTCGCTGCGGGCGCCGGGGGGTCAAAACCTCCGGATGCGCTATTCTCCGTGGCGGTTGGCAGGCACTCAGACAGAGCTGCCGAGCGGTCCAGCCGACCGGACGATCTGCCTTCCGGTTCCATCGGTGCTTCTCTCGAGACCGCTGTCGTCCAGAACCCGCCCACCACGGCTCCTTCCCAGCGCTTCGCGCACGCGGATCTTCCGCGCGCGCTCGCGCGTGGGCTGGGAGCGTCCGGAGATCTCCCGTGGAACACCAACGCCCCCTCCCGCTCAGCCACAAGACGATCGACGCGCAGGTGGGCCGGGTTTCGGCAGGAACGTACACCCTGGGGTTCGTCGTCGACGGCGCTTTCGTTCCATTCCTGGTGGGCCGCTCGGATTCCGACGTGAAGGGGCGCTTGCACGCCTGGGTCGGTGTGGACGGGCGCTGCACCCGCTTCGGCCCCGGGGCCAAGGCAGCCTACGGCTGTCGGCGCCGGCGTTGCTCGCCCCTGGACACCCCGGCGCTCGTGCCCGTCGGGCTCGGCGTGGACGCCAGGTACACCCACTTCGAGTTCGGATACGCGCCCTCCGCAGAAGCCGCGTTCCTGACCGAGTGCGCGCAATTTCACGAGCTCGGGGGAAGCGCCGACCTCGACAACGAGCGGCATCCGGCGCCGCCGCAAGGCGCCACCTGCACGTGCCCCGCGCACGTCCATGCACACGGCTAGCGCTGGAGAAGCTGCAATGTTCGAATCGGAACGTCTGGGAATCGGATCGGCTGCGGAGAAGATTCGCGTCTTCGTGAGCTACGACCGCGAACACGACACGGACCTGCACGATCTGCTCGTCCAGCAGGCGTCGAAGGCCGCCTCCGGATTCGAGATCTCCGCCCGGTCCAGAGCCCGCTCCGCAGCGGATCTGTGGGAGGAAGGGCTGCGCCGCAGGATCCGCGAGGTGGACGAGGTCATCATCATCTGCGGCGAGCACACCGGCGGCTCGGAAAGCGTCAGCACCGAGCTGCGCATTGCCCAGGAGGAGAAGCGGCCCTACTTCCTGCTCTGGGGCCGGCGCGAGGTCATGTGCACCAAGCCGACCACGGCCAAGCCGGCGGACGGCATGTACAGCTGGACATCGGAGATCCTGCAGAACCAGATCCTCACCATGCGCCGCGCCGCCCGGTCCAACCAGCACCTGGCCGAGCTGAGCCGGCCCAAGGCGGCCGCGGACAGCCGAGCGGAGCGCTCGCGCTAAGGCCACGAGCGCGTCCTGCCGACCTTCGGTACGTTCCCGCCAGCCTCAAAGCAGGCCCTGCCCGCCTTTCCTTCCGAGCTTCGTCTCAGTTTGCAAGTCGGCCCAGTGTTCGTTGAGAAGCTGCCCACGTGAGCAAAGGGCCCGCGTGGAGAAACCGCCGACACGCGCGCGAAGCGCAGGCACCACTCGCCTGGCGCACGCGCCAATGACAGGAAATCCATTTGTCTACCTCTGCAATGATCCAAGAAACCCGCCCGCGCCCCTCGGCGCGCGGCTTCGAGACCCTGGGTCTCGATCCCGAGCTGATCGCCGTCCTCTATACCCTCGGCTACACCGAGCCGACCCCGATTCAGCGAGACGCCATCCCCCACGCCCTCGAGGCGCGTGACCTGCTCGCCTGCGCCCAGACCGGCACGGGCAAGACCGCAGCCTTCGCCCTGCCCATCCTCGACGAGCTCCTGCGCACCGAGCCCAGCGCTCGCCGCCGGCCCATCCGCGCGCTGGTACTGGCCCCGACCCGCGAGCTCGCCGCGCAGATCGCCGAGAGCTTCCGGAGCTACACGCCCCGGGGCCGCATCCGCTGCGAGGTCGTCTTCGGCGGCGTCGGCAAGCGGCCCCAGGTCACGGCGCTGCGCCGCGGCGTCGACGTCCTGGTTGCCACACCCGGAAGGCTCCTCGACCTGATGGCCGACGGCGAGGTGGACCTCTCCCAGGTGGAGATGTTCGTCCTCGACGAAGCCGACCGGATGCTCGACATGGGCTTCATCCCCGATGTCCGCCGCATCACCAAGGCGCTTCCGCACGAGCGCCAGACGCTGCTCTTCTCGGCGACCCAGCCCCGCGAGATCCGCGAGCTCGCCAGCCGCCTTCTACACGAGCCGGTGGAGGTCGCCGTCGATCCGATCTCCTCGACCCTGGAGCCGGTCTCCCAATCGGTTTACTTCGTGGACGGGCCGCGCAAGCTCGGCCTGCTCCTCAGCCTCCTGGCGAGCGAAGAGATCGCCCGGGCGCTCGTCTTCACCCGGACCAAGCGCCGGGCGGACCGGCTCGCGCAGAGCCTGAGCCGCGAAGGCGTCGAGGCCGCGGCCATCCACGGCGACAAGTCGCAGGGCAACCGAGTGCGCACGCTCGAGAGCTTCAAGCGCGGCCGCACGCGCGTGCTCGTCGCGACTGACGTCGCCGCGCGCGGTATCCATGTCGAGGACATCGACACCGTCATCAACTTCGACATCCCGCACGAGCCGGAAACCTACGTCCACCGCGTGGGGCGCACGGGCCGCGCCGGCGCCAGCGGCACGGCGCTGTCGCTGTGCGGATCCGACGAGCGCGCGCAGCTCGCGTCGATCGAGCGCCTCATCCGGCGCAAGATCGAAACGCTGCAGACGCCGAGCGGAATCCAGGCGATCCGCGAAAGCCAGCCCACAGCGCGCCCGGAGCGTGCGCACCGCCACGAGACCCGACGCCGCTCCGGCAGCGCTGCCTCGAGTCGGCCTCGCAGCCGCGGCCGGCGCGCAAGCGCCGTCTGACGACGAGCGGGGATGTCGATGAATTGCTGCCGGCTCGGCCGGGCCGGCGGCCCTACGCGGCAAACTGCTGACGGTGCGATCCAGGCCGCCACGGCCCACGCACGCACGGGAAAGGGATCCGAAGATTCCCTCTGCGTGGGGCCGGCCTTGCACGGAGTGGAATACCCGGTGATCCACACTGCGATCGATCCGCGCGGCACAGCTTCGCGCGTTGAGGCGCAACGATCCGTCCGCACGCGCGGCCTCGAGTCGGGGATTCGCATCGCGCTGTGTGGGCCCAGCGCTGCACCCCACGCGAATGCGTCGCGTCCGAGCCTTGGCCGACACGCTAGAATCGGCGCATGTCCACCGAACCCCGCTACAAGGTCTGCCCCGCCTGCCACGCCGAGTATATGCCGCTCGTTGCGCGCTGTGCCGACTGCGATGTCGAGCTGGTCAGCGACGACACGCTGCCGTCGGACGAAGTAGATCTCGACGCCTTCCCCCCGGCGGCGGAGCTCGACTGCGTGCGCGTGGCGCCGATTCCGTGGATCCGCGCCCTGTCCGAAGCGCTCCAGCACCGGGGCGTTGCCCACCGTGTCGAGGCGGCGAATGCCGACGACGCTCCCGACGGACAGCGCCCCGACAGTTTCGGCGACGTCCGGCTCTTCGGGCTCTACGTCCAACAAGCGCACGCTGCCGCGGCCCGAGAGCTCGACGCCTGCATCGCGGCCCAGCTGCTCCAGGAAGAGGCTCCGCCGCTGCCGGAAGGCGAGGCGGATGCCTGCCCGGCCTGCGACAGCGTGCTGGCGGCGGACGCCACCGAGTGCCCCGATTGCGGGCTGAACTTGGAATAGGCGTCGAAGGTCCGAACGCTTCGGACGCTCGGGCGTGCTTTCCGGCGTGGGCCTGATTCCGCCTCGCCCCTCATTGGAAAGAAGCGCTGCTTCTCGGACCGGGCAGGGACCCCGCCCATCCTTCCCATGCCCTCGAGCTGTTCGAGCGCTGACGGGTGGCGGGCGCGACCGGCTCGGGTCGCGGCCTAGCGCTGCGCCGCGCAGATCTGGCGGCCAAGCCACTGGTAGGCGAGAGCGCCGATGCTCAGGTTGGAGAGCGCGCTGGCCCCGAACAACCCCGGCAGACCGAAGAGCCAGTCTCCGAGAAGAGCCAATGGCAAGAAGACGATCAGAACCCGCATCGAGGAGATCAAGACGCCCGGCAGCGGGCGCCCGATCCCGTTGAACGCGGCGTTTACGGACATCACCAAGCCGTACGCGCCGTAGCTCAGCGCAACCAACCAGACGTAATCGATCGTCACCTCGCGGATCGCGACCGATTGCGTGAAGAGCGCCGACAGCGGCTGGGCGACCAGGCACAACGCGGCGGCCAGCAGAAGGCCGAAGCGGAGGCAGAATCGGCTGATGACCCGGCGCGCTTCGA
>JAOUNA010000247.1 GCA_029881215.1 Myxococcales bacterium | reverse complement strand
ATCCGGACATCATCATGGTCGGCGAGATTCGTGACTTCGAGACGGCGGAAATCGCGGTCAAGGCGGCTCTGACGGGGCACATGGTGCTCTCGACGCTCCACACCAACGACGCGCCGTCGACGGTGAACCGCCTGCTCAACATGGGGATCGAGCCCTTCCTCGTTTCCTCCTCCGTGAACTGCATCGTGGCCCAGCGCCTCGCCCGACGCGTCTGCGAGGAATGCAAGGAGACCGATCCGGACGTCACGGTCGAGGCGCTCGTCGAAGCCGGCATGGACGGCGACATTGCGAAGCAGGTCGTCCCGGTCAAGGGCAAGGGATGTCGAACCTGCTCCGAGACCGGCTTCAAGGGCCGGATCGCCGTCTACGAAGTGATGGATCTCAAGGAAGAGCTGAAGGAGTTCGTGCTCAATGGTGCGTCCGCGCTCGAACTCAAGAGAGAGGCGGCTCGCCTCGGCATGAGAACGCTGCGAATGAGTGCGCTTGCGAAGCTTGCAGAAGGTACCACGACGCTGAGTGAGGTGTTCCGCGTATCTACGGCGGATCACTAGGAGTCTCCTCTACATGGCCAATATGCATCAGCTCCTGAAGGCGATGATCGAGAAGGGCGCCAGTGACCTTCACATCACGACCGGTACGGCGCCCCAGCTCCGCATCGACGGGAAGCTCCACCCCTTGCGCATGCCGCCGCTCTCCCCCCCGGAGACGAAGCAGCTCTGCTACTCGGTTCTGACCGACGCCCAGAAGCACCAGTTCGAAGAGACGAACGAGCTCGACCTCTCGTTCAGCGTTCAGAAGCTCTCGCGCTTCCGCGCGAACGTCTTCGTGCAGCGCGGCAACGTCGCGGGCGCCTTCCGGTCGATTCCCTTCAAGATCAAGAGCTTCGAGGAGCTCGGTCTCCCGAAGATCGTGGGCGAGCTCGCGCAACGGCCGCGCGGGCTGATTCTGGTCACGGGTCCGACGGGATCCGGAAAGTCGACGACGCTGGCCACGATGATCGACAAGATCAATACCGAGCGGAACGAACACATCGTCACGATCGAGGATCCGATCGAGTATCTGCATCACCACAAGGGCTGCGTGGTCAACCAACGCGAGGTCGGCGCGGACACGCAGTCGTTCAAGAAGGCGCTCAAATACATTCTCCGCCAGGATCCGGATGTGGTGCTGATCGGTGAGATGCGCGATCTGGAAACGATCGAGGCGGCGCTCACGGTCTCCGAGACCGGTCACCTGTGTCTGGCAACGCTGCACACCAACTCGGCGGTGCAGACGATCAACCGCATCGTGGACGTGTTTCCACCGTACCAGCAGGCGCAGATCCGCGCGCAGCTCTCCTTCGTTCTCGAGTGCGTGATGTGTCAGACGCTGCTGCCGCGGGCGAATGGCCCGGGGCGCGTGATGGCGCTGGAGATCATGGTCCCGAACGCGGCGATTCGAAACCTGATCCGCGAGGACAAGATCCATCAGGTGTACTCGTCGATGCAGGTGGGCCAGGAGAAATTCGGAATGCAGACGATGAATCAGTCGCTCGCAGCGGCTCTGCAGCGCCGACTGATTTCGCTGGAGGACGCGATGGGCCGCAGCGCAGATCCGGAGGAGCTACGCAATCTGATTGGACGAAGCGGAGTGGTCGGTCCTCAGAGCCGGCGACCCGCCGGAGCCGCTTAGTCGACTGCTCAGCGGAGCGAGGCTCCGCGAGGGGCGGAGGAGTCGAAGACCATGCCGATCTATACGTGGAAGGGACGCACGCGTCAGGGCGCTCTCAAGAGAGGCGACATGGAGGCCGTGAACGAAGCGGCCGTCATGGCGCAGCTGCGCGCACAGAGTCTGCTTCCGGTGAGCGTGAAGGCGAAGTCGAAGAATGTCAGCGAATATCTGGCGTTTCTGAAGCAGAAGATCAAGATTCGCGAGTTGGTGATCTTCACGCGCCAGTTCGCGACGATGATCGACGCCGGCTTGCCGCTCGTGCAGTGTCTCGAGATCCTCGGGGACCAGGAGCCGAACAAGACGTTCAAGGGCGTGATTCGCGACGTGAAGGCGGAGGTCGAGCAGGGCTCGACCTTCGCGGACGCGTTGCGAAAGCACCCGAAGCCGTTCGACAATCTCTACGTCAATCTGGTCCAGGCGGGCGAGATCGGCGGAATTCTCGACACCATCCTGAATCGCCTCTCCGTATATCTCGAGAAGGCCGACGCCCTGGCGCGCAAGGTCAAGGGCGCGATGGTGTACCCGACCACGGTGCTCATCGTTGCGATCGGGGTCGTGGTCCTGATGCTCGTGAAGGTCATTCCGACGTTCGAGAAGATGTTCGAGGATTTTGGCGGAGAGCTTCCTGGTCCGACCCAGGTGGTCGTCAATCTGAGCCACTTCATGCAGGACTGGATCGGATTGACCCTGGGCGTCGTGTTCGCCGCGATCGTCGCCTTCTTGCAGGCGCGCAAGCGCAGCCGGAAGTTTCGCAGGGCTACGGACGCAATGTTCTTGAAGGCTCCGATCTTCGGGCCCTTGCTCCAGAAGGTGGCCGTGGCGCGCTTCACGCGGACGCTGGGTACGATGATCGCGAGCGGCGTGCCGATTCTGGACGGCCTCGACATCGTTGCGAAGACTGCGGGAAACCTGGTGATCGAAGAGGCGCTAATGGACGTGAAGGCGGCGATCTCGGAGGGCAAGACCATCGCCGAGCCGCTTCGCGAAGCCGAGGTCTTTCCGGGAATGGTGACCCAGATGATCTCCGTTGGCGAAGAGACGGGAGCGATGGAGAACATGCTGAGCAAGATCGCCGACTTCTACGATGAAGAGGTTGACACCGCGGTCGACGCTCTCACGTCGTTGCTCGAGCCGGTGATGATGGTGTTCCTGGGCGGATCGATCGGCGGTCTGCTGATCGCCATGTACCTGCCGATCTTCAAGATTGCGGACACCATCGGTTAGGATCGATTCCATGTCGATCGGGAGCCGCGCCGTCGAGGGTTCGCAGCGCGGGCCGAAAGCCGACGAGCGCTTCGAACGCCACCTGATCATCTTGATGGGTGCGCGGCTCGCGCTCGCGAGTGCGAGCTTCGTGATCGCGCTCGCGCTGGATGCGATCGGCGGCAATCTCACGATTCAGGAGTGGGACGGCTTCTATGCGACGGTGGCGCTCGCGTTCGTTGCGACGCTGATCTACTGGCCGTTCGTGGGAAGGATCCAGCGCCCCGGGCTCTTCGCGGCGGTCAACATTGCCACCGACATCGGCCTGGTGAGTGCGCTGGTTCTGTTCTCCGGCGCGCGCGAATCCGTGTTCACGTTCCTGTACATGGTCGTGGCGATCTACGCGGCCACCCTGTTCCGCCGCTACGGAGCGATCGCGGCCGCCGCGCTGGCCGGCGGCGCCTACGGCGTGGTTCTGCTGGCCGGGCAGAACGGGTGGGTGGCGACCGCTGGAGAGCCGGCGGATGCGCTGGTGCTGATGACCACCTGGATCGTTCATGCCGGGGCGCTGGTGCTGGTGGCTGCGCTGGCGGCGTTTCTCGTGGCGGAGCTCGAGCGCACGGGAAGCGCACTCGACGAGCGAACGAGCGCCCTCGAAGAGCTCCGCACGCTGCATGCGCGGACGGTCGAGAGTCTGATGAGCGGGCTGCTCACGACGAATCCAGAGGGCCGGGTGACCTCCTTCAATCAGGAGGCCGAGCGCATCTCGGGAATCTCGCGTGCCGAGGCGGTGGGGCTGGATTTCGAGCGGATCCTGCCCGGAGTGCGCGCGCTGGTCGATGCCGCGGAGGAAGACGATCAGCGCTCTCGGGCGCGCATCCCGTATCGGAACCGACAGGGCAAGGATCTCCATCTCGGGGTGGGAACCTACGTGCTCCGGGACGCAGAGCAGGCGCCCAGCGGGCACGTGGTGATCTTTCAGGATGTCTCGGAGGTGGTTCAGATGGAGCGGGAGC
>JAOUNA010000246.1 GCA_029881215.1 Myxococcales bacterium | reverse complement strand
ATCTCCGCGCACGCCGATCGCGTCGAAGCGACCCAGGGTCGAGTGCAGCAGCGGGCGCAATCGCCGGTAGCGCGGGTAGGAACGATCCGAGAGGCGCGCGGAGACGAGGATCAGCGAGATGGCCCTGCGCCGCGCCGCAGCGATCCAGAAGGGCCACAGCTCGGTCTCGATCAGCACCAGGGCCGCAGGCGCCACGCGCGCCAGTGCAGCCTCGGCACACCAGGGATGATCGAGGGGAGCCAGCTGACACGGCACGTCGGGTCGAGACCGCCGCATCACCTCGCGGCCCGCGAGCGTGGTGGTGGACGCGACGACCCGCTGTCCGCGCTCGCGCAGCCGATCGATTAGGCGCGCTGCGGCACTGATTTCTCCGACGCTCGCCCCGTGCACCCACACGGAGCCCGGAGCCGGAAATCCCTCAGCGCCGATGCGTTCGCGCCAACCCTCGCGCCAGGCCGGGCGCAGCGCCAGCGCCGCAACACCGACGGGCAGCGCGACGAGTGCAGCGAGCGCCGCGGCGCTATCCCGAAATGCGCGCACCGATCATCTCTGCGGCGATCTCCGCCGCGCGCCGGGCCGCGCCGCCCTGGGAGAGGCGGTCCCGAACCACGGCGAGCTGCTCGAGCTGCCGGAGGCGAGCCGGTCCGTCCAGCAGCGCGTGCAGCGCCTCGGCAATCCGCGCAGGATCCGCATCCTCCTGAACGAACTCGGGCACGACGCTCGCGCCCGCGATCAGGTTCGGCATGGCGATGAAGTGCACCCGGACCAGCCGGCGCAGCAGCGCCACGGTGAACCAGTTGGCGCGCGCGGCCACGACCAGCGGGCAGCCGAGCAGGGCGGCCTCGAGCGTCGACGTTCCCGGCTTCACGAGCGCCACGTCCGCGGCGCTCAACACCTCGTGCGCTCGGCCCTCCAACACCTCCAGACGCAACCCGGCCGGCAGCGCCGCGCGCCGGATGCGCGCATCGATCATCGCGGCATCCACCGACGGCGCGCGAGGCAGCACGAAGTGAATGCGCGAATCGCGCGCGTGCAGAGCGCGCGCCGTCTCGAGCTGAAGCGGCAGAAAGTGCCGCATCTCCAACCGCCGACTCCCCGGCAACAGCGCCACGATCGGCGCCCCCGCCTCGAGCCCGAGCAGCCGGCGCGCCGCGGCGCGATCGAGCGTGCTCGCGCATGCACGCAGCCGCTCCACCAGCGGGTGCCCGACGAATTCGACCGGCAGGGAGGTATCCGCGTAGACGGCGGGCTCGAAGGGGAAGATGACCGCCAGCCGATCGACCCAGCGCGCAATCTTGCGAATGCGCCGCGTGCGCCAGCCCCAGACCTGTGGAGACACGTAGTAGAGCGTCGGGATGCCGCGCCGCCGCGCGCGGCGCGCGAAGGGAATGTTGAAGCCGGACGAATCGACGAGCACCACGAGATCGGGGCGTCGCGCGCGCAACGCCGAGACCATGCGCCGCCACGCGCGCACGATCCTGTGTAGATCCGGAAGCAGCTCGAACAGACCGCCTGCGGCCAGCTCCCGTTGATCGGCGACCAGCTCCACGCCGGCCTTCTCCATTTCGGCGCCCCCCATGCCGAGGAAGCACGTCTCCGGGCGCAGCGAGCGCAGCTCCCGCACGAAGTCTCCTGCATACACATCTCCCGAGGCATCGCCCACCGAGAGAAGGACCGTGCTCATGCGAACTCGTGCGTCGAGGGCATCGCGTCGATCACCCGCAGCGCGGTGCGAAGTGCGGCGGTCGCCTCCACACCGGTGACGCCGATCGCGCCCAGCGCATCGCCGTCACCCAAACGACTCCGGACCGCGCCCACGAAGGACTCCAGCTGGGCGCGCAATGAATCCTCCGGATCCGTCTTCAGCTCCTCCATCTCGATGCGCGGCTTCTCTCCATGGAGCGGCGGGTAGCGGCGGAAGAGAACCGCCTTCTGCTCGAGGAAATCGATCGAGAAATAGGCGTCCCGCTGAAAGATCCGAAACTTCCGCATGGGAGTCATGGAGACGCGGCTCGCGGTCAGATTCGCCGCGCAGCGGCTGCCGAAGGTGAGGCGGGCGTTGGCGATGTCGACGTGATCCGTGAGCACCGGAATCCCCACGGCGTCGATGCGCTCAGGCTCCTCGCCGAGCAACTGCTGCAGGATTTCGAGATCGTGGATCATCAGATCTCGAACCACGTCCACATCGGTTCCGCGCTCGGAGAACATGCCGAGGCGGTGGATCTCCGCGAAGCGCGGCGCTTCGATTCGCTCCCGCACCACGCGCATGGCGGCATTGAACCACTCCTGATGGCCCACGTGGAGCACCCGGTTCTCGCGCGCCGCCAGCGCCACGAGAGCCTCGGCATCCTCCAGCGTGGCGGCAATGGGCTTCTCCACGAGCACATCGAGGCCGGCTGCGAGCGCATCCCGCGCAACCGCGAAGTGCGCGACGGTCGAGACCGCGACGATGGCCGCATCGGCACCTGCGCAGAGATCGCGTCGGTCGCTGACAGCGCGTGTTCCGAGCGCCTCTGCGGTGGTTCGGGCACGCTCGGTGTCGGTGTCCGTCACGCCCGCGAGCACGACGCCGTGCCCGCGCCGCGCCAGCTCCGCGACCTTCTCCGCATGGCGCCGGCCCATGTGGCCCACGCCGATCACCGCGATGCGCAGCGGCTTCACGCGCTCGCCCCTCCGAAACGGTGTGGATCCACGCCGATCACCGCGATCCCGTGCGCATCCGCTTCGCGCACCAGCGCATCGCGCTCCAGCACGACGGTAGCGCCCGCTTCGAAGGCGAGCACTGCGATGTGCGCTTCGACGAGCGTCTGCACCGTGGCGAGGCCGATGGCCGGCATGTCGAAGCGCGGATCCTGATCCGGCTTGGCCACCTTCACGGCAACGCCCCCTGGCGCCAGCGCCCCCGCGCGACGCAGCGCCGCGTCGGTTCCCTCGATCGCCTCGACCGCCAGCACCGCGCAGTCCTTCACGATCACCGTCTGCCCGATGTCCAGATCGCCCATCGCCTTCGCGATCGGCAGGCCGAAGGCGATATCCAGCTCCTGCTCCGCCGTGGGTCGCGTCTTGCCGAGCGGCCCCTCGCCGGCGAAGAGCTCGGGGACCAGCTCGATCTGCGGCAGCAGCCGAATCCCGATCGTCTCGAGAAAATCGGCCACTCGACCCAGAATCGTGTCGTCCCGCCGATCGGAGAATTGCGCGATGAGATCCCGGCCCTGCGCATCGAGGCGCAGCGATTCGGGATCGCGCAGCAAGTCCGCCTTCGGCACCTTGCCCGCCATCACGGCATCGCGCACGCCGGCGGCGCGGAATGCGGCGATCCCGGCGGCAACCTCCCCGGGGTGGATCCAGACGATCTCGGATACCTCGCGCTCGATGCGCGGATCGGTGCGCTCGCGGAACGCCACACAGGTCACGCGGCGGCCGGCTCTTCGCGCCGAGCGGGCCACGTCGAGGGGGAAGGCGCCCTGCCCCGCGATCAATCCCAGCACCTCGGCGTCTTGGCTCGGCACGCCTAGCGGATGAATCCCCGCTCCGACGAGCGCAGGAACTCGAGTAGATGGAGCACGTCGGCCGACCCGCCGCACTCCGACTCGACCCGATCACATGCCTCCGCGAAGCGCAGCTTGGACTGGAACAACACGTGGAACGCGTGCTTGATCAGCGCGATGCGTTCCCGGTCGAATCCGAGTCGTTCCAGATTGATGTGGTTGACGCCGACGAAGCGCGCGCGGTCGCCCGCCACCTTCGCATACGGCGGAACGTCCTTCGAAACCATCGAATTGCCCGCGGTGAACGCGTAGCAGCCGATCCGCACGAACTGGTGGATGCCCGTCATCCCTCCGATCACGACGAAATCCTCGAGGATCACGTGCCCCCCCATCCCCGAGTAGCCGGCCAGCACGCAGTGGTTCCCGATCTGGCAGTCGTGCGCGATGTGGAAATTGTTCATGATC
>JAOUNA010000002.1 GCA_029881215.1 Myxococcales bacterium | reverse complement strand
CGTCGGTCACCACGAGCACGGTGGCGTCCCACTGCGCGTTGCCGGCGCCGGCCGTGTCGCGCGGCGGCCCGTCCAGCGTGACCGGCAGGTGAATGCGCAGCGCGGTGCCGCGCCCGGGGGCGGTGTCGATGGAGATGGCGCCGCGGTGACCCTGCACCAGGCCCAGCACGGCCGAGAGCCCCAGGCCGTGGCCCTGGGACTTGCTGGTGTAGAAGGGCTCGAAGATGCGGCTGCGGGTGGCAGGGTCCATGCCGATGCCGCTGTCCCGGACCTCGAGAAAGACACAGGCGCCGGGCCGCACGCTCTCGGCGCCGATCCAGTCCGGCTCGACCTCGGCGGCGATCTCGCTGCGTCCCGTCGCCACGCGAATCGCGCCGCGTCCGCTGCCGATCGCCTCCGCGGCGTTGATCACGAGATTCATGACGACTTGCTCGAGCTGCACGACGTCCGCTTCGACGAGCGGAAGATCGTCAGCCAGGTCGAGGTCGAGCTTCACGCGCTTCGGAACCGCGAAGCGGAGCACGGCGCCGTTCGAGCGGACCAGGGCCGAGAGATCCACCGGGCGCACGTCCGGCGTGCGCCTCCGCGCATACGCCAACAGCTGGCGCGTCAGCCGCGCCGCGCTCTCGGCCGCTTCGATCGTGTCGCTGAGCGCTTCGTCGAGCTCCGAACGATCCTGCAGCGTGCTCTTCGCGAAGCGCGCGTTGCTCAGGATCACCGCCAGGAGATTGTTGAAGTCGTGGGCGATGCCCCCCGCCAGCACGCCGAGGCTCTCGAGCTTGCGCGCTTCCTGCAGCTGCAGCTCGAGCCGCTTCTGCTCGCGCCCGGCGCGCCGCAGCTCGGTGATGTCGCGCACGACCATCTGGTAGGCCGGCGCTCCGCGGAACGAGATCGCGCGACCCGTCACGGTTACGTCTCGGATGCGGCCGTCGAGTCCGCACAGGTGCATCTCCAGGCTGCCCGCCTCGCTCTCGAGCACGCGCGTCCGCGCCATCTGTGCATCCAGCGCCTCCGCATCCGGGGCCGCGACGAGATCGAAGAACTCCGTGCCGATCAGCGACTCTGCCGAGGTCGATCCGCAGAGCTCCGCGCCGATCTCGTTGCTGAAGACGATGCGGTGTCCCTGGATCACCAGGAGGCCCAGGGGAGATCCCTCGACGAGCTGGCGGTAGCGCTCCTCGCTCTCGCGCAGCCTCTGTTCGGCATCGACGCGCTCGGAGACGTCGCGCGCAATCGCGACGATGCGCCGGCCTCCATCGGCGTGGATCACGCTGAAGAGAACCGCTTCGATCCAACACCAGCTGCCGTCTCGACGACCGACGCGGTAGGTGACCCTGCTCTTGTCCTGGGCGCTGCTGCTCGCGCGCCGGAAGGCATCGCGGGCCCGCGCGCGGTCTTCCGGATGGACCAGCGCATTCGGGTCGAAGCCATGCGCCTTTTCCAGGCGGCAGCCGATCACGTCGTGGCTCCGGTCGTTCAGATACAGCAGCCTTCCGGACAGGTCGTACTCCGCGATCATGTCGTAGGCATTCTCGCTGATCCGCTGGAAGCGCTCGCAGCTCGCGCGCAGTCGATTCTCGAGGCGCTTCGCCTGCGAGACATCCCGGCCCAGCACCACGGCGTGGGTCGCGCTGCCTTCGCTCTCGAAGGGGCTGATCGTGTACTCGATCCAGCGCTCGCGGTGCCTCTGCGCCGGGGCTCTCGCGCTCACGCGCGCGCTCTCCCCGCTGCGGAATGCCGTCTCGCAGGCCGCGATCATCGCCGCGCGATCGTCCGGGTGGATCCACGTCCAGGGCGGCGCATCCGGCAGGCCTCGTGCGCTGCGTCGGACGATCGCGTCGAGGCTCTTGCTCGCGTAGCAGAGGCGTCCGCGCGCATCGATCTCGCCGATCAGGTCGAAGTCATTCCGGTCCAGCGCGGCGATCAGCCGATCGGGAGAGCGTGTCGTGTTGCGCGGAGGCTGTGTCTCCATGCCCCTGTGGATCCCGACTCCGGCCTTCCGGCCACGGCGTTCGACAGCACGATCCGGGAGAATCGCATTCGCCGTCTCTGTCGGCGCGCAGCCGCCGCAGCTTGAAGCGGGCGGTGGTTCACTGCGCGGGGCTGGCGGGTAGCGGACTCGGCATCTCGCGCAGGTCCGTGGCGACCGATTCTCCCACGCGCAGCGAGGCCCTGACGATGGCGTCGAGCAGCGCGCTCTTCACGACGCCGTGATACCACTGCCCCGGCCCGCCGCTCGCGAACGCCACGTAGTCTCGCAGCTCCGGGTCGCTGAGACTGCGATAGGAATACAGCATCGCGATCTGCGTCACCTGCTGGATCTGGGCGCGGAGCATCGGGCGCTGTGCCTCGATGCCGGCGCGGATCTCGTCCTCGTCGGCCCGATGCTCGACGGGCAGCGCGCCGTTGACGCCAAGCGCTGTCGCCAGGGCCGAGGTCAGGGAGAGATCCACGGTGAAGTCGGACATGCCCGTCGCCTCTTCGAGCGACGCGATCAGCGCGACGCGTGCGGCGGGCGGCGCACCGCTCTCGGTCTGGATGAGCTGGGCGTACGACTGCATCTCTCGCGCGGCGTCGGCGCTCGAGGCAGCGATCTCGAGCTTCGAGATGCGGCGTCCGAGCGGTGAGCGCAGCCAGATCAGCACCGCGCTGGCGTTCCGGGCATCGTAGGCGCGCTCGAGGCGTGCCTCGACCGCGCGCTGGAGCGCATCCCTGCTGAATTCGCGCAGGATGGCGCGCTCGAGCGCTTGGGCCTGCGGCGCGGGAAGCTGCTGGATGTGTGGCGCCAGGCCGGCGCCGAGCCCGTCGCTCAGGATCCGGAGCTGCTCCTCGAGGCCCGAGAGGAAGAAGATCTCGTCCATCTGCCCTTTCGGATCATGCGGCGCCGGGGCGGCGGCCGCGCCCGACGCGAAGCAGAGAACGGCGAGGGACAGGACGACGAGAGGTCTTGCGTGCTGCATCGGGGCACTCCTCGAATCGCGGCGTGTGCGCGATGCGACCGCGTCGTCAGCGCGCCTGGCGCGAATCGACCCGCGCCGACAGCGACTTGAATCGGGCGCTGCGTTCGATGCGCTCAGTCCTGCGCGGTATTCGGGCAGCTTGTGCGCCTATCGCGCGCTCCCGCTTGGCAAAGTCGGCGCGCCGGCGCGTGCCTCGCGCTCGCGGGAGTGGCAGATCGTCGGCATGGGATCCGTCCTGGACCAGGCCGGCTTGGCGCGCCGTGGGTACACTGAGCATCCGCGAGGGGAGGTGCGCATGGGCAGACGGATCGTCAAGAGCGAAGCCGAGTGGCGCGAGCAGCTCACGCCCGCGCAGTTCGAAGTGTGCCGGAGGAAAGGCACCGAGCCGGCCTTCTCGGGCGCCTTCTGGAACGCCAAGGAGACGGGGACGTATCGCTGCGCGTGCTGCGGCAACGAGCTGTTCAGCTCTGCCGCCAAGTACGACTCGGGCACGGGCTGGCCGAGCTTCACCCAGCCGGTGGCCCCGGAGAGCATTCGCACGGAGAACGACGCGAGTCACGGCATGCAGCGCATCGAGGTCTTGTGCGCGCGCTGCGATGCCCATCTGGGTCACGTCTTCAGCGACGGACCCGCGCCGACCGGTCAGCGCTACTGCATGAACTCCTGCGCCCTGGAGCTCGAGCCCGCGGACGACTGAGCGCGCGACGGGCCTTGCGGCGGCCGGCGGCGGCGTCATGCTCGCCCCGGAGCGATCGCTGGGATGGTCGCGGCGGCGCCGTCGCGCCGCACGGGAGGCTCCACTGCAGGACCCGCATTCCATCGTCGCGCTGCTGCCGTTCGTCGCGCTGCTGCTCGGCGCCGGCCTCGTCGCCGGATTCGTTGCGGGGCTCATCGGTGTGGGCGGTGGCATCGTCCTGGTGCCGGTCCTGTATCACGTCTTCGAGCATTTCGGAGTCGATCCCAACGTGCGCATGCATCTCGCGGTGGGGACATCGCTCTCCACGATCGTCTTCACGGCGTGGCGTTCGATGCGCGCACACCGCGCACGTGGAGCGGTGGACGAGGCGCTGCTGCGCTCCTGGATCGCTCCCGTGTTGTTCGGCGTGCTGGTCGGCGTCGCGCTGGCGAGCGTGCTCGGGGGTCGGGTTCTGGCGCTGATCTTCGGCGGCGTCGCGCTCGGCGTCGCGCTGCACATGGCACTCGGAAATGCGGAGTGGCGCGTGGCGGAGCTGCCCCAGGCGGGACTGCTGCGCTCCGCGCTGGGCGCGGCGATCGGCTGCTGCTCCGTGCTCCTCGGACTGGGCGGGGGGACGCTGGCGGTTCCGACGCTCACGCTCCTGGGCGTACCCATCCGGCGCGCCGTGGGAACCGCAGCAGGTCTCGGCCTGCTGATCTCACTGCCCGGCACGCTTGGCTTCGTCCTGGCGGGGGTCGGCGTGCCGGAGCGCCCGCCGCTCTCCCTCGGCTACGTGAACCTGCTGGGCCTGGCCCTGATCGCGCCAGTCACGATGCTGGCGGCACCGTGGGGTGCGGGACTGGCGCACGCCGTGCCGCGGGTCGGTCTGCGGCGCGCCTTCGCCCTCTTCCTCGCCGTCACCTCGGTGCGCATGCTTCTCGCCGACGGCTGAGGTGGGTGGAGGGAGTGGGCGAGAGCGCCTCGGCGTGCCACGACACGCGCGCCGCGTGTCAGCGCTCGAGGTCGTGCGCCAGCGCGGAGGGCGTTCCCACGCTCGTCAGCCAGAGCTGATGCACGGCGCGCGTCGCTCCCACGTGCAGCAAGCGCCGCGCTGCGGGCGTGTCGGGGAAGTGCACGGTGTTGACATCCACCAGGATCACGTAGTCGAACTCCAGGCCCTTGGCCTGCTCGATTTCGGTCACTTCGATGCCCGGCGCGAAGGTGAAGTCCTGCATCTCCACGCGCCGCAGCGCGGGCAGATCGCCGCGCGCGAGCCCTTCGTAGTGCGCGGCGCTCGACGCGCTCGAGGGGGTCAGCACCGCGATCGATGCCAGGGGCTCCTCTCTGCTGAGCTGGCGCAGCGCATCGGCGAGGAATGCGATGCAGGCACCGCGATCGGTGAAGCGAAACAGCTCGACGGGCGGGCCCGTGCGCGTCGCCTGCGGTGCCTCGTCGTCTTCTTGCAGATCGCCGAGCAGCGACAGGGAGAACGCCACGATCTCTCGCGTGGATCGGTAGCTCACGCGGAGCGTCTCGACGGCCTTGCCCGGTACGCCGAGATGGGAGAGGAACGCGCTCCAGGAGGTGAAGCCGCTGTTCTCCATCAGGTGCTGCTGGGTATCGCCCGCCAGCGTGATGCTGCGGTGTCGATCGAGACATTCGAGCAGGATCTGGACTTCGATGGGCGCAAAGTCCTGCACCTCGTCGATGGCCACGTGACGGAAGCGGAGGGGCTTGTCCTCGCGGGCCCGCAGTGGCCCCACACGCAGCTGCCAGGCGCGCAGCAGCAGCGCGTCGTCTTCCGGATCGAGCGCGCCGTCGCTCTCGGTATCGCCTTCGATCCACGCGAAGAGTTTCTCGTTGCGCAGCCGGCTCCACTCCGCGAGCTGATCCACGTCGCTCTTCCGGATGTCGCGATCCTCCGATCTCCGGCAGCACTCGAGCACGAGATCCGGGCGCGTGAGCGCGCTCGCCCAATCGTCGAGCGCCTGTTCCGGCGTGCGCGGCCCCGGGGTCTGCTGCACGTGCAGCGCGAGCGCGGCCGCCACGCCCGGATGGAGCTTCAGGCGCTGCACGGCGGCCGGCGTGTCCGGCCGGGGCGCCGAGGGCAGTTGCGGAAAGTGACGGCGGCGCTGCTCCAATGCCCAGTCGCGAAAGGTAACGACGCGCGCGCGCGTGACGCCGAGGGCCGGGAGCACGTAGCTCACATAGTTGCGCAGGGCGATGGAGAAGACCACGAACAGCGTGCGAGCCGAATCGACAGCCGCGTCGTCGTAGGCGAGATAGGCGATGCGGTGCAGCGCCACCGTCGTCTTTCCAGAACCGGCGCTGCCGCGAATGACGAGGAATCCCGCAGACGGGCGCGAGATGAGTTCGAACTGCGCCGGGTCGATCAGTCCCGTGATCTCCGGCAGGTGTTTGTCGATGCGGCGGCGGTCGCTTTGCAGGCCGGTTCCGAGCCGACGCTCGATGCCCTGATCCACTCCGTAGACCCGGAGCGCCTGCGCTTCCCCTCCAGCCAGCCGGGGCGGCGCCGCATCGACGCGCTGCCATTCGCTGCTCTCGTCGCGGTGTGGTGTGAAGACGCCTTCGGGGGCTTCGATCCGATCGAGCACGCCATCGCGGATGCGAACGGCGCGCCGCGCCCTCACTTCGCCGCTGCGCAGGCGTCCGCCGAGCTCCTCTTCGTAGTCCTCGCCCTGCTGGTAGCGATAGAAGATTCGGGAGATCGGCGCGTTGCGCCAATCGACGATGCGCACGTCGCCTCGGATGTACGTGGCGCGGCCGAGACACAGGTCGCGTTCCTCGCCGTTCTCGCGCAGGCGCAGATGCGCGAAGTAGGGGGAGTGGGGATCGATGACGGGCGTCTCGCGGGAGCAGCGCAGCTGCCGCAACAGCGCGTTCTGCCGGTTCCATTGCTCCATGAGCGTCATCGCGTCCTTGCTCTCGCGGCCCGAGACGAGCTGCTCGCGCAGTCGCTCGAGGTCGCGCAGGATGGGCAGCTCGCTCGGCGCCGCCGCTTCCGGCTGCTGCTCGAGGCGCGTTCGGACACGCTCGAGGAGCTCGAGTTCCTCGGCGACGATCGGATGGGACAACGCGATTCCTCGGTCGGCGTCAGGCGTTCGAGGCGGGCGTCTCTCGAACGAGAGGGTTCGATAGATTAGGGCGTCGGCCGCGCCCGTGCCCGATTCGAGCCTCCCGCGCGATGGGGCGCTCCCTTCCCCCATATCCCCTTGGGGTTGCAGCGGCGCACTTCTTCCCGCGCGCTCCCTCTCGCGCGCGCAGTGTGTCCGCTAGCCTGCCCGGCGCGGCCGCGGGATCTCGGCCGCGCGGGAGGCGTGGGCGATGGCAGGCTCCCTCCACAACTGGGGCGAGATCTTCCGCACGCAGAACCTGTCGTCCGAGCGGGCGATGGACGCCGTTTCCCGCTGGCTGCTGATCACGCGCGCGAGCGTGATCCCGGTGACATTGTTCTCCGGCGCGATCGGCGTGCTGCTGGCGGCGCGCTCCGAAGATCCCCACTGGTTCTACGCGATCCTCGCGTTGCTCGGACTCGTCGCGGCGCACGCTGCGAGCAACATGATCAACGACTACTTCGATCTGGAGAGCGGCGTCGACCGCGACGAGTACGCGCGCATGCGTTACGCGCCGCATCCCGTGCTCTCCGGCCTGATCTCCAAGAAGGGGCTGCTGCTGGCGATCGCCGGCGTGCTCTTGCTCGCCCTCGGCATGCTCCTCTTTCTCACGGAGGCCCGCGCCTGGCCCGTCGCCGCGTTCGCGCTGACGGGTCTGTTCGTGGTCGTCTTCTACGCGGCGCCACCGCTCAAGCTCGAGCGCCGCGGCCTCGGGGAGCCCGGGGTGCTGCTGGTGTGGGGGCCGCTCATGACGGGCGGCACCTACTACGTGACCACCGGCGTGCTCCCGCCGTGGGTGTTGGTGGCAAGTCTGCCGTACGCACTCCTCGTCACCGTCGTCGTGATGGGCAGCCACATCGACAAGTTCGACGCCGATTCCGCCATCCACGTGCGAACCCTGCCGGTACTCCTCGGGCGGGAGCGCGCGCTCTTTCTGACCCAGGAGGTCATGGTCGGATTCTTCGTGCTGCTGCTCTGCCTCGTGCTCGTCGGTACCTTCGGCGTGTGGACGCTCTTGAGCTTCCTGGCGATGCCGTCCCTGTTGCGGGCCCTGCGCATCTACAACCGCCCGCGGCCCGAGTCGGCACCGCCCGATTCGCCCGAGTGGCCGCTCTGGTACGTGGTCTGGGCATTTCGTCTGGCGCGCAATGCGGGGGGGTTGCTGGTGATCGGCCTGCTCCTCGACGCGATCTACCCGCTTCGCCTCGAATGAGAACGGGCAGGTCTCGCCGCGCCGAAGGCATCCCCGCGTGGCGGTCCCGACCGTTCGGGACCACGCGCGATGTCTGCATCGCCATGTCGAAAGCCGCGCGCGCACCGCGCGCGCTGCTCCTGCTCTTGTCTGCGGCGTTTGCCGCCGCGCCGACCTGGGCGCGCGCCGAGACGCATCCCGCGCAGGCGTCGGGGTGGCAGGGGTTCGACTCCGCCGAGGGTGGCTTCCGGGTGCTGCTGCCCGCGGAGCCGCAGGTGGTCCGCTCCACGCGCCGCACGGTGCTGGGCTCCATCCAGGAAGTGCGCTTCGCGACGGCCCTCGCCGACACGGAGATGGCCGTCGAGCTGCGCGATCTGCCGCGCATCGCCGTGCTGCTGCTCTCCTCGGCTGGGATCCTGAACCGGGCGCGCGACGCGCTGCTGGAGGCGGCCGGGGGTCGCTTGATCGACGCGGACGACGCGCCGCGCGGCGGGCATCCCGCGCGCTCTCTCCGCTACGAGATCGGGGGGTCGCCCCCGCGGCGCGAGACGGCACTGCTGGTCCTGCTGGAGAACCGCCTCTACATCGCGCTGGCCACCTGGCCGGTGTCCTCGGAAGGCGGCGCAGACGCCGCCCGATTCCTGGATTCCTTCGAGATCCGCTCTCCCTGAGCCGCGCTCGCGCGGCTCGGGTTCAGCAGCAGCTGTCGGGTGCGCAGCAGCCGGAAGCCGCGCGGGTCTCGGCGTAGTCCTCGCCCTTCGTCTCGCGCGGATGCCGCGGCGCGCTGCGCGAGCAGTCGAAGAGCGCGCGCTCTTCTTCGGGGACCTCATCGCGCGGAGCCATCGGGATCACGTGGTCGGCGTAGGGCTCCGACGTGAGCAGGTCGAAGGTCTTGGCGCACACCGCCGTGCGCTCGCCCCGCCGCAACGTGTGCCCGTCGTCGTCGCGCACCTCGCGCCAGGGTCCCCGGTAGATCACTGCCTGGTTGGCCTCGTAGCACGGGCCTTCGAGCCCCTTGTGCGCCGTCACCGTCACCGATCGGAATTCGATTCCGTCGATCACCGCGAAGGGCTCCTGGACCCACGTGTCGATGGCGACGCCGTAGAAGCCGGCCCGCACGAGCTCCTGGAGCAACTCCTCCTCGTGGAAGGCGCCGGAGATGCAGCCGCTCCACAACGCGGGGTCCGCGCGCAGCGCGTCGGGGACCTCTTCGTCGCTCACGATATCCGCGATCGCGATGCGTCCTCCGCGCTTGAGCACGCGATAGATCTCGTCGATGAGCTGGCGTTTGTGTTCGCTGCGCACCAGATTGAGCACGCAATTCGAAATCACGATGTCGACGGAGGCGTCGGCGACGAGCGGCTGCTCGCGGCGCAGCCGGTCGAGCGTCTCGTCGAGATCTGCGAGGCTCGCGGTGTCGCGTACCGGATGCGCGGCCAGCCACGCGTCCACCCGATCGAGAGGCAGGGCGAGATCCTGGATGCGGCCGCGCAGGAACTCGACGTTGGCGTAGCCGACGCGCTCAGCCACCGCGGGCGCCGCGCCGCGCGCCAGCGCCAGCATCTCGTCGTTCATGTCCACCCCCAGCACCCGGCCTTCCTTGCCGACGATCTGGGATGCCACGAAGCAGATCTTGCCGCCGCCGCTGCCGAGATCGAGCACCGTGTCGCCCGAACGCACGTGGCGGGAGGGATCGCCACAGCCGTAGTCGCGCTCGAGAACCGCCGGCGGGATCACTTCCAGCAGGCGCGGGTCGTAGTCGACGGGGCAGCACAGCGCTGCAGAGCGCTCCTGCGCAGCAGCGGCATAGCGCTCCCTGACGGCTCGCTCGATGTCCGGGCGCTGCTCTTTCGCGGTCATTCGATTCTCCCTCGCGTGTCCGTTGCGTTGCACGGTCTCGGCGGCTGCTCAGCATCGGTCCGCGCTGGCAGCGCGCAACCCGGGCGAGCGTACGATGCCTGCGCATCCGCTGCGGTTCCAGGATCTCCCCGAGGGGTGGCGCGTGCCGGAGCCCGCAACCCATGGGCCTGGCTGTGCGCGCTCAGTCGGCGAGCTCGTTCATGCGCTGCGCCAGCTCCACGTCGCGGGCGGTGACGCCCTGCGCGGTGTGGGTGATGAGATCCACGCTCACGCGCCCGTACACATTGCACCATTCGGGGTGGTGGTCCATCGCCTCCGCGATCAGCGCGCATCGTGCCATGAAGCCGAAGGCGCGCACGAAGTCCGGGAAGCGAAATTCGCGGTGCAGCTTGCCCTCCGCGAGCGACCAGCCGCTGAGCGTCGCGAGCGCCTGCTCGATTTCCTCACGCGAGAGCTTGCTGCCCGCGCCCATCGGGGTCTCCTCGCGCGCCACCCGCACCGCGCCCTGTCGAAGCGCCGCAGAGCATATCCGCTGCGCGCTTGCCGACCAGCCGCGGCGCGCCGCACGGGAGCTCGCGCCGACGCAGGATGCGGCGCCACGGGCGAGCGGCTATCTCTTCGCGACCCCCCGTTGCCGACGCGAGCAGGCCGCGACGGGGCGGGATGAAGGCAACCAAACCGGTGGGGCGTTGGACTCACGGAGAGGGAAGAGCATGGCGATCCAGGTCGGAGACAAGATTCCCAGCGTGACGCTGCGGCGCATGGAAGCCGGAAAGATGCAGACCGTGACGACGGACGAGCTCTTTTCCGGCAAGAAGGTGGTTCTGTTCGCGGTTCCGGGGGCATTCACCCCGACGTGTTCGATGCAACACCTGCCCGGCTTCATCGAGAAGGCGGACGAGATCAAGGCGAAGGGTGTCGACCTCATCGCGTGCGTGTCGGTCAACGACGCCTTCGTGATGGATGCCTGGGGCCAGGGCCAAGGAGCGGGCGACAAGGTGCTCATGCTCGCCGACGGCAACGGCGACTTCGCCAGGGCTCTCGGCCTCGATTTCGACGGCTCCGGCATCGGCTTCGGGCTGCGCTCACAGCGCTACGCGCTCGTTGCCGAGGACGCTGTGGTGAAGACGCTCGCCGTCGACGCGCCCATGAAATTCGAGGTGAGCAGCGCCGAGGCGATCCTGCGCACACTCTGAGCGATCGCGCGCCCGTCTTCGGGTCGCGAAACCTGGGAGCCCCCGCATGTCCGGACCCGAGGCACGCGCCGCTTCGCCGGCGGAGCGGAATCAGCGCGGCGATCGCCTGCGGCGATCCGTGCTGTTCGTGCCCGGCGGCCACCCGCGCAGGCTCGAGAAGGCGCCCGAGACGGGCGCGGACAGCCTGGTGCTGGACCTCGAGGATTCCGTGGCGCCCGAGGAGAAGGATCGCGCGCGCCAGCTCGTCGCCGACACGCTGCGCGCGCGAGCCCTGGGTGAAGCGGAGGCCATCGTGCGTGTCAACGCACCCGGGACGCCGCACTTCGCGGCGGATCTCGAGGCGGCGGTGGCTGCGGGCGCCGACGCCGTGATGCTGCCGAAGTCGCAGCGTGCCGACACGCTCGCCGAGGTGTCGGCGCGGCTCGATCGCCTGGAGCGCCGGCTCGAGCGGGCTCCCGACGCGGCGCTGCGCCTGCTCGCGCTGGTCGAAACGCCCGCCGGGGTCGCCCGCGTCGCCTGGCTGGCGGATGCGAGCGAGCGGATCGACGCGCTCTGCTTCGGGCACGCCGACTTCGCGCGCGAAATGGGGCTCGCGGATGCGGACGCCTCGGCCGGGGTTCTCCTCCACGCGCGCTGCGCCGTGGCGATCGCCGCGAAGGCGGCGGGCGTGTCTCCGATCGACTGCGTCTTCCTCGACGTGCGCGACGAGCAGGCGTTCGCAGCAGACGTCGCGCTCGGGCTGCGCCTCGGCTTCGAGGGCAAGCTCTGTATCCACCCGACCCAGGTGCGGATCGCGAATGACGTCTACACTCCCGCGCCCGAGCGGGTGGCCCACGCGCAGCGCGTCGTCGAGGGCTTCGAGCGGGCGCTCGCGGGCGGCAGCGGCGTCTTCAGTCTCGACGGCAAGATGGTCGACGCTCCGCTCGTGGCGATCGAGAAGCGCATCCTGGAGCGCGCCCGGCGCGCCGGCGTGCTGCCCGGTGGTGGAGGCTGTTGATGCGGGACGAGACCCTCCAGATCGGCAGCCCCTACTTCGAGGACTTGAAAGTCGGCCAGGTCTTCGACGCGGCGCCGGCCGTGACCCTCACGAGCGGCCACGCGGCGCTGCACGAGGCCGTCTTCGGGGACCGGCTGCGCCTTCCCCTCGACGCGCAGCTCTCCCGCGCGGTGACCGGAGCGGAGCGACTGCTGGCGAATCCGAATCTGGTCTGCAACATCGCGATCGGCCAGACGACGGAGCCCTCCGGCCGCGTCATGGGCAATCTCTTCTATCGGGGCCTCGTGTTGCAGCGCCCGGCGTTCCTGGGCGACACGCTGCGCACCACCACGAAGATCGTCGCGCTGCGACAGAACCGGCCCAAGCCGGGACGGGCGGCGAGCGGCATGGCGGTGTTCGAAGTCCACGTCGAGAACCAGCACGGCGAGACGGTCCTGCACTTCTGGCGCTGCCCCATGCTTCCGTGTCGGGACCCGGAGGCCCGCACGGGACACGCCGATTCGTTCGAGGCCATTCCCTCCGAGCTCGACATGGATCAGGTGCGCGCCGCGGCGCCCCGCGACTGGCGGCTGGACCGGTTTCGCGAGCGGTGCAGCGGCAGCCATTTCGCGGACGCTCGCGAGGGAGCGCGCTTCCGAGTCGAGGGCCGGGATACGGTGAGCTGCGCGCCCGAGATTGCGCGCATGACACTCAACGTCGCGCGCGCACACACGGATGCGGCTGGCAGCGCCTACCGGAAACGCCTCGTGTACGGCGGTCATACCATTTCGATCGCCGCGTCCCAGATCGTGCGCGCGCTCCCCAATCTCGTCACCTTCGTGGCCTGGCGAAGCTGCGATCACACGGCACCGGTATTCGAAGGGGACGTGCTGCGCACGGAGTTCGCGCTGGAGGCGAAGCACGCCCTCGAGAGCGGGGGGGGGCTGGTCGATCTGCACGCGCACGTCTTTGCCGAGCGCGGGGCGGAAGCGCCCGCGCCCGGCGACGACGTGGCGGTGCTCGATTGGCGTGTCGTCGGATGGATGGCGTGAGCGCCCTGAAGAACTGGAGTCGGGAGAGAGACAGCAGATGACCCAAGCAGTGCTCGATGGAATGCGTGTCGTGGAGGGCTCGGCGTTCGTGGCCATGCCCCTGGCGGGACTGACGCTCACGCAGCTCGGCGCCGACGTCATCCGCTTCGATCCCATCGGCGGTGGACTCGATTACACGCGCTGGCCCGTCACGCGCGACGGCAAGAGCTTGTTCTGGGCGGGGTTCAACAAGGGGAAGCGCTCGATCGCCGTCGACATCCGCTCTCGGCGGGGTCAGGAGATTCTCACCGCGCTGATCTGCGCACCGGGTGAGAACGCGGGCATGTTCATCACGAATTTTCCCGCCCGCGGATGGCTCGATTACAAGCGCCTCAAGCAGCGGCGCGGAGATCTCGTGATGGTGAACCTGACGGGCCGCAGAGACGGCAGCTCGCAGGTGGATTACACCGTCAATCCTGCCGTGGGCCTGCCCGCCATCACCGGACCCAAGGAGGATCCGCGGCCGGTGAACCACATGCTGCCCGCCTGGGATGCGATCACGGGAAACCTCGCCGTAGTCGCCCTGCTCGCGGCGGAGCGGCACAGGCGCCTCACGGGCGAGGGACAGTTCGTGAAGGTCGCCCTCCACGACGTGGCGCTCGCCATGCTGGGGAATCTCGGCAAGATCGCCGAGGTGATGATCAACGACTCGGATCGCGCGCGGGACGGCAACTATCTGTACGGCGCCTTCGGGCGGGACTTCGAGACGCTCGACGAGAAGCGCGTCATGGTCGTCGGATTGACGCGCAGTCAGTGGGCCAGTCTGGTCAAGGCGACCGGCGCGGCGGCTGAGCTCGACGCGCTGCAGAAGCGCCTGGGTCTGAATTTCTCCATGGAGGGCGATCGCTTCCTCGCGCGCCGCGAGATCGCGAGGGTCTTCGAGCCGTGGTTCGAGACGCGCAGGCTCGCCGAGATCCGCGAGATCTTCGACGCCAATCGCGTCTGCTGGTCGCAATACCGGACGATCCGGGAGGTGGTCGAGAAGGATCCCGACTGCTCCACCGAGAACCCCATGTTCGAGATGATCGAGCAGCCCGGAATCGGCAGCTATCTCGCACCCGGATCACCGCTCGAGTTCAACGCGTGTTCCCGCGTCCACCCCGAGCACGCGCCGGCGATCGGCGAAGACACGGACGAGATCCTGCTCTCGATCCTCGGCATGAGCGAGGCGGATGTGGGCAAGCTCCACGACGACGGCGTCGTCGCCGGACCCCGTTAGGCGCTGCAGCGCGCCGCCTCTTCAGGCGTGGAGCAGCACGCGCTCGAGCGCCTCGACGACGCCGCCCTCTGCGTTGCTGCGCACGATCAGCGCGGCGGCCTGCTTGGCGGGTTCGACGGCATTGCCCATGGCGATGCCGAGACCGGCGTGCCGGATCATCTCGACGTCGTTCCAGTCGTCGCCGACGCAGGCGATCTCTTCGACTGCGATGCCGCCGGCACGGGCGATGCGGGCGAGCGCGGGCCACTTGCCCGAGCCCGGTGACAGGAACTCGAGGATCTGGCCGCGATAGTTCTTGTTCATGAGCGCGTGGGTCTTGACGCGCTCGCCCAGTGCGGCTTGGGCGCGCGCGCGCAGGTCGCCGAGCGTCGCCTCGTCCGCCATCGCGCTCAGCATGATGATCTCTTCCGGCGCCGCGACGGCCAGGTCGTCGACGACATCGCAGAATTCGCCGTTTTCCGACAGGTACTCCCGCTGGAACGGATGCGCCTGATCGATCCGTTCCGTCAGCATGTCGCGCCGCTCGTGATAGGCGTCCACATAGACGAGCGGCGGGCCCATGGTGCGCACCAGGGCCAAGACCTCGCCGTAGACGCCGCGTGGCAGATACGCGTGCTGCAGCGTCGCTCCGCTCTCGATCTCCTTCACGAGAACGCCGTTGTTCACCACGATGGGGCCGGTGAGATGCAAGAGCTCTGCGATCGGGAGGGCGGTGCGGAATCGCCTCCCCGTGCAGAGGATCACGCGGATGCCGCGCCTGCGCACCGCCGCCACCGCTGCGCGCACGGAGCCGGTGAGCGCACCGTGAGCATCCAGCGCGGTGCCGTCGAGATCGAGAGCGAGGAGGCGGATGGCCATGCGCGCCCGCATTGTGACGCGCGGCGCACGCGGCGGCTAGATTGCAGCAACGGGCGCGCAGCGTCCGGCGTACGCGGGCCGGGGGCGCGTCACGCGCTTCGATTCCAGCGGAAGCGACCTGGGCAAAGGCCCCGCACTTCCCTTTGTCCGATTCGCCCTCGAGATTGCCCGAGAACGTCTTTGTGTTTTCCGCCGCAGAAGATATAAGATAAGACAATTCAGGAGGTTGCGGGTGTTTTCCATCGTTCACGAGCTGACGCTCCTGCAGGAGCGGGAAGGCTGGCTGAGTGAGGCCGCGCTGCGCGAGCTGGCTCGGCGCTTGAACGTTCCGCTGCACCGACTGGAGAGCGTCACGACTTTCTATCCCCACTTCCGGCGCAAGCCTGCGGCGCGCACCGAGGTGGCGGTCTGTCGCGATCTCGCCTGTGCCCTGGCGGAAGGCGGCGCGAGCGCCGCGCGCCTGCGCGGGGTGCTCGCGGGCCGCGACGACGTGGAAGTCTGCGAAGTGTCGTGTCTGGGTCGCTGCGACGGGGCGCCGGCTGCGGCGATCGGGCCTCGCGTGCTGCGACTCGACCGGACCGACGAGATTCTCGAGGCGATCGATCACCCGCAGACGCGCGCCGACGAGCGCGCTCCGCGCGACTGGGGATTGGCCGAGATCTATTCGAGCGCGCAGGATCGCTACGGAACGCTGCGCAGCGCGCTGAAACGGGAGCGATCGGCATCGATCGGCGCGCTCGAAGATGCGGGTCTGCGCGGCATGGGTGGCGCCGGCTTTCCCACCGGTCGCAAGTGGGCGCTGGTGGCGGGCGAAGCGGCGCTGCCGAAGTACGTCATCTGCAACGCGGACGAGAGCGAGCCGGGGAGCTTCAAGGATCGCGAGATCCTCCGGGATCTGCCCCATCTCGTGCTCGAAGGCATGGCGCTCGCGGGCCACTGCGTCGGTGCCGAGCGGGGCTTCGTCTTCATCCGGCACGAGTACGCGCCGGAGCGCCGCGCGCTCGAAGTGGCCCTCGCGGAGGCGCGCGCGCGGGGCGCGCTCGGCGCCGGGATCTTCGGCAGCGATTTCGATTTCGACATCGACATCTTCGTCTCGCCCGGCGGTTACATCCTCGGCGAGGAGTCGGCGCTGCTCGAGTGCATGGAGGGTCGCCGCGGAGAGCCGCGCAACAAACCGCCCTTCCCCGGGACGGTGGGCCTCTTCGGCCAGCCGACGCTGATCAACAATGTCGAGACCTTCGCGCACGCGACCGGAATCCTGGGCCGGGGCGTGGAGTGGTGGCGTTCGCTCGGCAAGCGCGGGTTCGCGGGGCACAAGTTCATCAGCGTCAGCGGACACGTCGCCGAGCCGGGCGTGGCGCTCGTTCCATTCGGGACGACGCTCGGGGAGCTGCTCGAGCGCTGCGGCGGCATGCGCGGGGGCAGGCCGCTGGCGGCGATCGCGCCGGGCGGCGCCTCCAGCAACTTCCTGCCGCCGGATTGCCTGGACGTGCCGATCGATTTCAAGACGCTCGCGGATGCGGGTTCGATGCTGGGCTCCGGAGCGGCCGTCTTCATCGCGGAAGGGCACGATCTCATCGAGGTCGGCTGCAATGTGACGCGCTTCTTCCGCAACGAGTCGTGTGGCAAGTGTGTGCCCTGTCGCGTCGGATCCGAGAAGGCGGTCAAGCTGCTCGAGTCGGGCGCAGGCGTCGGCGAAGAGACGCGGGCGCTGCTCCAGGAGCTCAACGCGACGATGCTCCGCACCAGCATCTGCGGCCTGGGGCAGGTGGCCCTCGGGCCGCTGCTGTCGATTCTCGCCAACTTTCCCGAGCGGGTCCGACGGGATTGAGGCCGTGACCGCGGCAGGCATCGTATTGTGCGGAGGCAGATCCTCCCGCATGGGGAGGGACAAGGCGTGGCTTCCCTGGCGCGATCGGCCCCTCGTCGCGCACGTCGTCGAAATCCTGCGCCAGGTCGTGGGCGAGGTGATCGTCGTCGCTTCGAAGGATCACGGGCTGCCCCCGCTCGCTGCGTGCGTCGTGCGAGATCGCGCGCCGGGACTCGGGCCGTTGGCCGGGATTCGCGAGGGTCTGGCGCATCTGCGCGGCGATCTCGCGTTCGTCTGCGCAACGGATGCACCCTTCATCACGCCGCGCTATGTCGAGGCGATGCTCGCTTTCGGGTGTGCCGCGGCGCCCGATGTGGACGGTTACGTGCAGACGCTCTCCGCGGTCTATCCGAAGGCCGCGCTCGAGCACGCCGAGGCGCTGATCCTGGCCGGGCGCATGCGGCCGCTCTTTCTCCTCGAGGCCTTGCACTACCGCAGGGTGCCGGCGCGCGAGCTGCCGGATCTGCAATCCCTGCGCGGCTTCAATACGCCGGATGAATATCTGAAGGCGGTGCGGGAGGAGGACGAGCACGCGGTCGCGACGCTCGAGTTCCTGGGGCGAGCGCGCCTCGCGATGGGGTGCCGCACGCTCGAGGTGCCGGTGGGGACCCTGGCCGAGGTGTTGTCGCGGGCGCATCCGACGCTCGAGCTCCTCGAGGGCGAGCGCGTCGCTCGTCCATTCCTGGTGTCGATCGAGGCGCGCGCTTTCGTGCGCGACGCCTCGATTCCCGTCGGACCCGGTGAGCACGTGATCGTCATGGATGCGTCGGTGGGGGGCTGACGCGTGTACGGATTCCACGGTCGCTACGCGCGATTCGATCTGACCACGGGCCGCCAGGAAATCCTTCCGCTGCCCGAGTCGGTGTTGCGCCGACATCTGGGGGGCGTGGGGCTGGGCGCCTGGCTGCTGCACCGCGAGGCGCCGCCGCGCGTGGATCCGCTGTCTCCGGAGGCGCCCCTGATCTTCTGCTTCTCGCCCCTGGTCGGCACGCCGCTCACGACCTCCGCGAAGCTCGCGGTGGTGGGGAAGTCGCCGCTCACGGGATTCGTCAGCGACGGCCTCTCGGGCTCGCATTTCGCGATCGCCGGCAAGCGCAGCGGCGTCGACGCCATCGTGCTGGTCGGCCGCTGTGCGCAGCCTTCGGAGCTCGTGAATGGCGCGCTGCGCCCGACGTCGCTGTGGGGGTGCTCCGCCCGGGAGGCGGCGGAGGCGCTCGCCCCTCACGGGCGCGTGGCGGCGATCGGTGTGGCGGGCGAGAACGGCGTGCGCTTCGCGACGATCTCGAACGACGGGCGCCACGCGGGCCGCGGAGGTCTCGGCGCCGTCATGGGCGCCAAGCGTCTCAAGGCCCTCGTGGTCGACGGCGAGCAGGTCACGCCCGTCGCGGATCCGGAGCGGGTCGCGCGTCTCGCGCGGGAGCTGTCCCGGCGCTCGCTCGGCCCCGAGACCGCCAAGTACCGAGAGCTCGGCACGGTGGCGAATCTGATGGCGTTCAACCGGATTGCCGCGCTTCCCACGCGAAACTTTCAGAGCGGCAGCTTTGCCGGCGCGGAGGCGCTCGCGGCCGAGGACCTGCAGAGCGCGCGCGAGCGGGCTCGATCGACGTGCGCGAGCTGCACCATCGGCTGCACGCACATCTACGGCTTCAACAGGACCGACAGGACGCGGATCGAGTACGAGAACCTCTTCGCGCTGGGCTCCCTCTGTGGCGTCTCGGACGCAGACGCCGTGCTGGCCGCATCGCGGCGCTGCGACGAACTCGGCCTCGACACCGTTTCGGCCGGCGGCACCATCGCATTCGCGATGGAGTGCGGCGAGCGCGGCTACCTGCCCGAAGCGCCGCGCTTTGGCGACGGTGCGGGGCTGCTCGCGCTGCTCGACGACATCGCGCAGCGGCGCGGGCTGGGCGATCTCCTCGCGGAAGGCTCGCGCCGCGCAGCGATCCAGGTCGGTCGCGGCAGCCTCGACTTTGCGCCGCAGGTGAAGGGACTCGAAATTCCGGGATACGAGCCCCGTGCGTTGCAGACGATGGCGCTCGGCTTTGCGGTGGGCACGCGCGGGGCGGATCACAACAGGAGTGGCGCCTACGAGCTCGATTTCTCGGATCGCGTGGACCGCCTGCACGGGGACGCGCGGGCCGCGCAGCTCGCGCTCGAAACGGAGGATCGGGCGGCGTTGATCGACTCGCTCATCCTCTGCAAGTTCCTGCGCGGCGTCTTCGAGGATTTCTACGCGGACACGGCGGAGCTGCTGCAAGCCGTCGTGGGATGGGATGTCAGCGCCGCCGAGCTCCAGGGGATCGCGCGGCGCATCGTCAGCCTGCGCAAGTCGTTCAACATCCGCGAAGGCTGGAAGCCCGAGGACGACGCGCTCCCGGAGCGCTTTCTCTCGGAGTCGCTCCCCGACGGCACGGCCGACGGCGCGCGCCTCACGCGCGAATGCCTCCAGGAGATGATTCGCAGCTACAATCTCGCCCGCGGCTGGACCGAGCGGGGATATCTTTCCGCCTCGGTGCTCGCAGACCTCGCGGTCGACAGCCAACCGGTGGGAATCTAGGCGCGTGTCGAGGATCGAGCTCACGATCGACGGGTTGCGGGTCGAGGTGCACGAGGGCGCCACGATCTGGGAGGCCGCGCGTTCCCGCGGCATCGAGATTCCGGTGCTGTGTCACGATTCCCGCCTCGACCCCGTGGGCGTCTGTCGCATGTGCGTGGTGGACGTCGGAGAGCGCGTGCTGGCGGCGTCCTGCGTGCGCCGCTGCGCCCCGGGCATGGAAGTCAAGACCTCCACGCCCGAAGTCGAGTTGCATCGCAAGATGCTCACCGAGCTCTTGATGTCGGATCAGCCGACCGAGGCGGAGGATCCCAAGGAATCCACCGTGGGAGGCAACGCGCTGCTCGATCTCGCCCGCCGTTACGATGCGCGGGGCGAGCGCCTGCCCCGCGGCGACGCCCGGCCGACGGATGCAAGCTCGTCGGTGATTGCCGTCGATCACCAGGCCTGCATCCTCTGTGATCGCTGCATACGCGCGTGTGACGATGTGCAGAACAACGAGGTCATGGGCCGTACCGGCAAGGGCTACAGCGCGCGCATCGCGTTCGATCTGGACCTTCCGATGGGCGCGAGCAGCTGCGTGTCCTGCGGCGAGTGCGCCGCGGTGTGTCCGACCGGCGCCCTGGTGGACAAGCCGATCGTTCGGCCGCTGCGGCCTCGAGCGCAGCTCGCGCGGGTCGCCAGCGTCTGTCCCTACTGCGGCGTCGGTTGTGCGCTCACCTACTACGTGGACGAACAAGAGAATTCGATCGTCTTCGCCGAGGGCCGCGAGAGCCCGGGGAATCAGCAGCGCCTGTGTGTCAAGGGTCGCTACGGCTGGGACTACGCGCAGCACGCGCAGCGACTGACGGTGCCGCTGATCCGGCGGGACTCCCACTACCCGAAGGGAGCCCTGTCGAGAGACGTCCGCGGCGAGCACGATGGGCGCCGCAAGCCCGGTGGTCTGGTCGACTACGCGGAGGTGATGCCCGCCTTCCGCGAGGCAACCTGGGACGAGGCGCTCGATCTCGTCGCGGCGCGACTCTGCGCCATTCGGGACACGAGCGGGCCGGACGCGCTGGCGGGCTTCGGCAGCGCGAAGTGCTCCAACGAGGAGGCGTATCTCTTCCAGAAGTTGATCCGCGCGGCCTGGGGAACGCACAACGTCGATCACTGCACGCGCTTGTGTCATGCGTCGAGCGTGGCTGCCCTGCTCGAGATGATCGGCAGCGGCGCCGTCACCACCACGTACGGCGACATCGTCAACGCCGAGGCCGCGTTGGTGGTTGGCTCGAATGCCACCGCCAATCACCCCGTTGCGGCCAGCTTCTTCAAGCAGGCGCACAAGGCGGGAACGAAGCTCATCGTCGTGGATCCGCGGCGCTCCGATCTGGCCGATCACGCGGATTTCTACTGCCGCATCAAGCCCGGTACCGACGTGGCCTTCTACAACGCGATGATGCACGTCATCATCGCGGAGGATCTGGTGGATCGGGCCTACGTGGAGCAGCACACGGAGAATTTCGATGCGCTGCGGGAGGTGGTCGGCAGGTACACGCCGGACCTGGCCGCGAAGATCTGCGGCATCGAGCCGGACACCATCCGCGCGATTGCGCGCGCGTTCGGTCGAGCGCGGAGCGCGATCATCTTCTGGGGCATGGGCATCTCGCAGCACGTATACGGCACGAACAACGCGCGCTGTCTCATCTCGCTCGCGCTGTTGACGGGCAACGTGGGAAGGGCGGGCTCGGGACTGCATCCGCTGCGCGGTCAGAACAACGTGCAAGGCGCCAGCGACGCGGGCCTGATCCCCATGGCGTATCCGGACTATCAGCCCGTCGAGAACCCCGAGGTTCGCGAAAAGTTCGAGCGGGCTTGGGGGCGGCCGCTCTCGCCGGTGCGCGGCCTCACGGTCGTCGAGATCACGAAGGGCGCGCTCGAGGGCAGCATCCAGGGCATGTACATCATGGGAGAGAATCCCTTCCTCTCGGACCCGAACGTCAACAAGGTGCGCCAGGCGCTGGCCAATCTCGACTTCCTCGTGGTGCAGGACATCTTCTTGACCGAAACGGCCGAGTTCGCAGACGTGATCCTGCCGGCCAGCGCCTATCTCGAGAAGCTCGGCACCTACACCAATACGGACCGCCGCGTGCAGATCGGTCGCCCCGCCCTGCGCATGCCCGGCCAGGCGCGACTCGACTGGCAGATCATCTGCGACATCTCGACGCGCATGGGCTACCCGATGCACTACGGCTCTTCGGAGGAGATCTTCGACGAGTTCGCGCAGCTCTCGGGCTCCTACGCGACGCTCTCCTACGGGAATCTCAGCCCGACCGGAAGGTTGTGGCCGAATCCGGACCCCGAGAACGAGGACGGCCCCGTCGTGCTGTTCTCGGGCGGCTTCCCCACGGAGAGCGGCAAGGCGAAGTTCGTGCCGGCCGAGTGGGAGGCGGCGCGCGAGCTGCCCGACGACGTCTATCCGTTCGTGCTGAACACCGGCCGCCTGCTCGAGCACTGGCACACCGGCTCGATGACGCGCCGCGCCCGGGCCCTGGATGCCATCGAGCCGGAGGCGTTCGTCGGCATCCATCCGGATGACGCTGCCAAGCTCGATATCGCCGACGGGGATCGGGTGCGCGTCGCGAGTCCTCGGGGCAGCGTCACGTTGCGCGCGCGCGTCGCGGTGCGCGAGTACCCGGGGTCCGTATTCATCCCGTTCCACTTCCGCGAGGCCGCGGCCAATTTGCTCACCCTCGACGAGCTCGATCCGGACGGGAAGATCCCCGAGTTCAAGTTCTGCGCGGTGCGCGTGGAGCGCGTGGCCGACTGAGCGCGGCGCGCTGGCCGTGCGCGCGTTTACAGGCGGCGCAGCTCGAGGATCGCGGCAGCGAGCGTCCGGCGGTTCCAGTTGCCGAGAACGGCGAGGGTCGGCGCGAGCAAGCACAGGATGAGAAAGAGCGCGGCGACCTGCTCGAGGGCGACGTGCAGGTGCTGTTCGGCCAGCACGGAGAAGTCCATCCAGTGCCCGCCGCCCTTGGCCTCCGCGTAGATCTCCCGCTGGAAGGCGCTGGTGAGGAGCCGATGCGCGAAGCGCAGATTGTCGAGGATGACGAACCAGCCGAGGAAAGCGTAGGCGAACCGTTCGGCTCGGTGGTGGCAGGTGCGTCCGCTGAGCCCGCGGTGCAGGAAGACGGCGGAGACGACGAGCTCCGCGCCGGGCCCCATGGCGACGATCAGGGGCTCGTGGAGAGGGGTCCAGGCGGTGAGCGCATACAGCGCGGCGCTGCCGAGGGCGAGCATCAGGCCGGCGGGATTGCGGCGGACGACCCAGGCGACTCCGAGCAGCGCGCCCTGCACGCCGAGCGCCAACGCCGGTGCCCGCTGCGTGTGCGAGGTGACGCCGCCTCCGTAGACGAAGTCGAACGCGGGAAGCGATGGATAGCCGTAGATCCAGCCCATCAGCGCGTGGCCCATCTCGTGGACCAGCACGCTGAAGTAGGAGAGAACGAAGCTCGCCAGCGGAAGCCACAGCGCGACGGCGGCGAGCAGCGCCCCAGCCCACAGCGCCGTCCAGCCCTCGGTGGAGATCCCGCTGGATCGCGTCATGTCGGGACTCATCGACCGGACGCAGCTCCCGAGTGATCCCCGAAGCTCAGCGCCAGGCGAAGACCGGCTGCTCGTAGTGGGCCACGCGCGTGGCCTCGCCGCGCAGCCCCACCTCGCGCAGCTGGTACAGGATGGCCGCCGTCGGCGCGTGGATGTGCGCGCCCAGCAGGGGGATGCAGAGCACGGGGCGATCGCTCTCGGGAATGGCCCGCAGCCGCGGCACGTCGTCGCGCTCGAGCTCCGCCAGCGGCACGCAGTAGGCGGCGGCGACCTCGTCCGGGTTCGGCTCGAGTCGGGCGCCGTCGCCCGCCCAGATCACCACCGGGCTGATGCAGTAGCCCGAGCGCGTCGGGTAGTCGTCGAGCCGGCCGAGCACGCTGTCGGCCGGGAGCTCGAGCCCGAGCTCTTCGCCGAGCTCGCGCAAGGCGGCCTCGGCGGGTGTCTCGCCGGCGTCCACGCGTCCGCCGGGGAGCGCCCATTGCCCCTTGTGGGCGCTCAGGCGCGTGGTGCGCCGCGTGAGCGCGAAACAGGCGCGGCCTTCGCCGTCGGCGAGAAGCGTGACCGCGACCGCCGCGTGGCGCAGGCCGGGCCCGCCGTGGGCGCGGCAATCGAAGCGCTGCAAGTGGGCAGCGACGCGTCCGCGCAGCGCCGAGTCGAAGCGATGGACCATGCCGCGAAGCATAGCCGCGGCGGCGCGCGGCGGCCGCGCGGGCGGCCCGCTGGCGCCCGCCGCATCACTCCTGCGGGTAGTCGCGCTGCGTCCAGCCCGTCCAACCTTCCGACATCGACACCACGCGCTGGAATCCCATCTGCCGCAGGGTCTGCGCGGCCAGCGCGCTGCGATGCCCCCCGCCGCAGTAGAGGATCAGCTTGCGGCTGCGGTCCGCGAGCCAGGCATCGCGCTTGTAGTGCTCGAGGTCTGCCCGAACCTCGAGAAAGCCGCGCGGGAAGCTGCGGGCGCCGGGTACGTGGCCTTCGGCGTATTCGTCCGGCTCGCGCACATCCACGAAGCTCCAGCCCTCGCGATCCGGTGCGTCGAGGATGCGCCGCGCCTCCTCGGGCGGGATTTCCACGACGCACTGCTTCGCCGCCGCCACGAAATCCGCGAGCGAGCGGGCCGCGCCGGGCGACGGGTCTGCGTCGCGCGCGCGCGCCGATCGTGCCGCGAGGAAGCGTTCGAGGGCATCGGCGATGCGCTCTCCACTGTCTCCGCTGCCCTGCGTCGGCGCAAAGTGCAGCGAAGCCAGATGCGCGATGAGTCTGTGATGAAACGCCTCGGGCGAAGGCTGCGCGCCTGCCCGAACGGATGCATCCGCCTCCAGGTAGGCGACGGGAATGCCGCGCAGGAAGGCGCCGAGCGCGCCGGCCAGCGCCGCGCTCGTCTCTCCCTGGACGAGCAGCAGCTGGATCGGCTCGCTCTCGAAGAGCGGATCGAGCGACGCGAGCACGCTGGAGACGATCTCTGCCGCACTCTGACACGTCTCCGCCAGCGGGAGGTCGTGATCGACTCGCATGCCGACGTCGCGCGCGAAGAGCTGGAGGAGCTCTGCGCGCGGGGAGGCGGCCACGTGGCGCGTCGCGATGCGCTCGCGGCGTGCGTCGAGCGCGCGCAGCACGGGCGTCAGCTCGACGATCGCGGGTCGCGTCGTGAAGAGGCAGAGCACGCGCTTCATGGGCCGTGAGCTTACCCGGTTCTGTCCCGCCGCCCGAGGCCATCGGATGCGCCCTCGGACAGCACGCGCATCTCGAGGGTTCGCAGGCGGTTGAGCGCGGCGGCGATTTCGAAGCGGCGGGGCCGGGCCAGGTTGCCCGGGTGAAGCTCCGGGCGGTGAAAGGGCTCGAGGGCGTCGAGTCCCCGGGCGTCGAGAAATGCCTCGAGAGCCTCGAGAATCTCGGCAAGCGAGGCGTCCGCCTGCATGAACCGCTCCGCTGCCAGGTGGATCGCGAAGCCGATTGCGCGCGTCTGGCTCGGGTCCACCAGCTGTTCCACGCAGCGCAGGTCGATCGGCTCGGTTCCGTAGACGATGAGGTCGATGTGCTTCGCGTCGATCTTCACTTCGCGCCGGCCCCGCGAAGCGTCGATGCTGTCCGGCCGCGGAATGCGCGCGGGGCTGACCGGCAGGGGGTCGCGAAGCTCCGCGCGGCGCGCGGAGGGTTGGGCGCGCGCGATGCTGCGCGCCTTGCGGGTGGCGTCGTGGGGGCGATACTCGCGCATCAGGATCACGGTGTCGGCGACGTCGAAGTAGTCCCCGCAGCCGCCCATGACCAGCACGCTCGAGACGCCCTGGCGCTCGTAGAGCTCGCGGACGCGGTCGAGGAAGGGGGTGATGGGCTCGTGCTGCTTCGCGATCAGCGCCTGCATGCGCGCGTCGCGCACCATGAAGTTGGTGGCCGAGGTGTCCTCGTCGAGCAGCAGGCCGCGCGCGCCGGCCTCCACCGCTTCGACGATGTTGGCGGCCTGGCTGGTGCTGCCGCTCGCGTCGTCGCTCGAGAAGACGTCCGTGCGGCGACCCCCGGGCAGCGCCGAGATGAAGCCGCTGATGTCGACGCACGCCACGCGCCGGCCATCCTCGGCGCGGATCTTCACCAGATCCGGGCGACTCACCACCCACTCCCGGCCATCTCCCGGAATGTGCGGATACACAGCGCGCTCGAGCGCGCGCAGCAGGGTCGACTTGCCGTGGTAGCCGCCGCCCACGATGAGCGTCACGCCCTTCGGAATGCCCAGGCCCGTGAGCGTTCGGCGCGGGCCTTCCGGGCCCGGCATCGGATGCGTGAGCGAGAGCTCCACCTCGAGGCTGCGCGGCGCCGCGAAGGGAATCACCGCGTCGCCGCGCAGCGGTCGATCGCTCCTGCCGCTCTCACGGGGCAGCACCGCGCCATTCGCCACGAATGCGAGCAGGCCGAGGCGGTCGAGCTGCGCGCGCAAATCCTCCTGGTTCTCGACGCACGCGACGAACTCACGCAGCGCGCCCTCGGGCCCGTGCGCCGCGCAGAGTCCGCGCTCGGCGACGCGCGCGACATCGCCGCACAGCAGCGCCTCCGCCTGCCGGCCGAGCACGCGCCGTCCCGCCGCCGGCAGCCCGACCTCGAGCCGCACCTCGACCCAGTCGTCTGCGATTGCGACGGCACTGCGCTCCAGCACCTGCTGCCCCCCGGCGTCCACGCGCACGAGGCCGCTGCTGGCGCTGCCCCGCTTCCGGTCGCCGAGCTGGTCGGTCGCGTCGCGCACCCGGCGCGCGAGGAAGTCGGCGAGCGCCAGGCGGCGGACGCGATTCTCGAGGGAAGAGGGCGGCAGCGACGCGCGCTCGGCGGGGATGCGCACGCGGATCCGCGTCGGCGCGGCGAAGGGATCGGCCTGCACGCGGTCCACGTACAGGGTCGAGCTTCCGAGGTCGAACGCGCCGCGCAGGTCGCGATAGGCTTTGTAGCCCCTGCCGTCGATGCGCGAGAGGATGCGCCGGAGTTCGTTCGCGTCGCCCACGCGCCCAGGGTAGCGGCCCGATGTCGCTCCGAAGAGCCTCGCAGGAGCGGGAGCTGCGCCGCTCCGGCTCACGCGAGCCGTGGGTCGCCGACGGAGAGGTGCCGGGGCCGGCCGTTCGCCCTCAGCGCCCCGCGGCGGTCGAGGGCCTGGCGGGCGGGAATTTCACGTAGTTTTCGAAGATTCTCTGCGCGAGCTGGGTTTCGTCCCGCGGCGCGTCTCCTCCGCGGCCTCGGCTGTTCAGATCGTCGCGCAAGACCTCGAGCACGCGCTGGCGCGAGATGTCGCGGGTGTGTTCGCGCACCTTGGTCTCCTCCGCGGCGTCGGCGAAGCAGTGTGCCTTCCAGGCCACCGCGTAGCGCACGTCTTCCCAGCGGTAGCGCGCCATCTCCGAGTGGTCGTCGTCGAGTACCCACGCGCCGTCACCGCCGTAGCGCAGCGCCACGCGCGGCGTGAGCTCGGGCAGGGACGTGTTCTTCCGCGCCAGCGAATCGACCCCGTGGTACACGCTCTCCGCGTCGAACAAGATGCCGGTGTTCGGCTCGGCGGGGGCGGCGACCGAGCGCCCGTAGGGGCCGTCGGGGTAGAAGACGAACTCTCCGCCGGCGGGTTCGCTGCCGAAGCAGATCACGATGGTGGCCGCGGAAATGCGCCAGTCGTCGAAGAGCCCCGAGTGGTGCATCGCGACGAGCAGCCAGTCCGGCTCCTTGCCCCGACGCATGCCGCGGAACTCGGGCACGTCCGTGTGCAGGGCGATCTTCTGTCCGGGCAGCAGCAGGTTCGCCCACACGGAAACGGGGCGCACGTGCGTCCTGCCGTACAGGTGCTTCGAGGCTTCGATGAAGACTGCGTGCTGCAACAGGGGCTCGATGCCGGCGACGGAGCTGCCGCTTTCGAAGTACCTCTCCCGGAAGTAGCTTGCGTGCGCCTGCAGCGCTGCGCGCTGGCGCGGCGCAAAGCTCTCGCTGGCATCGCCCGGACGGGTGTCGCGCGTGCCCAACTCGAAGCGGCCGATCCGTTCGGCCACGCGCAGCATCACGTCCGGATCGGCCAGGATCTTCGTCATGCGTTCGTAGCGCGCGCTTCGCATGCAGCTCTCCGTGATCCGGCAGGGCTCCGACCCCATCTATCGACCGGCTCGCGCCGGCGGTGTAGTGCGCCGTCGGCCCTCCCCGGCCGGGCGTTGTATGCTCGCCCGGCTCCGCAACGACCCCGTGCGAGGCAGGGTGCCTGCGTGGGGCACGGCCGCCGGAGGGATTCATGGCCAGCGCAGCCAGAGAGCAGTGGTCGAGCCGCACGGGCTTCGTCCTCGCCGCGGTGGGTTCCGCCGTCGGGCTCGGCAACATGTGGCGCTTCTCGTACCTCGCCGCCGAGAACGGCGGGGCCGCCTTCGTGATCTTCTACGTCGGCGTCACGTTGGTCGTGGGCCTGCCCGTCCTGCTGGCCGAGCTCGTGGTCGGTCGCGGGGCGCAGCAGAGTCCGATCCGTGCGCTGCAGCACTTCGGCGGCCCGCGCTGGAAGCTGCTCGGCGGCGTCTTCGTGGCGGCAGGCTTCCTGATCCTCTCCTACTACGGCGTGATTGCGGGCTGGACGGTCCGCTACGGCCTGATCGTGCTGACCGAAGGCTTCGGTGCCCACGCGGCCGACCGGTTCGGCGAGATTGCGACCGGATGGGACGCGTTCGGCTTCCACGTGCTCTTCATGGCCGTCACGATCGGGATCGTGGCCGGCGGCGTGAAGCGCGGAATCGAGCGCACCGCCATGCTCTTGATGCCCGCGCTCTTCGTCATCGTGGCGGGCCTCGCGGTCTACGCCACCACGCTCCACGGAGCTTCGGCCGGCTACGCCTACTATCTCTCGGCAGACGTCTCCAAGCTGCTCCACTGGAGCGTGTTGAAGGACGCCGCGGGTCAGGCCTTCTTCAGCCTGAGCCTCGGAATGGGCGCCATGCTCACCTTCGCCAGCTATCTCGGGCGCGATCAACACCTACCCAACGAGTCGCTGATCATCGTCGGCGCGGACGTTGCGATCGCGTTTCTCGCCGGACTCGTGGTGTTTCCGCTGATCTTCGCGCTGGGGCTGGAAGCGCGCGTGGAGGCGAGCACCGTCGGTGCGCTCTTCATCACCCTGCCGCAGGCCTTCGCGGAGATGGGCGGCGTGGGACGCGTGGTGGGATTTGCCTTCTTCGCCGCTCTCGTGGTGGGCGCACTCACCTCGGCGATCTCGCTCCTCGAGGTCGTCGTTGCCTCTGCGATCGACGGACTCGGGTGGTCGCGCAGGCGCGCGGCCCTCGTCAGCGGTACGGCGATCACGCTGCTCGGGACGCCTTCCGCCTGGAGCACCGACGTGCTCGGGGTGGTCGATCAGATCGCGAACAACCTCTTCCTGCTGGGCGGCGGCCTCGCGCTCTCGGTCTTCGTGGGATGGTTCATGCGAGATCCCGTCGCCGAGGCGCGCGCGGGAGCCCACGGCGTGCCCTGGTTCTTCCTGTGGCGCTGGCTGCTTCGCTTCGCCGTTCCCATCTTCCTGATCTTCGTGCTCTGGTTCGCCGTGCCCGAGACGTGGCACGCGATCCGCGGACTGTTCGCGTCGTGAGCGCTCGCCAGCGACGCGGCGAGCCGGGAGCGGGCGACTGACGGGATCGAACGGCCCAGGTTATGCTCGCTCGGGCGCGCAGAACCGAGTGGGCGCGGCACGGCGCATCGCGCGCAGGGCCGGACGGGAGCGCAATACGTGGTCGAATCGTCTCGCGGGTACCGAGAGGGCTGGCTGCCGCTGATCGCGGGGCTCTATTGGCTGTGGAGTGCGCCCGCGCACGGACTTCCCGGCTTCCTCGTCTCGGTGCTTCCCGGGACCCTGCTGCTGGGATCCGGTCTCGCCATGCTCGGGATGCCGGGCGAGCTGCGCATCGGTCAGTTCGCGGCGCTGGGAGGCGCACTCGGCGTGCTCGCGGCACTGCCCGCTCTCCCCCTGGTGGGCGCCGGACACGGGCTCCTGCTGCTGGCCGCTTCGGCGCTCGGCTTCGTCGCGGCGGGGGCGTACACGCTGCGCGTCGAGACCCGCGTCGAGGAGGTGCCGGCGTCCGCGAAGGGTCTGCGGCTGGCCGCCGAGGTCGCGCTGGATGAGCTGGTCCTCTCGAGCAACACGCTCGCGGCGATGCTCCGGAGCGGCGGCGATCTCGCGCGCATCCGGCGCGAGGTGGCGCGCGCGCGCGAGCTCTTCGACGCCGCCGGCTGGCTCGAGAAGCCGGAGAGCTATCACCGGGGACCTCCGGGTCTCGAGTCTCCCGAGCTCTCGCCCGCCGCGACGGGCGGCATCGCCTATGAACACCTGCGCTTCGAGAGCGGCTACGAGCCGCACGACGAAGAGCCGGGCGCCTCGCGCTGGCTCGGCTACGCAGAGAACCGGGTGGCGCACGCCTGGGTCCTGCGCCACCGCGGCGCCCCGCGCCCCTGGTTGATCTGCATCCACGGCTATCGAATGGGCCGACCGATCGTGGACCTCCACGCGTTCCGCCCCGACTGGCTGCACCGTCAGCTGGGACTCAATCTGCTGCTCCCCGTGCTCCCGCTGCACGGGCCCCGCGCGCCCGGCTGGAGCAGCGGCGACGGCTACCTGGGAGCGGACGTGATCGACACGCTCCACGCGGAGGCGCAGGCGGTCTGGGACGTGCGCCGCATGCTCGCCTGGCTGGAGGGGCAGGGCGCCATGAAGATCGGCGTCTACGGCATCTCGCTCGGGGGATACAACGCCGCGCTGCTCGCCTCGCTCTGCGAGGGCCTCTCCTGCGCGATCGTGGGCGTCCCCGCCGTGGATCTCGCGCACCTGCTGTTCCGGCACAGCCCTGCGATGCAGGTGCGCGAAGCGCAGCTCCACGACATCAAGGAACGGGACGTCTCGGATGTGCTCCGCGTCGTCTCGCCCCTCGCGTTGACACCCCGCGTGAGCCGCGAGCGGCGCTTCCTCTTCGCCGGGACGGCCGACCGCATCGTGCCCCCCGAGCAGGCGCGCGATCTGTGGCGCCACTGGGAGCGACCGCGCATGGCGTGGTATCCGGGCGCGCACCTCACCTTCGCCGCGCATCCGGAGCCCCGCGCGCTCGTCGAGGAGGGGCTGCGCGCCGGCGGCCTGACGCGCTGAAGCGGTTCCTGCGCGGGCGCCTGCGCGGTTCACCTCAGCGCTTCGCGTTGCGCTCCGCGAGCTGCTTCACGATGCGGGCGTGCCGCTCGCGGGAGAGCGGGTAGCCGCGGGCGATCCACACCCCGAGTGCGAGAAACACGGCCGGCGTGAGCGTGGACAGCAATCGGATCGCGCTGCGCACCGTCTCGGACTGGGCGTCCCCCTTCGTGAGGCCGAGCGCTCCCAGCGATGCGAGCGCCAGGGCCACGGCGATCGTGCCCGCGAGCTTGCGCAGGAAGGTGAAGAAGCCGTTGTAGATGCCCTCCCGGCGCTCGCCGGTGGCGAGATCGTCCGCGTCGACGACTTCGCCCAGCATCGACCACGGCATCAGATCCACGACGGCGTACCCCACGGCGCCGAGCGCGGCGAGCGCGAAGACGGACCAGCGCGGCCAATCGGGCTCCGCGAGCAGGAGCGACAGCAGGGACACGATCCACCACAGCGAGCCCACGATGAAGATCGACGCCTTGTCGAATCCCTGGGCGACGCGCAGCCAGAAGGGAAGAGAGACGAGCACGACGGCCAGGAAGAGCAGCATCACGCGCTCGAAGTCGTGGGTGCGGCCCATGTAGTGCGTGAAGTAGAGAATGAGCATCGCGCCCACCAGATCCATGGCCACGCGACCGCACAGATACAGGCCGACGAGCTTCCGGAAGGCGCGGTGGCGCGCGACGGCGAGCAGGCCGGCGCGAAGCGTCATGCGGGGCGTGCGCTGCTGGAACTCCGGGCGCTCCCACGTGGCGAGGAAGATCGGGAGCCACGGCAGCGCGAGCAGCAGTCCGAACGCGATGCCCGCGCAGGCGAAGCCTCGCGGGCCGTCGCCCAGGGCGTGCGCCAGCGGCCGGAACGCCACGGTTGCGAGAATGCCGAGCACCGATCCGGCATTGCGGAAGGTGTTCAGCGACGTGCGCGCGTCGTAGCCGAGCGCCATCTCGGGCTGGAGCGCCAGGTACGGGATCGACAGCACGGTCATCGCCAGGCTGAGCAGCACGTAGATGCCGGTGTAGTAGGTGAACATCTCCCACTGGGAAGCCGCGCCGAGATCGACCCACAGCAGCGCGAAGGTGACACCGAACGGCACGGCGCCGATCAGCAGGAAGGGGCGCCGGCGGCCGAGCTTCCAGCGACACGCATCCGAGAGGCGGCCCATTGCCGGATCGGTGAAGGCATCCACGGCGCGGCCCACGAGCTGCACGGCGGCTGCCAGCTCCGGCCTCAGCCCGGCGACCTGGGTGAGGAAGTACTGGATGAAGATGATCGAGAGCGCCGACAGCGCCGTGTTGAGTGTGACGTCGCCGCTCGCGTAGACCAGCTTGCGCGCAGAATTCAGTCGGGGGTCTTCGCTCGTTGCGGCGGGCGCGCGATCTGCAGCGACTCGGCTCAAGCGATCCTCGGGCGGCTGTAGCGCTCAGCGGTCGCCGAACGCTGCCTTGCGATACATCGCGACGACGGCGGCGCCGCCGAGACCGAGGTTGTGCTGGAGCGCGAGCTCGGCGCCTTCGACCTGGCGTGCGTCGGCGATGCCGCGCAGCTGCCAGTTGAGCTCCGCGCACTGCGCGAGGCCGGTGGCGCCCAGGGGATGTCCCTTCGAGATCAATCCGCCCGAAGGGTTCACGACCGGCTGTCCGCCGTAGGTCGTGGCGCCGGAGTCCACCAGCTCTCCGCCTTTGCCTTCCGCGCACAAGCCGAGCGCCTCGTAGGTGATCAGCTCGTTCGTCGAGAAGCAGTCGTGAAGTTCCACCACATCCACGTTCTCGGGGCCGAACCCCGACTGCTCGTATACCTGCTCGGCCGCCTTCTTCGTCATGTCGTAGCCGACGAGCTTGATCGAGCTCTTCTCTTCGAAGCTGCTCGGCAGATCGGTGGCCATGGCCATGCCGAGGATCTCCACCGCCTGGTCTCGCAGCCCGTGCTTCTCGACGAAGGTCGCGCTCGCCAGCAGGGCCGCTGCGGCACCGTCCGACGTCGGACAGCACTGCAGCTTCGTCAGCGGTTCGTAGATCATCGGCGCGCCGAGGATGTCTTCGAGCGTGTACTCGTCCCGGAACTGCGAGTACGGATTGTTGACCGAATGCTTGTGGTTCTTCCAGCCGATCTTTGCGAACTGCTCCGGTCGCGTGCCGTAGCGCTCCATGTGCTCCCGGCCAGCATTGCCGAAGAGCTGGGGGGCCATCGGCGCCTCCGAGAAGCCGCGCAGCTCCGCCATGTGTTTGATGTGCCGATCGAGCGGGGGCGTGCGATCGGTGTATTTCATCCCGATGGATCCCCGCTCCATCTTCTCGAAGCCGATCGCCAGCACGCAGTCGGCGAGGCCGCCCTCGATCAGCTGCTTCCCCATGAAGAGCGCGGTGGAACCCGTCGAGCAGTTGTTGTTCACGTTGTAGATGGGAATGCCCGTGAGACCGAGCGTGTAGACGGCGCGCTCGCCGCTGGTGGAGTCGCCGCTCGTGTAGCCCGCGATCACCTGCTCGATCTCTTCATACGCGATGCCCGCGTCCGAGAGCGCCTTCTCGCCCGCTTCCCGCGCCATGTCCGGATAGTCCCACTCCCGGGAGCCGGGCTTCTCGAACCGGGTCATGCCGACGCCGACGACGTACACGCGATTGCTCATCGGAAGCGCTCCTCTTGCACGGGGTTCGCAGGTCCGAGTTCCGGTGTGAGAGGCGAGCCGCAAGAGCTCGATTCGAACCGTGGCGCGAAGCGGAAAAATAGCACAGCGCTCGCCGCATCCCCGAGCGCTGCACCTCCCAGTGTCAAACGCGGAAGTGCGCGCGGATCAGGCGCAGCGCGAGGGCGTCCGGCAGCAGGCGACGACCGAGGGGGACGCGCCGCGATTCCGGACCGACCGCGTAGCGCACGCGCGGCCGGCGTGCGGTGAGCGCGCGATGAATCGCATTTGCGACGATCTCGGGGCCCGGCGCCTCGGACATCGTCTTCTCGATGACCCCCTGGCAGCGCGCGATGCGATCGCGGTACGCCGAGGCCTGCGGGTCTCCGAAGTCCACGGCGTCGTTGAACGCCGTGCGAATGTCTCCGGGCTCGACCAGGGAGACGCGCACGCCGAGCGGGTGCAGCTCGTTGCGCAGCGCCAGCGCCAGCGCTTCGATCGCCGCCTTCGACGCCGAGTAATGCGCCTGGAACGGGATCGGGGCCCGCCCGGCAAGCGAGCCGACCAGCACGACGCGGCCCGAGCCTCGCGCTCGAAGATGCGGCAGCGCGGCGCGCAGCGTGCAGAGCGTGCCGAAGAAGTTGGTCTCGAACTGGGCCCGCGCCGCCTCGAGTGGAACCTCCTCGACGCTGCCGAAGATGCCGCAGCCGGCGTTGCAGACGAGCGCGTCGAGCCCGGAGCCCGTGTCCAGCAGCTGGGCCACGGCGCGGCCGACCGACGCCTCGTCGCGCACGTCCATGCCGAGCCAGTGGATGCCGGTCGGCGCCTCCGGCGGCAGCGCCTCGGGCCTGCGGCTGGTGCCGAAGACCTCGAAGCCCCGCTGCGCCAGCACGCGAGCCGTCGCGGCGCCGATCCCCGAAGAAGCGCCCGTCACCAGGGCGGTAGATCCCATGGGGGCCAAGCGTATCGCGCCGTATCCCCCTGTCACCTCAGAAGAAAATCTACTGCTGTCGATCAGTTAGAAGATTTTTCAGAGATTGGACTAGTCTAATTAGGTTTTCCGGTTCTATACTCGCGCCGCGCCATCGAATCAGCGCCAACCCCTGAGGTGAATCAACCCATGAGCTCGCAATCGCTGCTCCTGGTCGGGGGACGATCCGATCGGCTCGCGCTGCCGCTTCCGGACTTCCGACCTGGCATCCGCTTGCTGGCCCGGCTGGCCCGGCTGGCCGAGCAGGTCTGCCGCAGCACCGGCATCAGCCTGCCGCAGTATCGCCTGCTCGTCACAATCGCGGACGGGCCCGTGCGCGCCAGTATTCTCGCCTCGACCCTGGGTGTGAGCCGTCCCACGCTCACGTCCCTGGTCGACGGCCTGGAGCACGCCGGGATGCTGCGGCGCGTTCCGGTGGCTTCGGATCGGCGCGGCGTCCGGCTCGAGCTCGCGGAGGAAGGGCGACGCGCCATCCTGCGCGCGGAGCAGGTGCTGACGGAGCGCTTCCTGGGCCTGTTCCAGGGCGACACCAACGGAACGCTGCAGCGCGTGAGTGGCGTGGTGGCCGATCTGGCCGCCGCCCTCGATCTCGAGGCGAATCCGCCCGTCGGAGCCTGACTCCCGCGACCCGCACGGCGTGGGGCGTCAGCCGGGCGCAGGGCTCCTGCAGAGCGCGGCGTGCCGTCCGGTCTCAACGCAGCTCGCCGCGGCGCAGCACGCGCAGGATGAGGGGCCAGCCGAACAGCCACGGATGACGGCGCTGCCTCTCCGTGAGCACGAGTCGCGTGCCCGTATGCCGTTCCAGCTTCCACAGCGCGTAGGGCAGCCAATCGCCGAAGGTGCAGGCACTCTTCAGCAGCTGGATCAGGGCGAGCAGCTTGGCAGCGGGTCTGCGCAGCCGCGCGATGGTGCGCGCGCGCCTCAGGCGGCGGAGCGGATGCTCGACGATCCACAGCGCGCCGTCGCGCCGCAGCGCGATCCGCCGCTCGCCGGCGAGAGACTCGAGCGCCGCCTCGAGCAGGCGCGCGTAGTACTCCGGCGCCGTGTGGTAGAGATTCTGGATGGTGGTGTCGCTCTCGGCGCGCAGCTCCGCGGCGTAGGTCTCCCGGAACGACGCCTGCCAGAACGACGTCGCGTCGAAGCGCTGCATGCCGCGTGCGTCGGGCAGCTGCGGAAGTGTTCGCTCGACGGCGGTGAGCGCCGCGCGGACCACCGCCGCGACCAGCGCCTCGCGCGCGGCTGCGTCACGCACCCATACCGCGACGGAGGGCTGGCAGAAGCGCGCCCAGATCCCCGAGCGCACACTGCGGGCTCCGACTCCCCGCAAGAAGTCGCGCACCGAGATGACGGCGACCTTGGCCCGCAGGCGCTGCGATCCCGCATCACACTCGAGATAGAAGACGCTCGGAGGAAACGCTGCGTTGAGCCACGCGGGCCAGCGCGCGTCGTAGGCGCGGACGTAATCGTCCACGAGCGCGTAGAAATCGAGCACGCCTTCGCTGCTCTCGCCGCGCAGACACGAGCCGTAGAAGAGCACCGCCACCAGCGCATCCCCGTGTCGGGAGCGGATCTCTTCGCAGACCCGGCTGGCCGCCTCGGAGGCGGGTCGGAACAGTGTATTCGATGCGAGCTGAGCGAGCGCGGCGTGGCTCTGCTTCACGGTCGGCCTCAGGCGCGGACGAAGTGGATGCGCGAGTCCGCGGTGATCGTCACGTGCTCGTCGGCGCGCGCGGGGAAGATCTCACCGTCCACGGTGAAGCCGCAGGCGAGTCGCAGCTCGATCCGATGCGAATTGACGCTGGTGTAGCCGCTGTCCTGCCTGACGCCAGCGCCCGGTCGGCCGCGCAGGATGCCGGGCACGGCCGCCGCAAGGCGCGGGACGCGGCTCGCGAGCGCTGTGAAACGCACGCCCCCCGGCCCCTCTCCCCAGAAGGGATTCAGGCGCAGGAAGAGGCGCTGCAGCGACGAGGCGATCACCAGGTAGAACTCGCCGTCCGGCACGGCGCGCCCGTCGAGCAGGATCTCCACCTTGTCCGGCGTGAGGATCCCGTGCGTGGGGCGGGCGAGCGTCTTCGCGATCAGGGCGGTCGTCACGAGGCTCGCACCGAGAACGCCCTGGCTGCGGCCCTTCGGAAAGATGCGGTGTGTGAGGCCGATGGCGCGCTGGATCATGCCGGCGCCGAAGAACATGCCGTAGTGCACCTCGTTGCTGTGCGAAGACGCGACGCGCAACACGGGGCGGGCGACGCGCAGCTCCTGCAGGCGCCCCGCCGCGGCGCTGCGCAGCAGATGCTCGAGCGCCGCGACGGGATCGCGGCGCACGCCGAGATCGAGCGCGGCCATGTTGGTGCGGCCGCCGCGCAGCGGTGCAACCCAGGGCGGCTTCTCGAGATCCGGATTCGACAAGAGCGCGGTGAGGGCATGCTGCAGGGTTCCGTCGCCTCCGTTGAGCACGAGCAACTCGACCCGCTCGTGCAGAAGGGCCGCGAGGGCCTCGGGCAGCGCATGGGCGCTCTCGGTCTCGATGTGGCGGACGTCGGGGTAGCGCGCGAGGAGCGCGAGGAGCTTCGAGACGCAGCGCCGGCTCTGGCCGGCGCGCAAGTTGTTCACCACACCGATACGCACGGATGGATCCTCCGGATCCGCAGACGTCCACTAGTTGGAGGGGGGAGAGCCGAGAAATGTGAGGGCGGCGATGCCCGTATCCCGAATCGAGAGAGGGGCTCGATCCGCTCCGCTCGATCGAGACATCGCTACGCCGGCGTCGGCCCAGACACGATGCGGTCGAGTCCCGAAGGAGTACACCATTCGCAGCGCGAGCGGTAGCGCGTCGAGGGGATCGTGCCGCAAACGCACCTCCCCCAGGGAGACCGAGCCGCTCAACTCGGGCAGCGCGACGCGAAGCTGCGCCGGGATGACGCCGGGCGGCGGCGCATCGGATGCAACTCCGTGTGACACGAACGTGATGCGCGCGTGCTCCGCGAGCGCTGCGGCTTGACGATGTGTGCCGTCTGGCGCGGTGACGTCGGCCAGGAAGAGCGCTGCATCGGGATCGAACGTCACGATGTCGACGCGGCGCGCGACGATCTTGCTCTCCGCCGAGTTCATCCAGGTGTGCGTCAACGCCGCGCGACCCTGCACTTCGTGAGGCGCGTCCATGCCGCGCACCCAGAGCGTCCCCGAGATCGGCGCGGCCAGGGCGAGCACGTCGATCTGGAAGCCGGAGCCGCTCGACTCCGGCAGCGAGACGGCCGCGGCATCGGCAGCCCACTCGAGCTGCACCCGGATCCCCTTCTTTTGCTTGACCACCGAGAGCCGGCGTCGCGTGTCCTGCGACAGGTCGAGCACGCTCGCGCCGATCTCGAGACGGCGCCCCTGCGGACCGAGCGTCCAGCGATCCCTGCGGCGCCCGTTCTGGAAGGGCGTGACGCTGCCGTCGGGAAAGATCACGTGTCCGAAGGCGAGGCCGTTGCGCTCGCCGGGCCCCTCGTTGGTGATCTGGAAGCGCGCGTAGACGCGGTGCCCGGCGCTGAAATGCGCCACGAGATCCCAGTATTCCGACGCGGCGGATCCGCCGGGCAGTCGCGCAGACGGATCCACGCTCTCCGCGAGGCCCCCTGCACTGGCGCTCGCGGCGCACAGCCACGCGAGCGCGAGCCAGCCGGGTCGCGCGCAGCGCCGCATCAGCGTTGCGTCAGCGCGCCGCTCGATGCGGGCTCGCGCGGCTCCGGGGTTGCGCCGGTGTCCCACGCGGCGACGGCTTCGCCCCGGCGACGCCGCGCGAAGGCCTGCAGCATTCGGATCGCGTGGAAGCCGAGCGAGACGAGTGTCCAGAGCGCCACCATCACCAGGCCGAGATCGGGGCGCCCCCCGAGCGTTCCCACGCTCAACAGGATCAGGTTGGGATTGCGGCGCGCGGTGATGGTGCGGAACAACGCGTCGAGGGGGTGCCACGAGTGCATCTCGATCTCGAAGGCGGCCAGGAAGATCCCTTCCTGCAAGCGCCCGAGCAGGTAGCCTCCGACCGCGATGGCCGTGGCGAGCTCGTATCCGGCGCCGAGTCCGAGGCCCCATGCGGCGTACCAGAATGGGGGATGGACGAGATCGAGGCCGTGATCGAGCACGTCGCCGAGCCTGCTCGAGGTGAGCGTCACGCGGGCGAGCTTGCCGTCCACCGTGTCGAGGAAGGTCATGAGCCACGCCACCAGCAAGCCCGTCCCGAACCAGCCGGTCGCGAAGAGGCCCACCGCGCCGATCGCGAGCACCCAACTCGCGATGGTGACCGTGTTGGGGTGCACGCCGGCACGCGCGCACACGCGCGTGGCCCACAGGGCCGGCCGCGGCCAGATCCACTTGGTGACGAGATCCGTCACGCCCTTGTAGGCAGCCCCGAAGATGCGCTCCTCGATCTCTCGCGCGCGCTCCGGAGCTGCCAACAGCGCGAACGGCGCCTCGCGTTTGCGCAGGCTGGCCACGTAGGCCGGCGCGAACTCTGCCGGCGAGACTTGCGGCACGCCCCCGATTCCCTCCGGCGGCACGCCGCTGGCCAGCGCGTGCACGAGTTCTTCGGCACGCTCGCTCGGCACGTGGCCACCCAACAGCCCGGGTCCGCGCGCAACGAGCAGTGCGCCGGGGCGCGCGACGAGGCCGGCGACGAGGCGCTCGTCGAGGATCGCGTCGCCGCGGACCACGACGACCGATTTCGCGCGCGGCAGCGCCGGTCGCGCGTCCGGCGTCACGAGCTCTGCGGACGTGCAGCCGGCTCTTGCCAGCGAGCGCAGCAGCCGCTCTTCCGTCGTCAGTCCGTAGATCTCGACGCGCGGCTTCTTGCTGCGCAGGACCCACGCGGAGGACGCGTCATCGAAGGACGAAGCGGGCATCAGAAGTCACTCAAGGTATCACAGCGGCGCGGCGTGGGTTAGCCTTGCCGATCGCCCGCGCGGAGGTCCAAGCCATCTTCACCCTCGCGCACCTTTCGGATCTGCACGCCACGCCCGTGGCTCCGGGCTCGCTGCGTCCGCTGCTCGGCAAGCGCTTGCTCGGCTGGCTGTCGTGGCGTCTGCGCCGCGGCGCAACGCATCGCACGGAGGTGCTGGATGCGCTGCTCGAAGACCTCGCTGTCACATCTCCGGATCAGCTCGTGATCACGGGCGACCTGACCAATGTCTCGCTCGAGGAAGAGTTCCTCGTAGCTCGGGATTGGCTGCGGCGCATCGGGAGTCCCGAGCGCGTCACCGCCGTGCCGGGGAACCACGACACCTACGTGCGCGTGCCCCGTGCGTGCTCCTGGGATCTGTGGAGCGAGTATCTCGAATCGGACGCCGCGGGCCGCGCGCTGCTGGGCGAATCGCAGGGTGGCGCCTATCGCGGGCTCGCCTTTCCGAGTGTTCGCATCCGGGAGCCCGTGGCGCTCATCGGCGTATCCTCCGCGGTCCCGACGCCTCCGTTTCTCGCGTCGGGCCGGGTCGGGGGTCAGCAGCTCGCGCGCCTCGAGCGCGTGTTGAGTGCGCTCGCACCGACCGGCTTGCAGCGCGTGGTCTTGATCCACCATCCGCCGGATCCGGGTGCGACGTCCCCGCGTCGAGGGCTTTGCGACGCGCGCGCGCTGTGTGACGTGTTGCAGCGCGCCGGCGCGGAGATCGTGCTGCACGGGCATCTGCACCGCACGCGCATCGCGCGCATCGAAGGGCCGCATGGATCGATTCCGGTCGTGTGCGCCCGCTCCGCCTCCGACATCGGTACGAAGCCCCACAAGCGCGCGCAATACCATGTGCTCGCATTCGAAGCGCGCGACGCCGGGGCGGGCACAGCGCGCTTCCGCGTCACGTTGCGCGCTCGCAGCTGGGATCCGCAGACGCAGCGCTTCGTCGAGAGCGATCGCCCCGAAACGCTCCTCGCCGGACCCGCGTGAGATCGATCAGGTGCGCGGCGCCGTTCCGGCCCGCGCGGCGAGGATGCGCTCCGCCAGCTCGAGATCCGCTGGGCGATCCACGTCGATGGCAGCCTCGGGGAAGGGCAGCGAGACCGCGCGGATCACCGCCCCGATCCGCTGCGAGGCGGCCTCGAGTGCCGCATCGAGATCGAGGCGGCGCAGCGCGAAGCGCAGCAGCAGGCGGGGCCCGAAGGCGCGCACCATGCGCCAGGGGCTCTTGCGCTGCCGCTCGACACGCAGCCAGAAGCGCGCGGCGCGGCGCGCCCGCTCCGTGCGAAAGCAGAAGAGATTCGCGCCGCTGTAGGCCTCTCCGCGCAGGCGCACGTAGGTGCGCGTCGTCTCGGGGTAGCTGCGCCGGAGCAGCGAGGCGGCGACAACGCCCACCAGCAGATCCGCGTCGCTGTGCCCCGCGGCTGCGGCGAAGTGCGCGACCATTTCGGGCGTCAGCAGCGGATGGTCCGCGGTCGTCACCAGCAGGGGCTCGTCCGCAGCGCAGTCGGCGAGCACGGCGGAGACGCTTCGGCTGGGCGAGTCGAGGCTGCGGTGTACGTCGATCTCTCCTTTCGCGATCAGGTTGCGGAGCTCGGGCACTTCGTCGAGCGCGGCGGGCTCGTCGATGCTCAGCGCGATGCGCCCGACCGCACCCGTCTCGCGCAGCGTGCGGATCACGCGCAGAAGCATCGGCATGCCCGCTACGGGCAGGAGCGCTCGATGGCGCGCCGCGAGGCTCGCGGCGAAGGGATCTGCGGCACCGCGTTGGCCGGCGAGCACCAATGTCCTCAAGCGGTCCACGGGAGCTACGCCACTTCCTGACTTGGAGCTCGAGCCGGCCTCTCCGGCGCGGTCTCGACGGCGCGGCCGTCGTCGATGCGCACGACGCGATCGGCGATCTTCGCGAGGGACGGCTGGTGGGAGATGGCGACCACCGTGGTTGCGCCGCGCAGTCGCTCCACGCTGGCCCAGATCGCCGCTTCGTTCGCCGCGTCGAGCGCAGCTGTGGCCTCGTCGAGGATCAGGAGTCTGGGGCGGTGCACCAGCGCACGGGCGATCGCGATGCGCTGCCGCTGCCCGCTCGAGAGCAGGGCGCCCCGCTCGCCCACGCTGGCGCGGATGCCATCCGGCAGATTCGCGACGAATTCCCACGCCCCGGCGCTGCGCAGCGCCTGCTCCACCTGGGCATCCGTCACGTTCGGATCCCCCAGCGTGACGTTGGTACGGATGCAGTCGTGCAGCAGGAGGATTTCCTGGGGTACGTAGCCGATGCCCTCGCGCCAGCGGTGCAGGTCGAACGCGTCCAGGGGCACGCCGTCGATCACGACCTGACCCGAATCCGGCTTCAGCAATCCGGTGATCAGATCGACGAACGTGGTCTTGCCCGCACCGGAGGGGCCCACGATGGCGGTGATGCGTCCGGCCGGCAGCTCGAGGGAGACCTCGTCGAGGACCGGCCGATCCTCGTAGCGGACGCTCACCTTCTTGAACTCGATGGCGCGATCGAGGTGCGGGGCGACGCTGCCGCCGAGCGGCTCGCGCTCCTGCCTGGCGCGATCGATGAGCTCGCTGAGCGACCAGAGGGCGCTCGCCTCCGTCACCATCGACTGATACTTCGACTGCATCGAGTTCACGCGGGTCAGCGTCCGGGTGACGATCACGATCAGGACCATGACGCTCGAAAAAGGCATGGCCAGCACGACCAGCGCGACAAAGGCGCCCGCACACATCAAGCTGACGAGGATGGGCTCTTGCAGGGCGCGGAGCGCCTCCTGCGACAGCACGCGGCGCTCGAGCTGGCGGTTCAGCTTGCGCGTGTCTTCGGCGAGCAGCGGTCCGATCGACGCCTCCCGACCGGTCGCCTTGAGGAGCTTCACGGCCTGCAGCGCGTCGGTGAGCCGCTCCAGCAGCGACTTGAGCAGCCGGGTCTGCTTGCGTCCGGCGCGTCCCGACATGCGCACGAGCGCGTGCAGCACGGAGACGGTGAACAGCGCGCCGAGTCCGGCCGCCAGCGTTGCGCGCCAGGAGATCGCCAGCGCGATCCCGGCGTAGAGCACCGCCTCGACCCCGTAGCTCGCGATCAGCGCCAGATGTCGGTAGGCCTCCGACGCGCGATCCGCCTCGGTCGCCATCGAGTTCGCGACGGCGCCCATGGGCTGCCGCGTATAGAAACGCCAGCGCGCGGTGAGAAGCGCCTGCAGGAGGTTCAGGCGCAGATCGGTGGCGACGCGCGCCACCGTGTATCCGACCTGCTTCTTGGAGAGCAGCAGCAGCATGCCCTTGAGCCAGAACGCCGTGGCGATCAGCGCCAGCAGCACGCCCAGCGTCGGCTCGACGCCGATTTCGGCGAGCTCTGCGCGCACCCACTGCTCGTATGCGGAGGGCGCTGCGCGCACCGCGCCGTCGGCACCCGATCCCGTGGCGAGGGAGAGCAGCGGGAGCAGCGCGGAGAGTCCGATGCCCTCGGTCAGCGCCGCGACGAGCAGACACGCGAGCACCACCAGGCTCTGCCAGGGATAGGCGCGCAAGAAGTAGCGGAGCAGGCGCATGCGGCGATCCGGACCGAATTGCACGGGTTGGCGGGGGAGGGGAGGCGCGGAGTTCTCAGGGGTCCGCGCAGGTCAAGAACTATAGCGGAAGCGCCGCGCCGGCCCCGTGCGGCCACAGCGCGCGCACGCGCGCGGCGACCGCGTCGCGATCGTGCAGCGGGGCAGCCGCATGGGCGGGGTCATAGACACCCGCGAAGCGCCGAGCCGCGCCGCACGCCTGGAGCGCCGCGTGGAAGCGGTCGAGATCGCGCGCGGGGCGGACCCAGCCGCGCTCGATCAGGGCGCTGCAGATGCGCGCGAGGGCGCCGCGCCCCGAGACCGCCCGCCGCCACACCGCGTCGCGCGGGGTGCTCAAGATGCGGAAGGAGCGGCGCACGGGGAGGGGATACACATAGACCGGTTTGCCCAGCGAGCAGGCCTCGGACAGCATCGACTCGCTGTCTCCCGTGATGACGAATGCGTCGGCCAGCGCCAGATAGCCCAGATAGGGATTCTCCGTCGCGCGCGGCGTCCAGCGGTGCAGGTGAGCGACTTCCTGCATGCCGCTGCACAGCGCGTGCGTCGCCGCCGCGCCGAGACGGCGGCTCGTGGTGACGAAGACGGATCCGCCACAAGATTGTGACATGCGCACGACGTCCGCGGCGAGGCGCCGCGCCACGGCGGCGCCCAGTCGATACTGTCCCGAGGTGCCACCCACCAGCAGCGCGATGCGCGGCCGCCGGGCTGCCCCGAGGCGCTCTTGCCAGCCGCGGCGCGCCTCCGCGAGAAGCGCTTCGGACACGCGGTGCAGCGGCGCGGCGATCTCGACGCGCCGAGGATGCGGCAGCAGGCGGCAATAGGAGGGTGTCACCGCGAGATCGAAACGGCGCGCATCGTCGGCTCCCTTGCGCCCGAGCATCACGATCTTCGTGTCGCCGCCCGCACGCTTGCGGATCCAGAGCGCTACGGGTGCGGTGCGCCTTCCCGCGGCGATCACCAGATCCGGCCAGGGAGGCTCGAGCGGCGACGAACGCCGCGCGTCGATGCCGAGGCGGTGCGCCCCGAGCAGCCGATTGTGCAGCCGCGACGGCCAGCGACACTGCAGGCGTTTGAGCTCGTACGGCCAGCCCAGCGTCTCCGCCAGGCCGATCGACTGGGTCGTGTTGCCGGGCCGGTCGTCGGCGAGCACCCAGACGCGCGGTGGGTGCCGGGCGGCGTCGCTGCGGGGCTCCTGCCGCGCAAGCACTGCCCCCCGCGTGGCCACGTCAGGGCCGGGCGTCTGCGACCGCCGCGCGGATCGCGCAGACCTCGGCGAGCAAGCGGTCCAGGTCCTCGATGCGGATCTGACACGCGCTGTCGCACGGCGCCGCGTCCGGATCGGCGTGCGTTTCGACGAAGAGGGCGTCGATGCCCACCGCGACGCCCGCCCGCGCGAGCGGCGACACGAAGCGGCGATCCCCGCTGCTGGACCGCACGCCCCCGCCCGGATTCTGCACGGCGTGCGTTGCGTCCAGACACACCGGCGCGTACTCCCGCATGGTCACCAGGCTGCGCATGTCGACGACGAGGTCGTTGTAGCCGAAGCTCGTGCCGCGCTCCGTGACCATCGTGCCACCCGCGCCGTAGCGCTCCGCCTTCTCCACCACGAGCGCGACGTCCGCCGGTGCCATGAACTGGCCCTTCTTGACGTTGAGGGGGCGCCCCGTCCCCGCGCAGGCGGCGACCAGATCGGTCTGTCGCGAGAGGAAGGACGGGATCTGCAGGAGATCCGCCACCTCGGCGACGATCTTCGCCTGGCCCGGCTCGTGTACGTCGGTGGTGATGGGCAGACCCGTCTCGGCCTTGACCCGCTGGAGCATGCGCAGGCCTTCGTCGAGACCGGGTCCCCGGAAGCTGCTGTGGCTCGATCGGTTCGCCTTGTCGAAGGACGCCTTGAAGATTGCGGGCAGGCCATGGCGCTCGGCAATCGCCTGAACCGACGCGGCGCAGGCGAGAGCACCTTCGAGCGACTCGAGCACGTTCAGCCCGGAGATCAGGACGAGGGGCGCGCCGTGTCCAAGCGGGATGTCGCGGATCTGCATGGGATTCTGGGCCTCCCACCCGTCCTCGGGGGGTGAATAGCGAGAACCGGGGCGGTTGACTACTCCCGGCGCACCGAAACCGAGCCGTTCAGCCTCGGAGTGCCTCCCGGGAGCCCCGGTGTGGGCCCGGGGGGGCGATGTTACGCGCGGCTTCGCGCCTCACAATCGGCTCGCGCGCGAGCCAGATCATCCGGGGAGTCGATTTCGCACCACCAGAGACCCTGAATGCAGACGGTCTCCACGGCATTGTGCTGCGCGAGCTCGTTTACGACGGAGAGATACCAGCGGCGCAGGGCCGCCGGCGCGCGGATCACGCGACCGAGTTCGTCCGCGAAGATCTTGGCTCCCGACTCCCGGAACGCGATGAGCCCGATCGACTCCGCTCCCACCGTGGGCGCGGGCAGATCCTTTCCGATGGCGAGCAGGCGCCCGTTTGCATCCAGGCCGACCTTCATGTCGTCGTCGTCGTACGCCGTCTTGCGATCGATCGTCACCGCGATCGGTGCGGGCGGCGCCTCGAGCAGGCGCTCGAGCACGGCGTCTTCGAAGAGCGTGTCGCCGTTGAGCAGCAGGAAGTCGTCGTGCATCAGGCTCCGGGCGAGCCAGCAGCTGACGAGGTTGTCGCTGGAGGCGAAGAAGGGATTGAAGAGCGTCTCCACCGCCAGGCCGGGGACCGGGCGCTCCGCCAGCTGCGCCTCGACGGCGGCGGCTCCGAAGCCCACGACGACGCTCGCGCGCTCGATGCCGCAGCGCGCGAGCGCACCGAGCTGCATCGACAGCATCGACTGATCGCCGTCCACCGGCAGCAGGCACTTCGGCCGCTCGGCGGTCATCGGAAGCAGGCGGCGACCCTGGCCCGCGCTCAGGATGATGGCTTTCATGAGGTATCCCGATGAATTCGGTCGCGGCGCGTGGAGGGTGCGGCCGGCGCGAGCGCGGTGCCGTTGCTTGGAGGCGCACCGGCGCTCTAGGATTCATTCCGTCGTCATGAGGGGGAAGCGGCAAGACTGCGCGGGTCCCGCCTCCTTGTCAACCGACCCATCGGACTCCGGCGCGACATCGCCGGCCCCACGGGGAGGAACATGGATCGCCTCGCGTTGTCGCCGTCCGGTGAATACGCGCTCGCCGGTCGCTCGCTTCCGTGGCGACGTCACCCCGGGCCCACCCTCTACTGGTATGTGGCGCGCGAAGCGCTGGGTCCGTTCCTGTTCGGGCTCGTCGGCCTCACGTTGATCGTCCTCACGCGCGATCTCGTGGTGTTCTCGCAGCTGATCCTGAATCGGGGCATCGCCGCCGGCCAGGTCGCGCTCGTCGCCTTCTACGAGGCCTTGCCGGTTGCCGCGGAGATCTACCCGTTCGCGGTGCTGATCGGTGCGATGGTGGCGCTCGGTCGACTCGGTGCCGATCGCGAGATCCTGGCGCTCGAGGCCTCCGGTGTGTCTGCGCCCCGGCTCATCGGGCCCATCGCGAGTCTGGCTGCGACGCTCGGTCTGGTCTCCCTGGCGCTGTCGCTGTGGGGCGCGCCCTTCGCGAGCCGCACGCTCGATGCGACCCTGGAGAGCATCGGGCGTCAGAAGCCGCTGGTGAACTTCCGGCCCGCTGCCGTCAGTCGTTTCGGGGACTGGCAGATCGAGGCGCGCGAAGTCTCGGCCCGGGGAGACGACCTGCGCGGGGTGCTGGTCTGGTCTCCCGGAATCGCCGAGACGATCTTCGCGCGCAGCGGTCTCGTGATCGGCACGCCGGATGGCGGCGTGGAGATCACGCTCGAGAACGGCGCCTTGCTGCTCTCGCCGCGCGAGGGTGCGCACCTGCTGCGCTTCGAGTCGATGACGACCGCGCTGCCCGCGGGCGACCAGCCCATCGCGCGCAGCGCCGAAAAACAGCTGCAGAGCCTCACGCTCGAGGAGCTCGCCGCTGCCGCCGAAGCCTTCGTTCCCAGCGAGGCGGAACCGCTGCCGCGCGCCGCGATCGAGCTGCAGCGCCGATTCTCCACGCCCGCCGCGACCCTGCTCTTCGGTCTTCTGGCGGTGCCGCTGTTCCTGATGCGCCGCCACTTCTCTCGCGCCGGTGGCAGCGTGCTCGGGATCGTGACGACGCTCGCCTACTTCGTGCTCGTCCAGTTCGGGGAAGGACTGATTCAGGCCGAGGTCGTCGGTGTAGCCGCGGGTGTCTGGCTCCCCAACGGAGTGCTGGCGCTGCTGGCGGGCCTGCTGCTGCTGCGCGCGCGCCGTGCCGAGGTGCTCGGTCTCGCCTTCGACCGACCCCAACTGCCCACGCGGCGCCTCACCTTGTTCAGCGCGCACGCCGCCGGCAGGCCGCGGCCCTACGCGCTCACGATCTACATCACCGAGCGGGCGCTGCAGCTGGTTGCCCTCGCGTTCGGCGTTCTGCTCGTGGCGTATCTGCTGATCGACGTGATGGAGCGCCTCGACTGGTTCGCGCGCTTCCACGCATCGGGCGGCCAGGTGGCGCGCTTCTATGCGGCGCGACTTCCGCTGCTCGCATCGCGCGTCGTTCCCATGGCACTGCTGGTCGGCACGGCGCTGCTGGTGAGTCTGCTGGCGGTCGAGGGCGAGCTGATCGGAATGCGCGCCTGCGGCATCTCCGCGCCCCGGGCGCTGCTGCCCGTCCTGGTGCTCAGCATGCTGGTCGCGCCCGCCTATTTCGTGCTGCGCAACGTGGTCGTGCCGCGCGCGAACGCGTTGGCCGACGAGCTCAAGCAGACCGAGATCAAGGCGGACTTCTACCAGAGATTTTCGGAGCAGGCGAAGATGGAAGTGTGGCGCCGCTCGGGAAATCGCGTTCTCGAAGCCGCGCGCTTCGATCCCGATTACGGCGACGCGCGGAATCTCACGATCTACGAGATCGGGGAGAACGGCCTTCCGATCAGCCGCTCGGATGCGCGCGCGGCGCGCCACGTCGGCCGCGGCATCTGGCGCCTCTGGGAGCCGCACCGCGTCGAGATCCGCGAGGGGCGCGCGCAGGAGGTGGCCGCGCTTCCCTACGCCAATCTCGGAGAGGCGCTGCCGGCGGACCTGGACACCATGCACCTGAGCGTCGGGCAGCTCGCCGAGGAGATCGCCGAGGTGGAAGCCGCCGGCTACGATGCCACCGCCTTGCGCGTCGATTTTCACGTCAAGCTCGCCGACGCGTTGGCGTGTCTGGTGCTCCCGGTTTGCGTGCTGTTCTTCGCAGTGGGCGGCCCGCCCTTCCCGGGTCCGGCCCAGACCCTGCTGGTGAGCGGAATCCTGGGCGTGGCCTACATCATGGTGACCGCCGTGGGTGTATCCCTGGGCTACGGCGGAACGGTGCCGCCCGCCGTGGGCGGATGGGGGCCGACGCTCATCTTTGCTGTGGCCGCGAGCTTCCTCGGCATTCGCATCTGGAGGCATCTCTAGCGCGGCGGATCGAATCGGGGGCGCGGCGCCCGAGAGGAGAATCGAGGGAATGCGGCGAGACGTCTTCGCAGAGGAGCACGAGCTCTTCCGGAACGAGTTCCGCCGCTTCGCCGAGGCCGAGGTTGCACCCCGGGTGGCGGAGTGGAACCGGGCGGGCTGCACCGATCGCGACAGCTGGCGCCGACTCGGTGCGGCCGGCTATCTGGGCGCCAGCGCGCCGGAGGCATACGGGGGCGCGGGAGGGGATTTCCTCTTCGACGCAATCGTCATCGAGGAGCTGGCCCGCATCCGGGCGCACGCGCTCATGGTGTCCCTGCACGCGGACATCTGCATGCCCTATCTGGTGGCCTACGGCAGCCCCGCGCAGCAGGCGCGCTACCTCCCGGGCGCGATCGCGGGGGAGATCCTGCTCGCCATCGCCATGACCGAGCCCGCAGCGGGCTCCGATCTTGCCGGAATCCAGACGCGCGCGGTGCGCGACGGCGATCACTATGTGCTGAACGGCTCCAAGACCTTCATCTCGAACGGTCAGATCTGCGATCTCGTCATCGTCGTGGCCAAGACGGATCCCGCGGCCGATCCTCCCCACGCCGGCATGAGCCTCTTCCTCGTCGACGCCGACACGCCGGGCTTCGAGCGCGGCCGCAATCTCGAGAAGCTCGGACTCAAGGGACAGGATACGAGCGAGCTCTTCTTCCGCGACTGTCGCGTGCCGGCGGAGAACCTGCTCGGTGCGGAGGGGGGCGGATTCGCGATGCTCATGGCGCAGCTGCAGCAGGAGCGACTCTGCATCGCGGTGGGCTCCGTCGCGTCGTCGCGGCGCGCGCTCGAGGACACGATCGCGTACGTCGTGGAGCGCCGGGCCTTCGGCAGGCCCATCGCGGCCTTCCAGAACACCCAATTCGTGCTTGCCGAGCTCGCGTCGGAGGTCGAGATCGGTCAGGCATTCGTCGACAAGCTGCTCGCCGCGCACGTGCGCGGCGACGAGATCGTCGCCGAGGTCAGCATGGCGAAGTACTGGACGACCGATCTGCAGAAGCGACTCACCGGAGAATGCCTGCAGCTGCACGGCGGCTACGGCTTCATGTCCGAGACCCCGATCGCCGGCGATTACGCGGACGCGGCCGTGCAGCCGATCTACGCCGGGTCGAACGAGATCATGAAGATCATCATCGCGCGCAGGCTCGGGCTCGGCTGAAGCGGCCTCGGACCCCTCAGCGGCGCCGCGTGCGCACGACGTAGTTGCCGCGGCGCTCGTCGAATTCCAGCTCGATGTGTCCGTCCTTCTCCACGCTCGACAGCAGGTCGGCGAAGGAGTCGTGGCCGTAATAGACCTCGTTGAATCCCGGGTAGACGCGTCGAATCGCCTGCTTGACCATCGAGCCCCAGACCGTGTCGTAGTCGCGTTCGAGCGAGCGCACGATCTCGACGACCTTCTCCGCGGCGTCCTGACGCTTCTGCTCCTCCGGCTCCGCCTTCAACTTGGCCGACGGGCGCGGCTTCGCCGCGCTCTCGCGCATGAGGTCGTCGTAGTAGATGAACTCATCGCAGCTCCCGATCAGCAGATCGGAGGTGGATGTCTTCACACCGCAGCCGAGCACGCGCTTGTCGTTCTCCTTGAGCTTGCTCGCCAGCGGCGAGAAATCGCTGTCCCCCGAGATCAGGGCGAAGGTGTCGATGTGCTCCTTCTGATAGGAGAGATCGATTGCGTCGACGACCATGTGGATGTCGGCGCTGTTCTTTCCGCTCGCCTTCGACTGCGGGATGTCGATCAGCTCGATGCCCTGCGCGTGGAACTCGCGGACTGCATCGCGGTAGTTGCTCCAATCGCAATACGCGCGTTTGTAGACGATGCGCCCCTTCTCGAGCAGGCGTCGCAAGACCAGGTCGATCTTGAACTTGCCCTTGCGCATGCGGCGCACGCCGATGGCGAGGTTCTCGTAGTCCACGAAGACGGCGATCAGCGGTTCTTCGGCCAATTCAACTCCACCCTGTGTTCGATCGAGGGGCGTGCGGTCGTGCGGCGCGGAGCGGCGGAGCGCGCGGCTCTCGGGCAGCGTTGCGCCGCAGGGGGACTCAGGAGCCTCTGCGCTTGGGCTCGTCTTCTTCGATCGGGAACCCGTAGCCGGCCAGGTCTTCTTCCGTCGCCACCTGCGTCTCGCCCGAAGCGTCCGATTCGCGCAGCTCGCGCTTCTCTCGCTTGGCGGCCGCCTTCTCCGCCTTTCGCGCCTCTCGCTGGCGCTTGAGAACCGCCGTTCTGCTCTTTCTGGCCATGCTTGCTCTCGCGATTCGTCGGGCTCGGCACCCGCGCCCCCAACTTCTGCCTCGCCGCCCGACCCGTGATCCTACATCGGCTTCCCCGCGCGGTCACCTGCCGGCCCCAGCCGGCCCGGCGCGCTGTGCGCCGCGCTGCACTCAATGATCGGTGGGGTCGTGCAGGAGTGGCCGCGGAACGCGCTCACCCTCGCGCCGTGCCCGGCGCAGCGCGGCAATCAATTCCACCGCGCGCGGCAGGAAGACGATGCCGATCGCCAGGTTCAGCACCATGAACAGGGCATTCACGGCAAAGGCGTAGGCGATGAGGGCGTCGCGCGCGCCGAACTCGGCGAACAAGCCGGCCCACGCCAGCTCGCGTGTGCCGAAATTGCCCAGGGTCGGGATCGTAAAGAGCAGATAGACGATCGGGATGCGCGCTGCGAGGGCCGTCCAGTCGATCGGGACGCCGAAGGCGTGCGATGCGAGCCACTGGATCTGCACGTCGAACAGTGCCAACGCCGCGAAGCCCCAGAAGAAGATCGCCAGCTCGCGCGGCGGGAAGCGATCGATCCAAGCTGCGACGCGAGCGGCCGCGCGAAACTTCAGCCGCTCGGTCCGGAACAGCCACACGGCGATCGCGCACGCGATCAAGAGCGTCCACAGGACGGCGAGCGCGCTCGCCAGGCCTGGATTCGCGGCGACGCCACCCTCGAGAAAGGGCGCGGCGATCGTCATCTGGACCAGCATGACGGCGAAGTGTGCGATCGCCGGGACGAGTGCCGCGGCCGCGACGGCCTCGATGCGCCCGCCGGCGAGCTGGACCAGGCCCAGGAAGAAGGCTGCGTCGGAGACCGGGCTGCTGACCACGCGCGCCAGCTCCGAGCCGCCTCGAATGGCGAAGACGGAGCGCAGCGGCACGTTGGCCACCAGGCGCCGCAGGGCTGCGGCCCAGAGCCACGTCCAGATCACGAAGAAGGCCAGGCGATCCGCCGTCACGAACAGAACGAAGAGCGGGAGATTCGCCTGCTCCGTGGCCTGCCGCAGGCGTTGCCAATCGGTTGCCCAGCCGAACACATACGCGAGCAGGCAGCCAGAGATGATCCACGGAAGCAGGCCGCGCAGAATCTTGTACAGCGGAAGCTTCATGGCAGTCTCACTATAGGGTCCCGGCTGCCGGACGGCCCTGTCGCGGCGCGCGGCGGACGCTGCGCACCGGCCCGCGTCAGCCCGACGGATCGGAATCCGCGAGCAGGGCAGGTGCGGCGTGCTCTCCGAGCGTCTGATAGATGCGGATCTTGGTCAGCGGACCCACCTGTCCGTCCGCCGGGATCTCACTGGCGAGCTGGAAGGCGCGCACGGCCATGCGCGTCCCTTCGTCGAAGCCGCCACGCGGCAGCCCGACGAAGTATCCAGTGCGGGTGAGCACCTCCTGCAGCCAGGTGACGTGGGGTCCGGAATCGCCGAAGGCGACGAGATCCGGCAGCCCGGCGTAGTCGCGCCACGGCACGATCGCGTCTCCGGTCCAACGCTCGAGAAGCTCGTCCAGGTGGATGCGCACCGTCTCGCCCGGCAGCACGCCGCGCAGAAACGCCGTGTCCCGCTCGATGCGGCGAACCAGGACTGCGCGCGGTTCGCTCGCCGCGGCGCTCAGCCACACGATGGCCGGAAGATCCAGGCGTTGCAGCGCGTCGAAGTCGCTTTCCGGAACGCGCAGCATGCGGAGATCGTGTGCTGCGAGTGCATCCGGCAGCGCGTCCACCTCGAATGGCGCGACCTGCGCGGCGGGCATTCGCCAGGCGTCGAGCGCAGCCGTCAGCGCGGCCGCGTTCGCGCGATCGCTCGTATTCAGCGGCAGGAGATCGTCGAGCACGCGTCTGTCGCCCGCAGCGGACGTGTCGTCCGTCGTCGCGCTGGGCTCCGCGGTCGTCGGCGGCATCGCGGGAGACGGGGGCGCCGAAACGCGCGGCGGGGCGCTCGCGACGGCCGGCGGCGTCGCCCCGCGCCCCGCGCTCGCCCGCGCCTCGCCGGTCTCGGTCGTCGTGCCCAGATGCAGCCCGGCGGCGAAACCGAGCGCCGTGATCACGACGGCCAGCGCCGCCCAGCTCGCGCGCCGCAGCGCGCGGCGCGTCCGGGGGCGCCGCGGCGGCCAGACCTCCTTCGCGACCACGCGCACCAGCGCGCGATTCACCTGACGGGCGTTATCCGCGTACGCCGCCAGCAGGGCCCGCTCGCAGAGGAGATTGATCAGCCGCGGTACACCGCCGGACACGCGGTAGACCGTCGCGAGCGCCCCGTCCGTGAAAATCGGGCATTCCCGCCCCGCGGCA
>JAOUNA010000245.1 GCA_029881215.1 Myxococcales bacterium | reverse complement strand
TCCGCGTCCACGTCGGCTTTACGGAGGATGTAGACGTGCCGGCACTGCTCGCGCGCTGCCCGATCCAGGACGTTTCGTTCGATCCGATGCGGACGAGCTACTTCCTCGGGCGCGAACGCGTGATCGCGACGGGCACGCGAGACATGGGGCGCTGGCGCCAGAAGCTCTTCTCGTGGATGGCGCGCAACGCCCGCGGCGTCACGCCCTACTTCCACCTGCCGCACAACCGGGTGGTGGAGCTGGGGATGCAGCTCGAGATCTGAGCGGCGCAGGGCAGGCCGCGCGGCGATTCGTCCGCGAACCCAGTGCGCTCGCGATGGGGCCGGCCCCTCAGCGACTGCTGATCGCAAGCAATCCGGCCTCGATCTCCGCATCGAGAATCGCGATCTCTCGCATCGCTGCATCGAATGGCTCGGTCTCTCCTCTCGCCGACGGGCAGTCGAAGGCCAGCCCGCCCACGCGCTCCATCCACGCTTGGACCGCGGTGTCGAGCGACGCGTCGGGCGTCGGGATCAGAGCGCTGCGTGCCTCCTTGCTCGTGACCAGCATTCGATTGCAGAGAACCCGGGCGTCATCGGCGCGCTCGAAGTCGGAGCGTGCGGGAATCCGGGCGCGGGTGGCCTTCCAGGTCTGGCTCCACGACTCCAGGCTGGGGCGTGATCGCACGCTGCACGTGACGCTCGCAGCGAGGAGCAGCAATGTGATGACGATCGAGCGCCCACGTCTACGGCTGACGTCCACCGGGTTCCCTCTCCATCGGGCGATCCGGAAAGCCTATCGCCAAGCGGGCAACGGCTCCATGGCCTGCCCGCCCAGCGATCCTCCACCGCGAGCCGGAGCGCGAGTTGGCGCCGTTCGTGCACTACCATTGTGTCCGATGCATGCGCGGGGGGTGGATCATCGCGGCGGGCGTCGGTCTCGTCGCGAGAAGCGAGGCGGCCAGCGCGGCGATCTGCGCCGCGCGTATCGCGCCCTGCTTTGCGCGGTGCTCTTGGCGAGCGCGAGCGCGGCGCTGGCCGATCCCGCGCGCGTGGGGGTGTACGATCCGCTCGCGGGCGTCGACCCGAACGGCCGCATCCGCAAGCCGGCGCTCCCCGACGACCTGCCCAATCCCGAACGCTGGCGTTACATCCCGGAAGGCCGGATCAAGCCGGGAAACGTCTTCACGCGCCTGATGGTCTCGAGCTTCGTCGTTCCCTTCGTCTTTGCCTCGAGCGACGTGGGCGTGGGGGGTGGGCTGGCGCTGACGGACATCGATTTTCGCCAGCGGCGTCGACGCGAGTTCGCAGGGTTCTTCGTGAGCTACACCACGGAGAGCCAGCAAGCCTACACGGGTGTCTGGCGGCGCTGGATCCATCACCGAGAGCATCCCGAGGGCGGCGTGCTGCAAGAGGAGCGCAGCTTCTGGCGCGCGCGCGGCGGCTGGAGTCGGACGCTCACGCGCCGCTTCTTCGGCCTCGGAGCAGGCACGAAGGAGAACGATGAATCGAGCTACACCGACGAACTCACCGAGCTCGGCTTCGGCTTGAGCCGCGCCATCCCCGATCCGGGCGACGATCTGATCCTGGATGGCGGGCTGCGACTCGAGCTCCACCACCTCTCGGACGGCGCGGTGGGCGGCGTGCCGAATACGGAAGTCGCCTTCCCCGGCGCCTTCGCGAGCGCACGCAACGCGGACCTCGGCTGGATCGAGACCAGCCTCTCCTGGGACACGCGCGACAGTCAGCGCAACCCCTACCGCGGCTGGAATGTCCTCGGCCACGCGGAGGGTGCGATCGTGCAGCGGAGCGGTGACGCCGGCGGACGTTTTACCCTGAGCGCCACGAAGCTCTTTCCGCTGCCCGGACTCCTGCACGACGGGGGCGACCCGGACGAAGAGAACCCGCCCACCGATACGCTCGCGCTCAATCTGTGGAGTCAGGCCAGCGCCGGCGATCTTCCATTCTTCGCGCTGCCGACGCTCGGCGGCACCGAGAGGCTGCGCGGCTATCTGCCCGGTCGCTGGTACGGCCGGGCCGCCTGGTTCGGCGCCGCGGAATACCGCCTCTGGATCCTGCCGCGCGGCTTCGGTCTGAAGCCTCCGTTTCGCGTCGAGCGCGGCGGCGCGGCGCTCTTCGTGGAGATCGGCTCGGTGGCGAGCGACTGGCCCAGCCTGTTCTCGGCCACCCAGCACTTCAGCTACGGCGTGAGCCTGCGCATGACACTCGAACGCGCGGCGCCCTTCCGGCTCGACTTCGGCTTCTCCGACGAGGGCCTCAACGTCACGGCCCGCTTCGGCCTCAATTTCTGAACAGCCGAGTCGACGTTGATCTTGGCTCTCATGGAAGCGATGCTCGAGCTGCGCGGCGTGCCGCTCCGCTGGCAGCATAGAGAAGATGCCGGGATCGAGAAGTCTACGGGTCGATCAAGCTCCGGTCTTCTGGACGCGCACCGCGCAGACCTTCGTCTCCGGAATCTTCGCTACCGGATCGAGCGCGGCGATCGTGAGCTCGTTGGTCGGCGCATTGGCGAAGTGGAAGGTCAGGGAGACGACTCCGGCCGGGCAGATCTCCGTGACGTGCGCGCGGACGCGCGTGTTGCCGCGCCGTGAGGTCACCTCCACCAGCTCTTCATCGGCGACGGCGAGCGCGCGGGCGTCGATGGGATTGATCATCAAGCGCTCCTCCGGGTGCGCGGCGACGAGGCCCTCCACTCGGCCCGTCATGCTGGACGTGTGGAAGTGGTAGAGACTTCGGTCCGTGGTCAACACCAGCGGGTACTGCTCGTCCGGATCCTCCGCCGGGGGTCTGTAGTCGAGCGGCTTGAACTGTGCCTTGCCGTTCGGTGTGCTGAACTTCTCGGCGAAAAGGTACTGCGTTCCGCCGTGGTCTGGTCCCGTGCACGGCCACTGCAACCCGTTCGTCTCGATCCGCTCGTAGGTGATTCCGGCGTACTGGGGTGTGAGCGAGGTGATTTCCTCCATGATCTGCTTCGGGCTCGAGAAGTCGAACCCCGTGACGCCCATCTTCTGGGCGAGCTCGCAGAGAATCCTCCAATCCGGCTTCGCATCCCCCGGCGCATCGACGGCCTTTCGCACGCGCTGGACGCGGCGCTCCGTGTTCGTGAACGTGCCGTCCTTCTCGGCGAAGGCGGCAGCGGGAAGCACCACGTCGGCGAATGCGGCGGTCTCGGTCAGGAAGATGTCCTGCACGACGAAGAATTCGAGCCTCTCGATCGCCTCCCGCACGTGGTTGGCATCCGCCTCGGAGAGAATCGGGTTCTCTCCCATGGAGTAGAGCGCCTTCACCCGGCCCGCGTGGATTGCGTGGAAGATCTCGACGTGGGTGATCCCGGGGGTGGGGGAGAGCGGGCGACTCCAGGCGGCTTCGAACTTCCTGCGGATTGCGTCGTCGGTCACCTTCTGGTAGCCGGGGAACACGTTGGGCAGCGCCGCCAGATCGCAAGCCCCCTGCACGTTGTTCTGGCCGCGGAGCGGGTTGACGCCGGTGGACGGCTTTCCCGCATTGCCCGTCAGCAGCGCGAGGTTGCTCGTCGCGAGCACGTTGTCCGTCCCGTGCGTGTGCTGCGTGACGCCCATCGCGTAGAAGATCGCGGCGGGCTTGCGCGTGGCATAGAGGCGAGCCGCCTCGGCGATCTTCTGCTTCGGCACGCCGGTGGTCTTCTCGACCCAGTCGAGGTCGTAGTGAGAGAGCGACTTCTGGAGCTCCTCGAAGCCCTCGCAGCGCTGCGCGATGAACGCCCGGTCGTGCAGGCCTTCGTCGACGATGACGCGCGCCATGCCCATCATCAGGGCCACGTCGGAGCCGGGTCGCTGCCTCAGGTGTAGCGTCGCCCAGCGGCACAGCTCGATTTCCTTGGGGTTGGCGACGATCAGTGCCGCGCCCCGCTGCACCGCGGCCCACATGCGCGTCGCCAGGACGGGGTGTGCGGCCGTCGTATTCGTGCCGATGGCGAGGATGCA
>JAOUNA010000064.1 GCA_029881215.1 Myxococcales bacterium | reverse complement strand
GGTGTTTCCGCCGTATCAGCAGAAGCAGGTGCGCATCCAGCTTGGCTCGATTCTCAAGGCAGTCATCTCCCAGCGCCTCGTGCCCCGCGCAGACGGCAAGGGCCGCGTGCCCGCTCTCGAGGTGCTCATCTCCACGGCGCGCGTGCGCGAGTGCATTGGCGACAAGGACCGCACCAAGGAGATCCACGACGCCATCGCCAAGGGCTTCACGACCTATGGCATGCAGACTTTCGATCAGTCGCTCATGCAACACGTGAAGCAGGGGCTCGTGGCCTACGAAGAGGCCCTCAAGCACGTGTCCAATCCGGACGACTTCGCGCTGCGCTTCCGCGGCATCGCTTCCACATCGGACGGCACCTGGGAGAACTTCGAGGAGAATCCGGAAGCCGAAAAGCCGGACGCTCTCGGAGAGGAAGCGAAGAAGAAGGAAGAGGCGGACTTCATCCAGCGCTTCTGAGGCCCGTGCCCGAACCCGCGGCGTCGAAGCGGACGCCGGCGGGCTCCATCTCGACGCGCTGACGCACCTGAGCCGGCACGCCCTGCCTCCAGCGGAGCCCGCGTGCGCCCTCGGCTATAGTTCCCCACCCCATCGATCCCCCCGGAGGTCCGCATGCCGCTCGCGGCGAGCGAGATTCGCGAGACGTTTCTGCGCTTCTTCGAGCGCCGCGGCCACCGCCGGGTCGCCAGCGCCTCGCTCGTGCCCGATGCAGATCCGACCCTGCTCTTCACCAACGCGGGCATGGTGCCCTTCAAGCGGTTGTTCCTGGGCGAGGAGGCGCGCGACTACGTCACCGCTACCACCGCCCAGAAGTGCATTCGCGTTTCCGGCAAGCACAACGACCTCGAGAATGTGGGCCGCACGCCTCGCCACCACACCTTCTTCGAGATGCTCGGAAACTTCTCCTTCGGCGACTACTTCAAGCAGGAGGCCATCGAGTACGCCTGGGAGCTCGTGACGGGCGAATTCGGGATCGATGCGGAGCGCCTCGTGGCAACCGTCTACGCCAAGGATGACGAGGCCTACGATATCTGGCGCGACGCGGTCGGACTGCCCGAGCAGCGGGTGCTGCGCCTCGGCGAGTCCGAAAACTTCTGGTCGATGGGAGACACCGGACCGTGTGGGCCCTGCGCCGAGATCCACGTGGATTTCGGCGAGAACCAGCGTTGCACGAGTCCGGTGTGCGACCCCTCCTGCGACTGCGGGCGCTGGCTCGAGATCTGGAATCTCGTCTTCATGCAGTTCGACCGGGACGCTTCGGGAAAGCTGACGCCGCTGCCGAAGCCGTCGATCGACACCGGCGCGGGCCTCGAGCGACTCGCCGCCGTGATCCAGAACGTACACTCGAATTACGACACGGACCTCTTCCGCGGCATTCTGGCGCGCGTGCAGGAGATCTCGGGAGTGACGCGTGGGATCGATCCGGAAAAAGACGTGTCGCTGCACGTGGTGGCCGATCACGCCCGCGCGATCAGCTTCCTCGTGGGCGATGGGGTGCTTCCCTCCAACGAGGGCCGCGGCTATGTGCTGCGCCGTATCCTGCGCCGCGCCGCTCGCCACGGTGTGTTGCTCGGCGTGGAGCGGCCCTTTCTCTGCGAGGTGGCGAATGTCGTGATCGACGAGATGTCCGGCGCCTATCCCGAGCTCTCCGAGCGGCGCGCCTTCATCGTGGATCGCATCCGGCGCGAGGAGGAGCGCTTCCTCGAGACCCTCACGAAGGGGCTCGCGCTGCTCGAAGACGCGATCGACCGGCTGCGGGCGAGCGGGGGCACGCAGCTCCCGGGCGAGGTGGTCTTCAAGCTCTACGACACCTTTGGCTTCCCCGTCGATCTCACCGAGGACATCTTGAAGGGGCATGGCCTCGCCCAGGACCGCGCCGGCTTCGAGGCGGCCATGGGCTCGCAGCGCGCGCGGGCGCGCGCCGCCTGGCGCGGCAGTGGCGACGCGCGTGTCGACGAGATCTACGGGCGCGTCGCCGCCGACGTGAAGACCGTGTTTCGCGGCTACGAGACGCTCGAGATCGAGTCCCGGATCCGCGCACTGCTCGTGGATGGCGTGCTGCGCGACGAGGCCCGAGAGGGCGAGACGGTGGAGATCGTGGTGGAGGAGACGCCCTTCTACGCGGAGAGCGGAGGGCAGGTGGGCGATCGCGGTCTCGTCACCACCGAGGGCGGGAGCGTCGAGATTCGGGACGCGCAGCGTCCGACTGGCGAGCTCGTCGTGCACCGCGGGCGTGTCACCCGCGGTGCGATCCGGGTGGACACGGCGGTGCGGCTCGCCGTGGACGCGGAGGCGCGCGCCGCGACGGTGCGCAACCACTCGGGCACGCACCTTCTGCACGCGGCGCTGCGCGCGGAGCTGGGGCCGCAGGCCATGCAGAAGGGATCGCTCGTGGCGCCGGATCGGCTGCGCTTCGACTTCACACACGACGCCCCGCTCTCCGACGTGGAGATCTGCGCGATCGAGGATCGCGTCAACGCCTGGATCGAGCGCGATGCGCCGGCGCTGATCCGGGAGATGAGCTACGCGGAGGCGATCGAGGCCGGCGCCATCGCCATCTTCGAGGAGAAGTACGGAGACAGGGTGCGCGTCATCTCTTTCGGAGATTTCTCGACCGAGCTCTGCGGCGGCACCCATGCGCGCGCCACCGGCGAGCTCGGCTTGCTCAAGATCGTGTCGCAGTCGGGCATTGCGGCGGGCGTTCGGCGTGTCGAGGCGCTCACGGGGCTGGGAGCGCTCGAGCATCTGCGGGAGCAGGAGCGCGCGCTCGCACGCATCGCGGAGCTGCTCAGGGCGCCGGTGGCGGAGCTGCCCGCCCGGGTCGAGAAGCTGCTGGAGGAGCGCAAGTCCGCCGAGCAGCAATTGGCGGCGTTGCGCCGCGCGCAGCGCGGTGCGGCCACGGCAGACCTGACGGCGAATGTCCACGAGGTGTCCGGTGTGCGCGTCGTCGCCGCGGCGATCGAAGACGCGAGCGCCGGGGAGCTGCGCGGCCTCGTCGACGAGCTGCGCAATCGGATCGGCAGCGGCGTGGTGCTGCTCGCCGCTGCGTCCGAAGGAAGGGTTTCCCTCGCGCTCGGTGTGACGGCGGACCTGACCGCGCAGCTGCGCGCGGGCGACCTCGTGCGCGAGGTGGCGGCGGTGGTCGGCGGCAAGGGCGGCGGTCGCCCGGATTTCGCCCAGGCCGGCGGAGACGCGCCGGAGCGGCTCGAAGACGCGTTCGCGCGTCTGGACGCACTCATCGAGGAGGCTCGCGCGTGAATCTTCCCTATGCGCTGGATCTCTTCGCGCCGCGGCGCCGGCCCACCCGCGTGGTGCGCGTGGGCGACGTCGAGATCGGCGGAAATCATCCGATCCGCTTGCAGTCCATGACGACCACTGACACGCTCGATACGGTCGGCACGGCGGATCAGGTCGAACGCCTGGTCGGGGCGGGCTGCGAGATCGTGCGCATCACGGCGCCGTCGCTGAAGGAGGCCGAAAACCTCGGCGCGATTCGCGCCGAGCTCGCGCGGCGCGGCGTGCGCGTGCCGCTCGTGGCGGACATTCATTTCACGCCGAATGCGGCGATGCGCGCCGCGGAACACGTCGAGAAGATCCGCGTCAACCCAGGAAATTTCGCCGACAAGAAGAAGTTCGAGGTGCGCGAGTACAGCGACGCCCAGTACAACGAAGAGGTGGAGCGCGTCGCCGAGCGTTTCCGGCCGCTGCTGCGGCGCTGCAAGGAGCTCGGGCGCGCCCTGCGCATCGGCACGAATCACGGCTCGCTGGCCGACCGCATCCTGAACCGCTACGGCGATACGCCGCGCGGAATGGTCGAGAGCGCCCTCGAGTTCCTGGACGTCTGCGAGGACGAAGGGTACGCCGACGTCGTGTTCAGCATGAAGGCCAGCAATCCCCAGGTGGCGATCCAGGCCTATCGGCTGCTGGCGGCGCGCCTCGCCGAGCGCGTCGGCCAGGAGGGCACGGGCCTCGCGCACGCCAGCTATCCCTTCCACATCGGCGTCACCGAGGCGGGCGACGGCGAGGACGGTCGCGTCAAGAGCGCGATCGGCATCGGTGCGCTGCTCGAGGACGGCATCGGCGACACGATTCGGGTTTCGCTCACCGAAGATCCGGTCAAGGAGATTCCCGTCGCGGCGGCTCTCGCGCGGCGCGTCGAGGCGCACTGGGCGCGCGCGGCCCACGCGCCGGATCCGGGTGCGCCCTGCGTGGACGATCCCTACGCGCACCGGCGCCGGGCGACGCGCAGCATCGGCGCGCCGGACACCGCGCTGGGCGGATCCCACCCGGTGCGCGTCGAGCTCGACCTGGGCCCGCGCCCCGTGGAGCCGGAGCCGGCTGCGGCGCGGCTGGCCGCCTCGCTGTCCGCGGTCGCGGAGCTCGCCTGCGAGGGCGTGTGTGTCGAGGTGATGGACGACGGCGACGAGACGCGACTCGCGGCCTTCCGCGCCGCGCTGGCCGCGGCCGGCGTGGCGGCTCCGCTGAGCGTGCGCACGGAGGCGAGCGTGGCGCGCGACTTCGCCGCGCAGGCAGCGCGGCTCGTGATTCCGGTGGGCACCCTGATCGACGACGACGAGCTCGTCGATGCCGCGCGGTCGGCTGCCGAGAATGGTATCCCGCTCGAGTGGGAGCTGCGCGGGGAGATCGAACAGGTTCCAGCGCTGCTGGATCGCGCGCTCGCGGCGAGCGCCGTGGCGGGTCTCGAGGCGCTGCTCGTCTCGGTCGACACGCCGCTCGCGATCCACGGCGTGCGCGCAGCCGCCGCGCGGCTGCGCGCGCGCGGCGCCGCAGACGTGCCGATCGTGCTGCGACATCGGCGCGAGGCGTCGAGTCAGGGGGAGAACGCGCTGCTGGCCGCGGCGGTCGATCTCGGTGCGCCGCTCTGCGACGGCATCGGCGATGCCGTCGCGCTCGCGGGCTTCGAGGATCCGGGCGCAGCGCTCGGCCTCGGCTATCGCATCCTGCAGGGCGCACGCCAGCGCACCTCCTGGACCGAGTTCATCTCGTGTCCGTCGTGCGGGCGCACGCTCTTCGATCTCGAGGAGACCACCGCGCGCATTCGAGCGCGCACGGGCCACCTGCGCGGGGTCAAGATCGCCGTGATGGGCTGCATCGTGAACGGCCCCGGCGAGATGGCCGATGCCGATTTCGGCTATGTGGGATCCGGCCCCGGCACCGTGAATCTCTTCGTCGGCAAGGAGTGCGTGAAGCGTCACGTGCCCGCGGCCGAGGCCTGCGATCGCCTGGTCGAACTGATCCGCGATCACGGTCGCTGGATCGATCCGGCCTAGCTCCGGCGCGGCGCGTGCGCCGCTGCGGAGCGGGCAGGCCTGCTCGGAATGCGCAGCGCCCGCAGCGTCAGCGTTGCTTCGGCGGCGGGGCGGCGACGTCGATCGGGCGCGCCGGGCGCTCGGCAGCGAGCCGCTCCAGCTGCTCGAGCGCGGCGATGCTCTTCGAGCCCGCCACCAACGGATGCCCGCGCCCGATCGCAGCGGTGAGCACGAGCAGCAGGAGACTCGCCACGAGCATGCCTTCGGCCGTCCCGAGCACCGCGCCTCCCGCGCGGTCCGCCCAGCCGAGTCCCGCGGCCCGCGCACCCCGCTGCAGCAGCCGGCCCACGAGAGCGACCCCCGCCACGGTCGCGATGGCCAGCGCGCCACCCGCGAGCCACGGGGCGGTGCGCGCACCGATTGTTCCCGCCGTCGCCTGCACCAGCCAATCGGCCGTGGGTGAGGTGAAGAGGCGGACGACCACGCAGGCGCCTGCCAGCGCGCCAATCGAGAACGCCTCGCGAATCAGGCCGAGGACCAGGCCCCGCAGTAGCGCGATGCCGAGGATCGCCGCCACCACCAGATCTACCGATCGCATCTCCCCCACGCGCGGATTCTAGCCCGCCTGCGCGGCGCGAGCGCCTCAGACTTCGCTGGGCACCTGATGGATGTACGCGCGCAGGTGGCGAATCTCCTCCGTCTGCTCCTCGATCTCGTCGCGTAGCAGATCGCGCATGGAGAGCATGGCGATCACGCGTCCGCCCTGTATGACTGGCAGGTGTCGGCATCCCGCGTCGCGCATCTTGTCGACGCACGTCTCGACGGAGTCATCGAGCCCGGCCGTGATCACATTGCGTGTCATCACCTCCGAGATCCGCGTGCTGCGTGCATCGCGCCCCGCGACCAGCACGCGCGTCATGAGATCCCGCTCGGAGAAGATCCCGACGAGCTCTCCGTCGTCGATGATCGGCAGCGCACCCACCTGCTCCTCGCTCATGCGAGTTGCCACGTCGAGCACGGGCTCGTCGGATCTCGCGCAGATCAGGTTGAGCCGCTGGATCACTTGGCGAAGTTTGTGCATCGCTGGTCTCCTCCTCGGGTTCGGACTCGCGCGTCCGACGGCGCGGCTGCCGCGCGGCGCGCGAGACCTGTCTTCCAGAGGAGGCGGAGCGTCAGGGTTTGCCTCCCCACCCGGGGCTCCCCTGGTTTCGTCTATCCAACCACGAACGCGCTCGAAATCAAGAAGATTCCGCCCCTTCCCTGCGGGGCGGGCGTGTCCGCGCGAGACGGCTGTGAAAAGTGGAGTTCCGGCGATCAGGACTCGGGCGGCGTCTCGCCCGGATTCGCGGCACCGCGCACCAGCCGCAGGTACATGCGCGCGTCGTCGCGCGCTGCGTCCTTCTCCAATACCGCGCGCCACTGCTCGAGCGCTTCGTTCGCGCGGCCCAGCGTGTACAGCGTGAGTCCCAGCTGCACCGCGGCGTCCAGGTAGTCCGGATTTCCACGCAGCACGCGGCGGAATTCCGCCAGCGCGCGATCCGGAAGGCCGGCTTCCCGCAGCGCGACGCCCAGGCGGTTGCGAATGTCGTGGAACTTCGGGCAGCGATCGAGCGCCTTGCGATACGCGTCGATGGCTTCTGGCAGGTCGCCCGCGTCCCGGTACGCGTCGCCGAGCTGTGCGTGCAGGTTGGCGAGCTTGCCGCGGGTGGTGGCGTCCAGGGCACCCGCCGCGGGCGAGGCGGTGCGCAGCGCGCGCTCCGCCATCTCCTGGGAGCGCTCGTAGTCTCCCTGGCGCTCGTAGATACTGGCCAGTGCGAGCATCGCCTCGGTGTAGCCGGGGTTGATGCGCAGCGCCTCGCGCAGGCTCTGCAGCGCGAGCTCGTGATCATCGCGGCGTTCGAGCAGCGTGCCCATCATGTAGTGGACATCCGCGAAGCCGCGCCGTGTCCTCAGCAGTCGTCCGAATTGTGCCAGCGCACCTTTCACGTCGCCGCGTTCGTAGCTGCGGCGCCCGAGCTCGTACGTCCTGCGCTCCGACGCCGTGAGGGGTCCGCTGCGCTCCACGGGGTCCGCTGTGCTCGCCATGCGCTCCGCTGGCCCTCCGCACGCCGAACTCCTCAGTCGAGGTTCGCCGCGATTCGCTGCCTGGCCCGATACGCGTACCGGCTTCCGCTGTAATGCGCCACGATCGTTCGGTAGATGCGGTCCGCCTCGTCCAGGCGGTTGAGCGCTTCGTAGCAGCGCCCGAGCTTGAAGAGCACGCGGTCGTCGAGCCCGAGTCCCGGATACTCGTTCAGAAGCGACCGATAGCGTTCCGCAGCGGATTCGTACTCCTCGCGCGACCTGTAGAAGTCCGCGATGCCTTCGACATGCTCCGCGAGCTGGATTTGCATCTCCCGCCAGAGCGGCTCGGCTTCGCGCGCGTATTCGGAGTTGGGGTATTTGACCAGCAGCTGGTCGAGGAAGCCGAAAGCCTTGCGCGTGGCCGTCTGATCGCGACTTACGCTCTTCATCTGGCGCTGATGGCAAAGCGCCGAGCGATAGATCGTGTACGCCACCTTCTCGTGCTGCGGGTGCAGCTCACCGAAGTCGCGGTAGTAGGAGAGCGCTTCCTCGAATTTCGCGTCGGCAAAATACGCGTCCGCGATCTGGAGCTCCGCATCGACGGCCTGCGCGCTGTACGGGTAGTTATCGATGATCGACTGGAAGATCTCGATCGCGTCGCTGTAGTTCACGTAGGTGAACAGGCCGAGGATCGAGATGCCTTCGAGCTTCTCGAGTCCCTTCGCGTAGAGCTCCTCGGCCGGGGCGACTTCCTCGAACGCCGGCTCGGGGGTCCGACAAGCGGCCGCGACGCAGGCGACCAGCATCCCTGCGACGATGATGCGAGCGTGCACGCAACCCCCGGGGCGACCCGCTGCAACCTATCGGATCCTTCCCAGCCCTGCCAATTTGCTAGAGTTCTCGCCCCTCTACGCAACTGGAGTCCAGCCATGGATCGCACTTCGATCAAGCAGCTTCGCCTCGACCGCCGACTCACCCGACGACGGGGCTGGATCCGAGCCGAGGAGTTGGCGCTCGAGCTCGAGAAGCTACCCGATGTTTCCCACAAGATGACCACGCTCGGCGCGGCCGCAGACCAGGGCGAAGGCGCGAGCGCGGCGCCTGCCGGCAGCGCGCGCGCGGAGCAGGGCCAGACCGCAACGGAGCACACGCAGCCGGAGTGAGGCGCGCAGCCGCCCGCGGGCTGTGCGCGGGAGCCGCGCCGTGATCAAAGCCAGCGTCGGCGAGCGCCTCGATCCGCTCGTCCACAAACTCTTTCCGTTCCTGTTCGGGATGCGACTGGATCCCAATGCGCTGACGCTCTGCGGAGCGCTCGTGTCGCTCGTGGCGGCCGCCGCCTTGGCCGCCGGCCACTTTGCGCTCGGCGGCGTGTTGATCCTGTGCGGCGGCTTCTTCGATCTCGTCGACGGCGTCGTCGCCCGCCATCACGGCATGGCCACCCGCTTCGGGGCCTTCCTCGATTCGACGCTGGACCGCCTCGTCGACATGGCCCTGCTGCTCGGCATCTGCGTTCATTTCGCTGCGCGCGGTGAACCGGGCGGCGTGTTGTTGGCCGGGGCAGCGCTGATCGCGAGCGTGCTGGTCTCCTACGCGAAGGCGCGGGCGGAGCTGGTCCTGCCGGCGTTCGAGGTGGGTCTCATGGAGCGGGGTGAGCGCGTGGGTCTGCTCGCGGCGGGCGCGATCCTGGGCTTTCTGATTCCCGCGCTCTGGATCATCCTGGTGGGCAGCAGCGTGACCGTGACGCAGCGCTTCGCCGCGGCTTATCGCGAGATGGCGCGCCTGGACCAGGCCGACCGCTCGCGTTTCGGGGAGCAGGCAGGATGACCACGGAAGAGGGCAAGACAGAGCGCGGCTTTACCCTGCGCGACGATCCCGCGCGGAGCGGGACCGCTGCGGAGTCGTTGCCGCACATCGACTTCTCGACCTTCGTTCTCTCGATTGCGAGCTCGGGCCTCTACCACATGGGGCTCGCTCCCGATCCCTCGGGGCAGTCGGCCTCCGAGCCCAACCTGCCGCTCGCGCGGCAGACCATCGAGACGCTGGAGATGCTCGAGGAGAAGACCCGGGGCAACCTGGACGCGGACGAGGCGAAGCTCATACAGACCGTGCTGTACGAGCTGCGCATGGACTTCGTGAAGCTCGAGCGCTGAGCCGGCTGCGCCATGATGCCGCTCTCCGCGCCCGCCAAGATCAATCTCGGCCTGCGCATTCTGCGCCGGCGCGCGGACGGCTACCACGAGCTCGAGAGTCTGTTTCTGCCGCTCGATCTCGCCGACGTGCTCGAGCTCGAGGTGCGCGACGCGTCTCGTCCGAGCGTGCATCTGCGCCTCGCGGGGCGGTCCGCGCAGGTGCCCGACGGGGGCGAGAATCTGGCGGCGCGGGCGGCGCAGGCCTACCTCGACCGCGCCGGCCTCGCCTGCCGTGTGGAGATCGCGCTCGCCAAGCACACGCCCGCGGCGGCGGGTCTGGGCGGTGGGTCGAGTGACGCCGGCGCCGTGCTGCGGGCGCTCGCGGCGCGTTTCCCGGACGCGCTGGGGCCCGAGGCGCTGCACGCGCTCGCTCTCGCGCTGGGCGCCGACGTGCCCTTCTTCCTCGATCCGAGGCCGTGCTGGGTGTCGGGTGTGGGGGAGCGCCTCGAGCCCGTGGAGGGTCTGCCCGCCCTGCCGCTCCTGCTCGTGAATCCGGGCGTCGCGCTGGCGACCGCCGAGGTGTACCGGGCCTTCGACGCCCTGCACCCGGGCTGGAGCCGGGCGCCCGCCCCCGCCCCGGACGGTCGGGCGCTGGCAGATCCGCGGACCCGGGCCGAGCGCCTGGCGGGCTGGGTCGACAACGATCTGGCCAGCGCGGCCCTGCGCCTCTGCCCGGCGATCGGACGCGTCCGGCAACGCCTTCAGGAGCTCGGAGCGCTGGCGGTCGGCATGTCCGGGAGCGGCGCCACGCTCTACGGCGTGTTCCCGGACGCGGCCTCGGCGCGAGCTTCCCTCGACCGGGCGGGCTTCGCGCCCCCGGCCTGGGGGCGGGTCGCAACGACGCTCGAATCCCGATAACCTCGTCTGCCGCCGTGGGCCGGCGCGCCGTTCGTCGCGTGGGGATCCGCGTCCGCGGGTCGGCCGCGTCGGGTCGGATCTCGATTCGTGGGCCGCAAAGAAGTGCGAGCTGGGGCGTCGCCAAATTGGTAAGGCAGCGGCCTTTGGAGCCGCCATTTGCAGGTTCGAGTCCTGCCGCCCCAACCAACCGAGCGCAACGTTCCTCAACTCTCGAGGCCACAGGGAATGCAGAAACTCAAGCTCTTCACCGGGAACGCGAACCCCGCGCTCGCGAGAGCCGTCGCGGATCATCTCGGCATCGCGCTCGGCAAGGCGGAGGTAGGGCAGTTCAGCGACGGCGAGGTGAACGTCGAGATCGGCGAGAACGTGCGCGGCAGCGACTGCTTCGTGGTCCAGCCCACCTGCGCCCCGGCGAATACGCACCTGATGGAGCTGCTGATCATGATCGACGCCCTGCGCCGCTCCTCGGCTCGGCGCATCACGGCGGTGATCCCCTACTACGGCTACGCGCGCCAGGATCGCAAGGTGCGGCCCAGGCTCCCGATCTCGGCCAAGCTCGTGGCCGATCTCATCTCGGTCGCGGCGACCGATCGATTGCTCTGCATCGACCTTCATGCCGGGCAGATCCAGGGCTTCTTCAACATCCCCGTGGACAATCTCTACGCGACGCCGGTGCTGCTCGAAGCGATCACCAGCCGCTACGGCACGCAGCCGCTGACGATCGTGTCGCCGGATGCCGGCGGCGTCGAGCGTTCGCGCGCCTACGCGAAGCGTCTGGATGCCACGCTGGCCATCGTCGACAAGCGCCGCGAGGCGGCCAACGTGGCCGAGGTGATGAACATCATCGGTGACGTGCAGGGCCGCACCTGCGTCGTGGTCGACGACATCGTGGATACGGCGGGCACGCTGACGGAGGCCGCGCGCGCGCTCAAGGACGCCGGTGCATCGGTGATCTCCGCCGCCATCACGCATCCGGTGCTCTCCGGGCCCGCGATCAAGCGCATCAACGAGTCGCCCATCGAAGAGCTGGTCGTGACGGATACGGTGCCGCTTCGGGAAGATGCCCGGAGCTGTGAGAAGCTCCGGGTGGTATCGATTGCGAGCCTGTTGTCGGAGGCGATCCGACGCATCAACAACGAGGAGAGCGTGAGCTCCCTCTTCGTGTAGCGCCTCGCGGCGCACGCGAGATCTGTAGCAACGAGAAGGACTGGAGAAACATCGTGTCGGAATACGAGCTGTCCGTCGAGCCTCGGAGCGCCGTGGGAAAGGGTGTCGCGCGCAAGCTGCGCGCCGCCGGGCGCGTTCCGGGCGTCTGCTACGGCGCGGGGGACGCGCCGCAAGCCATTTCACTCGATCCGCGTGCGCTCGATCGGCTCGTCACCTCGAGCGCCGCCGGTGTGAACACGCTGATCGATCTCAAGGGCGGGGGTGCGCTCGCGGGCCAGGTCGTTCTCGTCAAGGAGATCCAGCGCGATCCGGTAAGCGGAGCGATGCTGCACGCGGATCTCTATACGGTCGACGCGAACCGCGTGGTCACCGTCTCGGTGCCGATTCACTTGAAGGGCACGGCCAAGGGCCTCAAGCAGGGCGGCATCGTGGATCACGCGCTGCGCGAACTCGAGCTCGAGTGTCTGCCGCGCTCGATCCCGGAGGAGATCCCGGTGGACGTGACGGATCTCGACATCGGTGATTCGCTGCACGTCCGGGATCTCGTGCTCCCGGAGGGCGTCACGCTGCTCTCCGATGCCGACGTTTCCGTGGTCTCGATCGTGTCGCCGGCCGCCGAGGAAGCGAAGGTCGAGGGCGAGCCCGTGCTCGTCGAGGGCGCCGAGGAAGGCGCCGAGGCCGAGGCGGGCGCGGAGCCGAGCGCCGGGGAGAACGACTAGCGGAAGCGGCGTCCGCGATGAAGCTGGTGGTGGGACTGGGCAACCCGGGGCCGCGCTACGCGGGAACGCGCCACAACGTCGGCTTCCGGGTCGCCGAGCGCTTTGCCGCCGATTGTCGGATCGCGCTCTCGGAGCAGCGCTTCGCGGGCCGCTTCGGCCGCGGCACGCTCTGCGACGGCGAGGCCGCCGCATCCCTCGGCGTGGCCGTGCTCGAGCCGCAGACGAGCATGAATCGCTCCGGTGAGTCGGTCTCCGAGGCGGTCGCCGCTCTCTCGATCGACGACTTCGGCCGCGATCTGCTCATCGTGCTGGACGACATGGATCTCCCTTTCGGGCGCTTGCGCATCCGGCCGCGCGGGGGGGCCGGGGGGCATCGCGGCTTGTCGGACATCCTGCAGCGACTCGAGTCGCGGGACGTGCCGCGTCTGCGCTTCGGCGTGGGCAGGCCCCCCGAAGACGCCGAGGCGGTGGACCACGTCCTGCAGCGCTTCTCCGCGGAGGAGGCGCGCCGCCTGCCGGAGCATCTCGAGCGCGCGTCGCGCGCCGTCGCAGCCGTGCTGCGCGAGGGTGTGAGCGTCGCCATGAACCGCTTCAACCCGGACCTCGCCCGCGAGGATCGCGCCGGGGAGAGCTGAACGAGTCGCATCGACGGCGGATCGGAGACTCGCGAAGGCCCCGCTCCGGCTCTCCTGGACGCTATGCTGCGCCACGGGAGGCGAGGCCGGGGGACCGGTCTCCCGCGACTTGGAGAGCCATCCCGCATGACCCGCTTCCTCGCGCTTGCCGTCACCGGCTTGACCGGCTTCACCGGTCTCGTCTACCAGGTCACCTGGCAGAAGTACCTGGCGACGCTCCTCGGCTCGCACGCTGAAGCCACGGCGGCGGTGCTCGGTCTGTTCCTCGGCGGGATGTCCGTGGGCTACGCGCTGTTCGGCGTAGTGACCGAGAATCTCGCGGAGCGCGCGCGCTCACGGGGCGGGTCGGCCCGTCTGCTCACGGTATACGGTCTGGTCGAGGCGGGGATCGGTGCGTGGGCCTTGCTGTTCCCCTGGCTCTTCACCGCTGCCCAGCGGCTCGCGCTCGCCCTTCCCCATCCGACGCCCGGCGTCGGCTTCGGTGTCGACGTGTTCCTGAGCCTGCTCCTGATCGGCCCCCCCACGGTACTCATGGGCGGAACGATTCCCTTTCTCACGCAGGCGCTGGCGCGAAGCCTCGAGGATGCCACGCGTCTTCACGCATTCGTGTATGCCTTCAACACGGCCGGCGCCTTCGTTGGCGCTCTCGCCGCGGGATTCATCCTCGTCCACTGGCTCGGCCTCGACGGTGTGCTGTTGGCCATGGGGGTGGTCAACCTCGCCGCAGGCGCCAGCTTCGTGCTGCTCGACCGGCGTTCGGGAAGCGGATCGATGCTCGCCGGTCGGCCGGAAGCGCGCCGCGTCGAGGGCTTCGCGGGGTATGCGACGGTCGCCTTGCTCGTCGGCTTCGCGATGATGACGCTCGAGACCGTCCTCATCCGTGTGGGCGCCCTCTCATTCGGCTCCTCCGAGTTCACCTTCGCGATGGTGGTCGCCTGCTTCGTGCTCTGCATCGCCCTGGGCAGCTTCGCGGTTTCGGCGTTTCCCTCGATTCCCCGCTGGCTGCTCGTGGTGAACCAATGCGCCCTCGGGGCCCTGCTCCTCGTTCTCTACTTCCTGCTCCCGAAGGCCCCGTACGCGGCCCACGTGGTCCGGGTGCTGTTCACCCGCGTCGATGCCGCCTTCTATCCCTTCTATCTCGAGAGCTTCCTCGGCATGCTCGCGGTGCTCGTGCTGCCCATCCTGCTCTCCGGAGCGACGCTGCCGCTGCTCTTCGACCACCTGCGCCACGAGGTCGGAGATCTCGGCGCGGTCGCCGGGCGGATCTATGCCTGGAATACGGTGGGATCGCTGCTCGGCGCGCTGCTCGGTGGATACGTCCTGTTGTTCTGGCTGGGCCTCCACGACATCTACCGCGTCGCCGTCGCCGCGGTCCTCCTCGGCGCGGTGATCCTCGGCGTGCTCATGTTCCGCGTCACGCGCGTCGCGGCTGCCGCACTGGTCGTCGTGCCGCTGGCCGTCGTGCTGGTCGCTGCGCCGGCCTGGAATCCACACCATCTCTCGATGGGTGCGTTCCGCGTGCGCAACGTGCTGCCCTACAGCTTCGACGGGCACGCCTCCTTCATCAAGCACTGGTGGACCGAGAAGACGCACATCCTCTTCTACCGAGACGATCCGACGATGAGCGTCGCTGTGCTCGAGACGGATCTTGCCGGACAGCGCGTGCGGAGCGTGATGGTCAACGGCAAGCCGGACAGCGCCACGGTGGGCGATTCGGCCACGCAGGGTCTGCTCGGCGTGCTTCCGGCACTCTTCGCGCAGACGCCGCGACATGCGTTCGTCATCGGCTACGGCACCGGGATCACCGTTGGAGCGCTCGCAGCGCTCGACACGGTCGAATCGGTGGAGGTTGCGGAGATCTCGGCAGGCGTGATCGAGGCTGCGCCGCTGTTCGATTTCGCCAACGACGACACCTCGAAGAATCCCAAGGTCGAAGTCCTGCGCAGCGATGCCTATCGCGCCCTGCTGCGCAGCCGC
>JAOUNA010000244.1 GCA_029881215.1 Myxococcales bacterium | reverse complement strand
GACGGTGCCATGCGCCTGCAGGGTATTGATGCGGCCACCGGTAGAGGCGAATCGGCGATCGCCAATCCGAGGCTAAACATGTGCCGTTTCAACTCGCAGACACCGGCAGTCAGCTGGGTGTTGGAGGTCACGAAGGGCGAGGTCGCCGCCTGCATGTTGTCGATCGAAGCGGAGTGCACCGAGCGCGGCTTCTAGGCCGCGTTGCAGCTCGCTCGGGCAGGCAAGATGCGATGCCATGGCTGGATGCGCCGACGCCCTGGCGGGAGGCCGCCGGGGCTCGGGGCAACCGGAAGACAAGCTGCGTTCTGGGTACGTCCGGGGCGTAGGAATTCGGTCAACCGGGCGTCGAGGGGGAATCGGGCCCTGCTGGGAGGAAGAAGGGAGCACGTAATGATGGTTCAGGAGCTCGTTCCAGCCACGCCCTCGGTGCTCGCAGGCGCTACGAGTCCGCCATCCGTTTGCGGGCCTGCTCGACGAGAGTTGCGAGCTCGGATGCAGCGTCCGAGTCCACCACGGGATCCCGAGCGGCCGCCAACAGATCCAGGGTCCGGGCACGCAGGCGGTCGCCGAGACTACGTTCGCCGCTCGCCTGCCATTGGCTGAAGCTCGACCCGTCGAACAGCTCCGATCGCCACCATTCGTGACAGCGTCTGCGTGTCAGCTTGCTCGCGAGGAAGATTCCGCCGGGTCCGATCTTGGCAAGTTCGTCGATGAACAGGGTCGTGTCGTCAATCGGAACTTCCTGCATCAGGGCGCGCGCATAGCCGGCGAGGGCGTCGCCCATCACGAGCCCCTCATAGGAGCTCAGCATTCCCGACTCGAGATACCCGACGTCGTGCAGCAAGGTCGCCCTCGAAAGCGCCCCGAGGAGGGTGCTCGACATCATCTCGGCGCTGCATTGCTCATCATGGCTCTTCGCGTCGGTGCATGCGGCGTAGTCGAAAGTGGGCAGCGACAGCGATTGGGCAAGGTTGATCTGCAACTGGCTGCCAAGCGCACTTTCGGGCGCCGAATAGAGGTCGACGAAGGTGCGCATGTCGAGCTGGCTTATGCCGGACCCACAGATGAAGGGTGCTCCCGGGTTGGCGAGCTGGTGCAGGACCAGGGTGGCCATGGTCTCGGCGTGCGCCGTCGCGGCGGCCGTCTGCAAGGAAGCCGGCCCGGTGGAGCCGAGCGAGATTCCCGTCTCCAGGACCATGGGGACCTTCAGCTCGGCACACGACAGCGTCTTTTCAACGCAGACCGCGTCCAGGATGAGCGATGGTGACGACATCGTGAGGCAGGCGAGACTGTCGGCACCGTCACAGACGGCGGCCATCTCGACCTGTTCGCGCATGGCGTCACCGCCGCGCGGACTGGAGACGACGATGGGCTTGCGCGTGTGGGTGAGCATGGCCGCGAGCTGCACCAGATCGACCACCTCCAGGGGCGCGTCCTCGGGCAGCCACATCGACATCACGAAGTCGATGTTGGGGAGCCGCTCGGCCATGGCCGCACCGGCCTCCACGTCGGCGAGCGCCGCCCGTCGGCGCGCCCCCGAGTGAGGGTCGCGCACATAGAGACAGTCCGAGCCGGATCCGAAGTAGGTCGGACCGTTGCGGATGTCGAGGTCGAGTGCCCCGTCGCGATCTCGGCCCCGCAACGGGAACGCGCGCGGCGCGGTCGCGAGAGCCTGCTCGACCAGTGCGCCGGGCAAGCGGACACGGGTGTGCTCGATGCGCGCCCCGGCCTTCCCGAACAGCGCCAAGCCCGCCTCATGGCGCACCTCGACGCCGACGCGATCGAGGATCTCCAGAGCCGCCGCGTGGCCGCGCGAGCAGGCCGCCTCGTCCCACACCGTCAGGCGCGCCGCGGTCATCTCGCCACCGCCAGAAGATCGTTCGGCATGTCGTCTCCTTCAGCTCTCGACCCCACTCCTCACGGTTCCCGCCGCCCCTTCCGGCCGGCTCTCTTCTGGTCTTCGTTCACCCCTTCCCAGCCTGGGCGCGATCGACGAAGTAGATGGCCGGAGGCTTCGTTCGCCCGCAGTGGGGCGCGAGCATGTTCTGGCAGTAGCTTCCCACCTTCACGATGGCGACGATGTCGCCTTCGTGAGCCCAGGCGAAGGGGTACCCCTCTGCGAAGACATCGTCGCCCTCGTTGATGTTCCCGGTGATCGTGGTCAGCCTCACGGCTTCGGGCAGCGCGTCTCGGCAGAGAACGCACGTGACCGGCAGCTCGTAGATGAAGCGATCCGGCGCCAGGTTCCAGCCCGCGTCGAGACCGACGAAGGGCACGCCGAGCCGATCCTCGGCCGTGACCACCTCGGCCAGCAGCACGCCGCTCTCTCCAAAGAGGAAGTCGCCGGGTTCCACCGAGACGACCGGCCCGAGCGTGCCGAGATGCTCGGCGAGTACCGCAGCGTAGGCGTCCAGATCCAGGGCCTCCTGGTCGGGAGCGACCGGCAGGCCGAGGCCGCCACCCGCATTGATCTCGTCGATCGGACACCCCGCCTGGAGCAGAACCGAGGCCATCTCTGCCGCCCGTCGTGCCGTCTCTGCGAAGTCGGCAAGATCGTCACGAAGAAGGTAGCTGCTGGCGTGGAAGTGCAGGCTCGTGAGCACGAGACCGTGCTCCCGCGCGATGCCGATCGCCTCGGGAAGCTGTTCTGCATAGATCCCGAACTTCGTGGGCCTGTCGCTGCTGTAGAGACTGCCGCCCGACCTTCCGAGGTGCCCCGCTCCGCAGCGCACGTTGACACGCAGGCCGACGTTTCGACCCGGTGCGTGGCGGCCGAGACGCCGCAGCTGAGACAGGGAATCGACATTGAGGCGGATCGGGTGGGCGACGATGGCCTCGAAGTCCCGGTCGGAGACGTTCGTACCCGTGTAGCTGATCTCATCGCCCTCCCAGCCGCCCGTGAGCGCGCTGGCCAGCTCGACCGGAGAGCAAACATCGGCGCCGATCGTCTGCGGCGTCACGGGTGGGCCGAGCCGACGCAGGTGAGCAAGCACCTCCGGCTCGCGCTGCGCCTTCATCGAAAAGCGGGTCACGTAGCGCAGACCGGCACGCGCGAGCGCCTCTTGCAGGGCGCCGACGCGCTCGGTCACCCGACACAGATCGAAGACGTACAGCGGCGTGCCGTGTTCGAGCGCGATGGCCTCCGCATCGCGGCCGGCGATCGAGAGTCGCCCGCCGGTGACACAGAGGCCCGGGTGCGCCCAGAAGGCTCGCGTGTCGCATTCGGCCGTCATACCGATACCCCGGGCTCACCGATCCGCGCTGCTCCGCAGTCTCGCACAAGTCGTGTAGACATTTGTCGAAAAAGCGAGCGCTTGGATCGGCATCGCAACAGCTTGCCCGCTCCCTCTGCAGGTCCCGGCGCGGCCGGAGCGGCGGCGCGACCCAGCGCGAGCTTGCCATGGCTTCACACGTGTCCGTAGTGGTCGCGGTGCACCGCAACCGAGTAGGCGTAGTCCAGAAGGGCAGTCAAGACAAGCTGCGTCTTCGGTGCGTCCGAGAAGGAGAGCTTCGGATCAACAGGCGCCGAAGGGGGCATCAGGCCCGCGCTGCGCCCGCGGCAGGCCGCGCGGCGCACCCCTTGGGAGCGCGACGGCACGCGCTCGGGTCAGGTCCTGGTAGGCTTCACGTTCCAGACGATGCGGGCGTAGTCCGCGACCGTGCGGTCGCTCGAGAACACACCCATGCCGGCCACGTTCAGAATGGCCCGACGCGCCCATTCGTCCGGATGGCCGTAGAGTGCATCCACTCGCTCCTGGCATTCGATGTACGATGCGTAGTCGGCCAGCAGCAAGAAGTAGTCGCCGTCTGCCGTGAGCCGATCGAACACTGGACGGAAGCGGGAGGGCGCGGCCTGCGAGAAGTAACCGTTTGCAATCATGTCGAGCGCCTGTCGCAGCTCGGCATTCGCTTCGTAGATCTCCCACGGGTTGTAGCCCGATGCCCGGCGCTCAGTCACCTGCTCGGCAGTCAGGCCGAAGG
>JAOUNA010000243.1 GCA_029881215.1 Myxococcales bacterium | reverse complement strand
CTTCACGGGCGAGCGCGATGGTCTCGTCGATGGTGCGCGTCGCGCCCCCGACTGTCACCTGCGCATCCCACAGCCAGTACTGCACGCGCTCCGTGACCGCGGCCACATGCGAGGTCAGCTCGCCGCGGAACAGGAAGAGGAGGTCCACGTCCGAGTGGATGCTCATTTCGCGGCGCGCATAGCCGCCGACGGCGATTACGCACAGCTCGCTCACGTCCCCGCCGCGGTCCGAGAAGAAGGCCTCTTCGGACAGCTGAAAGAGCCGGCGCACGAGCCGATCAAGGAGATTCGAATGGGTCTCGTTCACCAGGCGCCCGCTTCCGCCCGATCGATGCAGCGCGCCCAGGTGCTCGCGAACCTCCTCGAGATAGCGGCGCACGGCTCCCGAAACAGTCTCCAGATCCGCGGTGCCGCGCGCGGCGCCGCGCCCCGGAGGCAGGAACGCGTCGATCGACGGCACTTTCATCTCGCAACTCGCTGCGCCAGCGCGGATCCACTGTCGCGGTAGCGGCTGAGGCCCTCTGCGATCTGCTCGGCGAGAGCATCGAGATAGGCGTCGTCGCGCAACAACTTGGCCTCCGCTCGATTCGTCACGAAGCCAGCCTCCACGAGCGCGGCGGGCATGCTGGAGAGGAACAGCACGTAGAAGGGGCCCTTCTTTGCGCCCAGATCCTGGATCGGGCGGAATCGCTTCGGCATGCCGGTGACGATCTGCTGCTGCACGGTCTCCGCCAGCCGCTGGGAGTGCGACGACACCTCGGACACGCGCAGGCGCGCGAGCGTGCGCTGCAGCGGGTTGACCTGGGCACGCTCGATGCCGTTTTCGCGGGCTGCGACGGTCAGGCTGTGCCGGTCCTGATTCTCGTCGAGGTAGTAGGTCTCGACGCCGCGAACCGAGCGCCGCGGTGCAGAATTTGCGTGCAGCGACACGAACAGATCGCCACGCGCCGCTTCTGCGATTGCGGTGCGCTCCTCGAGGTCGAGCTTGCGATCGTGGGCGCGCGTCTCCACCACCCGAAAGCCGCGCGCTTCCAGTCGGGGGCCGAGCGCCTTGGCAATCTTCAGGGTCACATCCTTTTCGCGCACGCCGCCCACCCCGATCGCGCCCGGATCTCGGCCGCCATGTCCCGCATCGATGACGACGGTCTGGATGGCGCGCAGGCCCGTCGGGAGCCGCGGCGTCCCCGGCGCCGCGTCGTGGGTCGGCCAGCGCAGCACTTCGCCCCCTTCGCGGGGGCCATAGACATCCACCACCAGGCGGTCGGGATGGCTGAGGGTCAGCACGCGATGCCGTTCGTATTTCTCGAGGTCGAGAACCAGGCGGATCGAGGTCAGCGTGTTCTGGCCGATGCGCACGCCCCGCAACAGACCATCCGCGATCGCCAGCCCATCGAGGTAGCGCCGCCCGACCCACACGCCCTCGAGGTCGAGGTAGAGCCGCTCGGGTCGTCCGGCGCGGGAATCGGCGGGGAGTTGCCTCACATCGGTCTTCAGCGTCACGGGTTGGTTGAGCTCGATCACCACGCGCGTGTAGTCCGGATACGACCAGTGTCGCACGTCGGTCACGTCGCCGAGTCCCTGGGGTCGATCGACTCCCAGCAGCGCGAGGCCGAGCCCGAGCAGGGTCAGGAGTCGCGCGCGCCCGATCACGAGTCCTCCTCCTCGCGAACGAGCGCGCGGAGCCGCGCCACGAGCTGCAGGGCCTCCAGCGGCGTGGTGCGCTCCGGATCGATCGTCCGCAGTGCATCGAGCGCCTCTCGCTCGCCGCGCGAACGCGACGCGCCGGAGAACAGAGCGAGCTGGTCGCTCTGCTGCGCACCCGGCTCGATGCCCGATCCCGGATCCCCGCCTTCGTGACTCGCCAGTCGCGGGCGGCCCCGCTCGTCGAGCTCGCCGCCTTCGAGGTTTCGCAGGATCTCCCGCGCCCGGTCGATGACCGCTTCCGGCAGACCCGCCAGGCGCGCAACCTGGATCCCATACGAACGGCTGGCCCCTCCCGGCGCCAGGCGGCGCAGGAACAGCACCTCCTCTCCCCACTCGCGCGCTTCGAAGTGCGCGTTCGCGACGCGGCTCTTGGTGCGCGCGAGATCGGTGAGCTCGTGGTAGTGCGTGGCGAAGAGCGTGCGCGCGCCCAGCCCGGGCGTGTCGTGGAGATACTCTGCGACCGCCCACGCGATCGACAAGCCGTCGAAGGTGCTGGTCCCGCGCCCGATCTCGTCGAGGATGATCAGGCTGCGCCGCGACGCTTGCGCGAGAATCTCCGCGGTCTCCCGCATCTCGACCATGAAGGTCGATTCTCCCCGCGCCAGGCGATCGCTCGCCCCCACCCGCGTGAAGACGCGGTCGACCACGCCGACGCGGGCGCTCTCGGCCGGCACGAAGCTCCCCATCTGCGCCAGCAGCACGATGAGTGCGACCTGGCGCAGGTAGGTGCTCTTGCCGGACATGTTCGGGCCGGTGAGAACGAGGATTTGGCGTGTGTCCGGATCGAGATCCGTGTCGTTGGGTACGAATTCCTCGGCGCCGCGCGCCACGAGGAGCGGCTCCACGACCGGATGTCGACCCGCCCGGATCTCGAGAGAGTCGCTCGCATCCACCGACGGCCGCAACCACCCATCCCGTCGCGCGACCTCCGCCAGGGACGCGAAGGCATCGAGGTCGGCGACGGCCTCCGCGGCCGCGCCGATCGCGGGGGCGTGCTCGAGGATCGACTGTCGGACCTTTTCGAAGATCTCCCGCTCGAGCGCGGCGGCCTGTTCCGTGCCACCGAGCACTCTTTGCTCCACGTCGCGCAACCCCGATGTCGTGAAGCGCTCGGCGTTCGCCAGAGTCTGCTTGCGCTCGTAGTCATCCGGTACGCGCGCCAGCTGCGCCTTGCTCACCTCGATGGAATAACCGTGCACGGGGTGAAAACGAATCTTCAGGTTGGAGATTCCGGTGCGCGCGCGCTCCTGCGCTTCCAGGCCCACGATCCACTCGCGTCCCTTGTGCACACCCTCCCGCAATCCGTCCAGCTCCGCATGAAAACCGCTGCGGACGTACCCCGTCTCGTTGGCACCGCGCGAGCCGCGCGCGAGCGCAGCAGGTTCGTCGACCAGCGCATCGCGCAGCAGGCCCGTCGCCTCGGGCAACGCGCCCGGAACGCGCAGAGCGGCCGGCCGATCGCCCGGCGATCGGAGCCAATCGTTCTCTGTGAGATCGAGGGAACGAGCGACTTCCGGAAGGGACTCGAGAGACGCGCGCAGCGCAACCAGATCGCGCGGCGTCGCCGTCTGGCGCGCCGTCTTCGCGAGCAGGCGCTCCAGATCCCGCACGGGCCGCAGCGCCTCGCGCAGCCGCGCGCGCGGCCGGTCGCGGTCGGCGAAATACGCCACCGCATCCTGGCGGTCTCGAATCCTCTCGGGATCGACGAGCGGATACGCAATCCAGCGGGCCAGGCGCCGCGCTCCGAGTGGCGTGGCGGTCACGTCCAGACGTTCCAGCAGGGTGCGCGCGCGCGTGCCGTCCTCGCTGTTGCGGAAGAGCTCGAGATGCGAGCGCGTCTGGTCGTCGAGGATCATGGCATCGGTGAGCGCGTAGCGGCGCAGCCGCGACGTGTGCGCGAGCGCCGCGGGCTGATTGCGCGCGACGTATGCGAGCAGCGTGATGGCAGCCACGGAAGTCGGATCACTGGCTTCGCGCGACAGGCCCTCCGGCAGCGCGGCGAGGCGCCCCGTGCCGATGCTCGCCGGCTCGAGCCGCGTGAGGGCCACCCCCGGCAGTGCTCGCTGCAGCGCCGCAGCGAGCGTCGGCGCCGCCTCCGGAACGACGATCTCGCGCGGCGCGATGCGCCGCAGCTCCTGGAGAAGCTCGAGCGGGAGCGCCGCGCCCTCCGCATCGGCCGCCGCCTGCGTGGCGCGCAGCTCGCCGGTGGAGGCATCGAACACCGCCAGGCCCACGCAAGCGCCCGGCGCCAGCGCCGCCAGGGAGAGCTCGGCGCACGCCTCGATGCCCTCGGGATCTCCCACCAGGCCGGGCGTC
>JAOUNA010000242.1 GCA_029881215.1 Myxococcales bacterium | reverse complement strand
CGCGCACATCCACTATCGCCTGGTCCTCTACGGGATTCCCTTCGACTGGGAAACCCGCATCTCACGCTGGGATCCCCCGTGTGCCTTCGCCGACGAGCAGGTGCGCGGCCCGTACCGGCGCTGGGTGCACCTTCACGAGTTCGAGGAACGCGCGACCGGAACCCGGATCCGGGATTGCGTCGAATACGGCCTGCCTTTCGGATGGATCGGCGCATGCGCCCATCCCCTCGTGCGCAGACAGCTGGATCGGATCTTCGATTTTCGGCAGCGCACCATCGCGCACCTGCTCGGCGGCGCCGGCCGCGCGACGCAGGCGGAGCGCCCCCGCGCCGGCGGACGCTGACGCGCAGCCCCGCGGCCGCCCTGTGATAGCCTGTGCGCGTCGTGGGAACGCTGGACCCGGCTCGCGCGCCGGAGCGCGAGCCCCGCTGATGCCAACGAAGGCCGGACGGCGCTGGAGAAGCGATGAACGTCAAGGTCCACGATCTCATGACCGCATCCGTGGTGACGACGGAGCCGCACCGGAGCATCGAGCACGTGCGGAAGATCATGGAGCGCAACAAGATCGGCGCGCTCCCAGTGGTGGACAGCGAGGGACAGCCCGTCGGCATCATCTCGACGACGGATCTGGTCCCGGGACTGAACGACAACTCGCCGGTCAGCAAGGTCATGACGAAGAACGTCTACACGGTGCCGGAGTACGACGACGTCAGCACCGCGGCGCGCATCATGCGCAACCACAACATCCACCGCGTGGTGGTGACTCACGAGAAGAAGGTCGTCGGCGTGCTGAGCACCTTCGACCTGCTCGAGCTCGTCGAGCAGCGCCGCTTCACGGCCAAGGCGCCGCCGACCCGCTCCAAGCGCAAGGGCACGAAGCGCAGCTGAAGACGACCGCCCGCCCCCGACGCCGGCATCCAGCCGGGGCAACGACGCGAAGAAGCCATGCAGTCCCGAACGGCGAATGCTTGTCTCCTGTTGCTGTCGCTCGGCGCCTCGCTCGGCGCCGCGGAGCTGCTGGCGCGCCAGCTCTACACACCGCCGCTCGCGATCGAGGACGAGCGCTTCGTTCCCTTCGCGGAGACGGCCCTCTTCACCCCTCCCCTCAACGCCCTCGGCTTTCGCGAGCTGCCGCCCGGCCCCGACGGCACCGATCCGGGCGTGCGGCGGATCCTCGTCCTCGGTGACTCCTTCACCTTCGGAGATGGCGTGCGGCGCGGCGAGGATCGCTTCACCGACCTGATCGAAGCGCGGCTCAACCGGGAGGCGGGCAGCGGCGAGCGCTACCACGTCTACAACGCGGGGGTCTCGGGGTCGCGTCCCGCGGGATGGCTGCGCGACTTCCGCAAGCTGCGACCCAGCTACCGCGCCGACCTGGTGCTCGCCGTCTTCTTCCTTCGAGACGGAACCGATCTCTGCACGTCGCTGCGCTGCCACGTGCAGACGATTCGCGCGATCAAGGCGCGTTACGCGGAGCGATTCGGCCAGGGCTGGTCGTACCTGGCGAAGCTCTTCTACGGCTGGCGGATCCGCAGCGACTTCGCGGAGGAATTCCGGGGGCAGGTGGTGCGCGCCTATCTGGGATCGGAAGCAGAGCGCGCGACGTGGACGACGCAGAGCGCCGCGCTGCGCGCCCTCGCCGAGCGGGTCCAGCGGAGCGGCAGCGAGCTGCACCTGGTCGTGTTCCCCATGCTCCTCGATCTCGACGACTACCCGTTCCAAGCGGTCGAAGACGAGATCCTGCGCGTTGCGCGCGAGGCGGGCATTCCGGCGATCTCGCTGCTCGACGGTTTCCGCGGGCAGGATGCCCGCGCGCTGTGGGTGGCCGCCAACGATCAGCATCCCAACGAGCGCGGCCACCGCATCGCCGCGAACACGCTCTATCCCTACGTGCGCGACACACTCCGCAAGCAGCCCTGAGCGCTCCCGCAGCGGGGCGCGGCGTGGAGCGTGACGCGCGATCGGCGCAGCCGGAAGCGGACTGCGCGGACCTCTCAATCTTCGTGCAGGAATCCGCCGTACTTGCCCAGCCAGGCGCCGAACTCCCCGAAGGTCTCCGGCTCGTATTCGTCTTCCAGCAGCGCGATCTGCTCGCCCTCGAAGGTGGCCCTCTCGATGCCGCAGAGCACGAGATCCGGCGCTCCGGCCTTGGAGTAGACCATCTTCCAGCGCGCGAAGATCCGCTCACCGTCGTCGCGCGGCCCCTCGGTGAATTCGAGCTTCCGCCCGTCGAACTTGCGGTCGAAGGCCTGGGCATCCGAACGCAGCTGGCGCAGCACGGCATCGCGGCCGGTCACCTCGAGATTCGCCCCGTAATAGGAGCGGTAGGTCGCACTCTCGGTGAAGTACGGCGCGATGCGGGACCAGTCATCACTTGCGTAGGCATCCTCGAATGCCGCGGCATACGCCGCGTAGCGGTCGGCGCGATCCATCTTCCGACCTCCTTTCGATGTACGCACCATCCTACACCTCGCGCCGCCGACGTCACAAGCTGGAGATTCCGACACCGAAACGGCGGCGCGGGGCCTCGCGGCGCAGCGCAGCGCGCGTCATCCTGTACGATGCGATGCGCAGCGCGGAGCTCCCGTACACGATCCGGCTCGCGGAGATTGCGCAGGTCGCGAAGCTGCCCCGCATCGAGATCGCCGCGGCGGCGCTCTTTCCCGAAGCGGATCTGCCACCCGCGCACCGCACAGAAGAGACACCGGCGTGCGTGTTCGAGACGGCGGCCCGGGAGGGACGGCTCTGGGTTGCCCTGGACGCATCGGGAGAGCCCGTGGGCTTCGCGCTCGTCGAGCTCGCGAGCGGGGGCGCCCATCTCGCCGAGATGGACGTGCTTCCCGCGCACGGTCGGCGCGGCGTGGGAACGGCCCTGGTGCGCACGGTGATGGCCTGGGTCGCGCAGCGCGGCCTCGCGGCGCTGACCCTGACCACGTTCCGGCATCTGCCCTGGAACGGCCCCTTCTACCGGCGTCTCGGCTTCGAGGAACTCGCATCGGAGCAGATCACGCCGGCGCTGCGCGCGCGCCTGGCCGGAGAAGCGCAGGAGGGGCTCGACCCCGCCCAGCGCATCGCGATGCGCTGGGCACCCGAATCCGGGGCCGCGGGTGCGGCGCACGGGCGGTAAAAAGGAGCAAATCTGAGCTGAGCCCTCGGGCGCGGGCGGTCAGCGAGCTGTGGCAAAATGGTGTTTTGCGGGGCGGCTCAACGTCTCCCGATCGGACGGCCCGCCCGACGCTGCGCCCGGCGCGAAGCGCGTCTTGTGCTGGAGCTGGATTGTGCTAAAGACTGCGCGCAACCTTCCCACGGCTACGAAGAGCAGTCCTCCTTTCCTCAACAACTCCTGTGCGTTCGGCTACCCGGCGCCGCCCGCTCTGCGGGATCCGCCGCAATCGAGCCGCAACCCAGACGGAACCCGACAACAATCCACTGACGGGCGGCTCGTGCCGACCTCTCTCCGGGAGATTCCCTCATGCGTCCGCGTTCGCTCCTCTTGGTTCCCCTCGCGTGCCTCTGGCTGTCCGCCGCCTCATCGGGCGTGGCCGAGAAGAACCCGCCCTTCGCGGGCGACGGGAAGGTCGTTGCGGTGTACGCCACCGCAGACGGCCTGCGCTACGCCGTGAAGACAAACGACGGCTCGCTCCTGGACGGCGATCTCGACGAGACACAGATCCTGATCAAGTACCCGGAGCTGTACGCGCACGTGCGCAGCGCGACGATCAGGGCCGCGATCGCCGTCGAGCCGCTGGAGATTGCGAACCTCCCGGTGGCGATCACGCCGTTCTCGAGCACCGAGTAGGCGACGCCGCTCGTCGCGGGGGGCGCACGCCGCATGACGAGCCGCGTCCTTGGAGTAGAGGCGATGCGCCGGATCACCGGGGTCGCCGTGGCCGTGAGCGGCCTGGCACTCGCGGCTGCGTTGGGCACGGGCGGATGCAGCGCGGCCCGAACCGGATCGATCCGCCCCGCGGAGCTCGCAGAACGCATCGAAGCGGGATCTGCGCCGACGATTCTCGACGTGCGAACGCGCGATGAGTAC
>JAOUNA010000241.1 GCA_029881215.1 Myxococcales bacterium | reverse complement strand
TGCGGCCGAGGAGCGCTTCAAGGATGCCTCCGAAGCCTACGCGATTCTCTCGGATACGGAGAAACGCCGCGCCTACGACCGCTTTGGACACGCCGGCGTGGGGGGCGGAGCCCCCGGCGGCTTCCAGGATTTCGGGGATCTGGGCGGCTTCACGGATCTCTTCGACGATCTCTTCGGCGATCTCTTCGGCGGCGCGCACCGGGCGGGTGGACGTCGCCGCAGCCGCGGTCAGCGCGGCGCCGATCTCCGCTACAACCTCGAGATCGGTCTGGCGGACGTGCTCGAGGGTTTCGAGTCGAAGATCAAGATCCCCAAGATGCGGGTCTGCAAGACCTGTGATGGCTCGGGCGCTCGGCCCGGCACCTCGCCCGAGACCTGCGGCACCTGCCGCGGCGTCGGGCAGGTGGTTCTCCAACAGGGCTTCTTCCGGGTGAGCCGTCCCTGTGATGCGTGCGCCGGCGCGGGCGAAACGGTGCGCGATCGCTGTGCGGATTGCCGGGGGCAGGGTCGCGTCGAGGGCCAGCAGACCATCAACATCCGCATCCCTGCCGGCGCCGACGACGGCACCCGGCTGCGCCTCGCGGGAGAAGGGGAAGCCGGCATCGCCGGGGGAAGCGCCGGCGATCTCTACGTCGTGATCTCCATCAAGCCCCACGAATTCTTCGAACGCCGGGGTTCTGAGATCCACTGCCAGGTGCCGGTGACGATGGTGCAGGCGGCGCTCGGTGCGGAGATCGAGGTGCCGACGCTCGAGGGCAAGGTGAAGATCACGATTCCCGAAGGCACCCAAACCGGCAAGGTGCTGCGGCTGCGGGGCAAGGGACTCCCCACGCTGCGCTCGGCGGCGCGCGGCGACCAGCTGCTGCACGTCTTCGTGGAGACGCCCGCCAAGCTCACCGGAGAACAGCGCGAGCTGCTGGAGCGCTTCGCCGAAAAGACCGACAGCGCGGTATCGCCCGCGAACAAGGGCTTCCTCGACAAGCTTCGGGACCTCTTCGATTGATGCGCGCACGTCGCTGCACTGCGAGTCTCCGGGCTGCTCTGACGTTGGTGTTGGTCTGGGCGCTTCTCTCCGGGTGTGCATCGCTCCTCACGCGCACCGCGAGCGAGGAGGAGCAGCGCGCCTACGATGCCGCGCTGGCGCAGATCGACACCGACCCCGCGGCGGCGCGGCAGGCGCTGGAAGCGCTGATCGCGAACTGGCCGAGCGGACCGCTCGTCGACGACGCCGAGTTCGCGCTCGGCGAGGTCGCGCGCCGCGAAGGCGATGAGGAGACCGCGCTCCGGCATTTCCAGCGCGTCGCGGACGGGTACCCGGGCAGCGATCGGGCCGATGCCGCACGGGTGCGCATCGCCCAGATCCGACACGCGCGAGGCGACGCTGCCGGAGCGCGATCGATCCTCGGGCGCGTGCGTTCGAGTCGCCTCGAGGGCGCCGAGCTGCGCGACGCCTATCGCGTGCTCGCCGAGGTCGCGCCGGATCCGGTGGCGCGACTGCGCTGGCTGGCGTTGCTGCGGGCGGAGACCGGCGACGAGAAGGCGCGCGACGCGATCGACGTGGAGATCGATGCCGTCGTCACGGGGCTCGACGCCGCGAGTCTGGAGCGCGCGGCGCGCCAGCTCGGGGAGCGCCCGCCGGCGGCCCGGGTGCAGCTGGCGAGCGCCGAGCTCGCGCTGGAGGCCGGAGAGCTCGAGGCGGCGCGCGCGGCGCTGGCGCGCGCGCAAGAGCTCTCGCTGCCGGCGCGCTACGCGCCGAGATTCGCGGCGGCTTCCGAGCGCCTGCGCCTGCGCCAGGAGGGGCCCACGCAAATCGCCCGGCTGCCGACCTTCGCGGAAGCGATGCGCGCCGGCATGCCGGATACGACGACCGCTTCCGGCAGCATCGGCGTCGTGCTCCCCTTGACCGGACCCTTCGCGCGTTTCGGTGAGGAGAGTCTCCAGGGCGTGTTGCTCGCGGCGCGAACGTTCGGTCCGCTCGACGGCGGCGCTTCGAACGTGCGCGTGATGATCCGCGATTCCGGCGGCGACCCCCAGCGCGCGGCGGCCGCGGTGCAGGAGCTCGCCCAGGACGCGCTGATCTCGGCCATCGTCGGCCCGTTGCTCTCGTCGGAATGCGAGGCGGCTGCAGCCGTCGCGGAGCGGGAGGGCGTGCCGCTGCTGGCGCTGGCGGCGCGCGAAGCCATCGCCGCCGATCGACCGCACGTCTTCCGCCTGCAGACGCGGCCGAGCGAGGATGTGGAGCTCCTCGTCGATCGGGCGCGCGCGCTCGGGGCCGAGCGCTTCGCGGTCCTGTATCGCAACGACGCGTACGGGCGCGGGCTGCGCAGCCTGTTCTGGGATGCGGTCGAAGAGCGGGGAGGCCAGCTGGTCGGCATCGCTGCCTACGATCCGCAGGCAACCGATTTTGCCGAGCCGATTCGCCGCCTGGTCGGATACGCGCTGCTCACGGGGGAGGAGAACAAGCTCCTCGCCGAACGCGAGGAGATGCTGCGCCGCGCCCGCCGCGTGTCCGCGGAAGAGAGCTTCGAGCTGCGCCAGCGCGCCTCCGAGCTCGAGACCGAGGCCGGCGATCCGCTGCCTCCCATCGTCGACTTCGACGCCCTGTTCATCCCGGACAGTCACGAGAACGTCGTGCTCATCGCCGCGCAGCTCGCGTTCCACGAGGTCGTCGGCACGCAGCTGCTCGGCCCCGACGGCTGGTACGACGAAGACCTGGTGCGGCTCGGGCGCGATCAGGTGGCCGGCGCGCTCTTCACGGCGCACTTCTATCCCGACAGCCCCGTGCCCTACGTGCACCAGTTCACGGTGCGCTACGAGGAGACCTTCGGGCGCCGCCCGGGTGTCTTCGCGGCGCAGGCCTACGACGCGGCGAACCTCGTCCTCTCTCAAATGGCGCGCGGCCGCCAGCGCCGGGAGAGCGTGCGCAAGGGCGTGCTCGCGATCCAGGGATATCCGGGTGTCTCCGGCGTGATCAGCATGGGCTCCGACGGCAACGCGCACAAGCGGCCGTACCTGCTCGGAGTGCAACGGGGTCGCGTCGTTCAGTACGACGACTGAACGCAATCGCCGGAGCGCCGCCGCGCATCGACTGCGCGTTCGGTGCACCCGTCGCGCAGCGCTTGCTCAAGTCGGCTGTTCGCGACGTCGAAGATGCGGACATGGTCGCCGCCGCTTCGAATTTCAAGTTGCCGGAAGAGTTGCCGGTACTCCCCATGCGGGAGATGGTGGTCTTCCCCTACATGGTTCTTCCTCTGTTCGTTGCGCGCGAGCGCTCCATCGCCGCGCTCGAGGATGCCCTCTCCGGGGATCGCCTGTTGTGCCTCGCGGCGCAGCGCGACCCGGAGATCGACGCGCCCGAGCCCGACGATCTCTATCGCGTCGGCACCGTGGTGATGGTGATGCGCGTGATCCGCATGGGCGACGGCCGCGTGAAGGCCCTGGTGCAGGGGCTCTCGCGGGCCCGCATCGACGCCTTCGTCGAGCAGGAGCGCGCCCTGTGGGTGCGCGTCGCGGCGATGCGTCAGGAGACCGCGGCCGAATGGAGCGTGGAGGCCGAGGCACTCGTGCGCACCGTGCGTTCCCGCGTCGAGGAGCTGCTGCCGCTCAAGAACCTGCCGCCCGAGGTGATCTCGGTGACCGCCAACGTGAGCGATCCGGGACAGGTGGCGGATCTGGTCGCATCGAATCTGCCGCTGCGCCTCGCCGAAGCGCAGGAGGTGCTCGAGATCGAGGATCCGCTCGCGCGCTTGCGCAAGGTGGACTCCTTCCTGCGGCGCGAGCTCGACGTCACCACCGTGCAGGCCGAGATCCAGTCGCAGGCTCAGGACGAGATGTCGCGCAACCAGCGCGAGCACTTCCTGCGCGAGCAGCTGCGCGCGATCCAGGCGGAGCTCGGAGAGACGGACGGTCGCAGCGAGGAGGCCGACGAGTATCGCCTCAAGGCTGAGGAGGCCGGCCTGTCCGAAGAGGCCATGGCCGAAGCGCTCAAGCAGGTGCGCCGCCTGGAGCGCATGCATCCCGACGGACCCGAGGCGCATGTGGTGCGCACCTATCTGGATTGGATGGTGGAGCTGCCGTGGGCCAAGAGCAGCCG
>JAOUNA010000240.1 GCA_029881215.1 Myxococcales bacterium | reverse complement strand
CGTTGGCGAGCACGTCGTAGGTGACGTCCACCGACGCGATATGGCTCTTCTGGATGAACTGGGCCGGGGTTCCCAGCACCGAGAGCTGGTCCGTGGTCGGCACGTTGTAGAAGTACGTGTACTTGGCCAGCACGTTGAGCCGGTCGTGGTCCACCGGCCGGTACGCGTAGCCGAGCACGCCCTCCGTGTAGCCCCCGTCGAAGAACGCGCCGAGGGAGCTGTCGCTGATGGCGTGGTTGAACTTCCCCAGCAGCCGCCAATCCGGCGTGAGCTGCACCTTCAGGTTGTTCCGGAACAGCCAGGTCCTCCGGTCCGTCCACGTGCCGTCGGGCTGCTCGGTCTCGTCGAAGCGGTACTCGACGCCGCTCGAGAACAGGACCTTGTCGAACCGGTAGCCGATGCGGGCGCCGCCGGCCTGGCGCTGCGTCTCGGCGTAGGTGAGACGGTTTGTCAGCTCGCCGCTCTCCCAATTCGCCCCGAGGCTCAGTCGATCGGTGGGCGCGAGATCCACCCCCACCGCACGGGTCAGGCCGGTCGCGGATGCGTGCTGGTAGCGGTTCTCGACGAAGACGCTTCCGCTGTCCGACAGGCGCGTCCTCGCACCGGCGACCAGGTTGCCCATGCGCGCGTGCACGCCGTTCAGCGCGCGCTCGTTCTCCAGGGCGTAGGTGAGGTACAGGTTGGTGCGCTCGGACTGCTGGTAGCTCGTGCCCACCTTCGCCGCCAGGCCGAGGTCTCCGTCGGAAACTTCTCCGTCGAGACGGAGCCAATCGCTGATGCGGAAGGCGCCCCCCACGCCCACCCGGTTGTTGTCCTCCCGCTCCTCGGTGGATCTCAGCGTGGCCTGGCCGAACGCGTAGGCGCGCCAACGGTCCTTCGAGTCGTAGCCCAGCTGCAGCACAGCGTCGGTGCGCTGGCCTTCCTTCTGGGTCTGTGGCACGAGCGGGGAATCGTCTCGACGGAGATCGTTGCGGACGCCGGCGCTCAGACTCCAGCGATCGATGAACTGGTATGCGACGTCCACCTCCTGGGTCTGGGTCTCGAGGCCCGCGTCCTGGATCAGCCAATCGGCCTTGGCTCCGACGCGCAGCCAACGGGTCAACGGAAGCTCGAGGGTGCCGCCGAGGTGGTCCGTGTCGGTCAGCGCGGTCTGGCCGGGCGCGCTGTACCCTTGCTCGAGCCTCTGGGCGTAGGCGCTCAGCCGTCCGTCGGCACCGTCGAGGAGATCCGCGAACCCGATGCTGAGATCCACTCGGTAGGCGTAGGCATCGTCGGATTCTTCGATGCCGAGGTTCCCCGTGCCGCCGAAGTTGAAACCGCCGTCGTCGGAACGCAACGACGTGGAGACCAGCCCCTCGCTCCTTCCGGCCTGGACCTTGAGCCAGGACCGTGTGGTCGCCCGCAGGGTGAGGTCCGCGGCGTACAGGTTGCTGTCGACGTTCTCCTCCTCGTTTCGATTGGCGGTCACGCCCACCTTGACGAAGTCGTTGAGCCAGAGCTGGCCATTGCCTCCGCTCGCCAGCGTGTCGATCTCGTCGAGGCCGGGGGTGAATTCGTACTGCACCAGCAGCCAGGCCTCGTTGCCGCTGAGTCCTCCAGTGCGGACCAGCAGGGCGTCGTCGACGGTGGACGACAGCGGCTCGGAGAGGACGATCCGGCCCTGGAAGTAGTCGATGTCGTAGTCGAGCCCGTAGCGGAGGTGGACCACGCCCGTCACGAGCCCCGAGTCCTTGTCCCGCACCTCGATGCGAACGCGCTCGGAGCCGATCAGCAGGTCCTGACGGCGCAGGAAGTAGAGCGATCCGCCCGTGCCGCGGAACTCCTCCCGGCTGGGCACGGTGCCCGGATCGGCGGCGAAGCCGTCGAGCAGCAGGCGCTGCTCGCCGAAGCGGGTGGTCCCGAGGGTCTGGTAGTGGAGGTTGGCGCCGTAGAGCCCCCGGTCGACCTGGGCCAGCTCGTTGTCCAGGTAGCCGACCTTGAAGTTCCCCCAGAGCGCGTGGCTCTCGTCCTTGCTCAGCTTGAGGTAGAACTTGCCCAGGGTGGGTGCCGTCTCCTCGACGCTGCTGTCGTCTCCGAAGGTCGGAGTGGTGTAGTCGGGATCGATGCGCCGCAGCAGCGCGTCGGGGGACTTGTCCAGGAAGTTGCTGAACAGGTCCTCCACCGGCTCCTCGCGGGTGTCGGCGCTGGCGGTCAGCTTCCAATCCTCACCGAACTTGCCGTTCAGGTAGAAGGCGAGGCGCCCGTCCACGGGGGAGTCGCGATCGAAGGGCGCGTTCTCGCCTTCGAGCAGGTCGGCGGGGCCGCGGGTCTTGCTCCCCGACACGGTGAGATCGGCGATGCCCACGTAGAACCAGTCGTTCTCCCTGAACTCGAGGTCGCGCAGGAAGAGCTCCCCGTTGCCCGCCTCGTCGAGCACGGCCACCTCCACCGTGTGCATGCCCGCCGGCAGGACGGTCTCGGCGACGAAGTTTCCCTCGGCATCCACGGGCACCGGAGACCCGGCCACCCACACCGTGTGCCCGGGCGGAACGTCGCTGCCGTGGGTCGTGACGGTGCCGACGTTGTGCAGCGGGATGTTCCGGGACACGGGGCCGCTCTCGCCGTATCCGGCGAGCAGCGGGTTCTGGCCGGCCGGGTCGAGCGCTTCCGGAGCGCCCGCGCCGGTGCCGGCGCCCGGTGCGGCACCGCCTTCGGCCGGGCTTCCGTAGAACAGCCAGAGCACCTGGGGCGCCGTCTCGTCGAAGCGGCCCTCGGCACCGTATGCCCGCAGCACGTACTTCAGCTCGCGCACCGGAGCCGCGAAGGATGCCGGATCGGGTCGCCACTGGGCGAAGCCTGCGCGATCCACCGCGGCGACGGCCAGGGGCTCCGACTGGAGGGACTGGTCCCTGTCGAAGATGCGCACTTCGGATCGCTCGATGAAGTGCGCGTAGTTGGTGTACATGCGGAAGCGTAGGATGGACGCCCCCGCGTCCGCATTCGAGGACGGCGCGACGGGCACCGAGGTCGGCTCCGAGGTCACGCTGAGCCGCGGCGCCGACGCGAGATTGTCGAAGCGGAAGTGGATGTCGGCGCGCTCCAGGGCCACGTCCGTGCAGCGCTGGATGTCCGCCAGGCTCCGGCCCGGGTCGTCGATCGGCTCGCCGTCGACGGTGATGCGCATCAGGTTGAGCGCGAGGGGATCCTTCGGCTCGATCTCGCGGGTGATCGGTGTGACCTCGACGCCCTCGTAGTCGTCGAGCAGCGCGAGCTCGTCGTAGACCACCTGGACGACCACGTGATCGGACTCGCCCTGGAGGAAGCCTCCGTTCACCACGTCGTTGGCATGGACGTAGCCGCGCCCCTCGTGCTCGGCCTGCTCGTCCGAGAGATCGAGCGCGCTCTGGACCTGCTGCATGGCCCGGCGCGCGCGGGCGGCGGAGAGCCCGATGTCGTCGCCGTACACGAGGGCCGTGCGCCGGTCGAGGCGCTCGTTGCGCGTATAGCCGACGAAGCGCAGCCGCACGCGGGTCTCGTGGGCAATGTCCGCCATGGCGCGCCGCAGCTCGTCCGCGTAGCCGTCGGGAATGCGAATCTCACCGTCTGCCACGGGCAGCGGCGCGATATGCCCCCACGGTGGGTCGTAGACCTTCGTCACGAACTCGGCGTCGGCCGCGTCGGGACAGGGCTGCGGCTCGTCGGGGAGCTCCTGGAGAGGATCGTCGTGCCAGAACTCCACCTCGACGCGGCGGTTGAGGGCGCGGCCGCGGTCCGTCTCGTTGGACGCGATGGGCCGCGCCGCCCCGCGGCCGTCGCTCTCGACTGCGGCGTTCGGCAGGTGGAGCGCGTCCTGGATCGCCAGGGCCGCCCGGCGCGCGCGCGCCTTCGACAACGCGAGGTGCGTGCCGTAGATGCGCTCCTCCCGGCCCGCGAGCGGCGCGTCGTCCGTGAACCCGATGAACTTCACCGTGACGTTCTGTTTGTGGCGGAGATTGTCGAGCGCGTCTCCGACCTGGCGTATGAACTCCGCGGGGACGTCGGCCGTCTCCTCGCTGAAGTGGAGCGGCGGGATCAGGTTCCGCACGCGCGCGCGCCGCGCGTTCCCCTCGCGGTAGCGCAGCTTG
>JAOUNA010000239.1 GCA_029881215.1 Myxococcales bacterium | reverse complement strand
AGAGCGCGTGGCTGTAGGGCGCGAACGAGAGCAGCGACTGGTCGGTGGACTGGGCGATGTAGCTGAGATTCGAGCCCTTGAAGAGGTTCTGCGCGGTGCCTTCCTCGTAGAGCAGCTCGGCGCCCGTGCGCCAGGCAGCGCCCGCTCCCTCGCCCTCGAGCGCGAGCTCCTGGCTCGCCTGCCAGGTCTCGTCCGACCAATCCGTGGCGAGGGCCGCCGCCGGACTGGCGTCGCGCTCGTCCTCCACCCGGTGCGCGCGCCGCCAGTAGGCGCTCGTCGAGACCAGGCGCGCGACGCCGAGGTCGATCTCGCCGCGCAGGCTCGCGCCCAGGCGATCGAGGCGGTCCTCGCCGTCCTGCTCGTACCAGCCGACGAGGGGATCGAGGTCGTAGTAGGGCGACTTGTCCTCGGAGAAGCCGTTTTCCATCTGTCCGTTGTTGTAGAGCTGGGAGATCGGCCGGTTGGCAACGACGTTTCTCTGGGCGCCGCGCATCTGCAGGTGGCGCGCGTCGCTGCGGTTGCGCGCGCCGTGCACCTTCAGGAGCCAGTCCTGCGCGGCACTCGGCTGGAAGCGCAGCAGGCCGCGCCCCGCCCAGTCGTGCACGTCGTTGGTGTAGCGCTGCAAGCCGTCGAAGTCGCCCATCACCGCCAGCGGGAAGAGATTTGGATTGGGATTCGACCCCACCCAGAATCGGTTCAGGTAGTCGCAAAAGACATCGGTCCCAGCGGTCGGGTCCTGGCTCGCCCCGCGGCAGCCGTTGCGCGTGATGCCGTCGCGGAAGTGGGCCGCGCCCGCCACGCGCGCCGAGAGCACGTCGCCGGCGATCGGAACGCCGAGCGCCCCGTCCACCTCGACCTGGTCGTAGTTGCCGTAGCCCACGCTCGTCGCAAACGAGCGGTTTCCGTCCGGCTTGTTCGAGTCGAGCAGCAACGCCCCCGCGGTGGCGTTGCGCGCGTAGAGGCTGCCCTGCGCGCCCTTGCGCAGCGTCGCGCTGGAGAGATCGAAGCTCTCGAGCAGCTGGCCCGCCGAGCTGTTCGCGTAGACCCCGTCCTGGTAGATCGCCACCGGCGCCGTGAAGTTGTCGTAGAAGTGCTGCTGCCCGATGCCGCGGATGTAGACGTTCGGATCCGTGACGAAGGGCGCGTGGATCTCGAGCGCCGGCAGCGAGCGCGCGAGATCTTCGGCTCGGTGCACGCGGTCGAGCGGTGGCGTCTGCGGCGCCAGCACCCAGACGAGCTCGGCGCCCGGGGCCAACGGCCCGTCGCCGCCGGGCAGCGCCGTCTCGGCCCCCGCCACCGGCCCCCGCCACAGCAGCGCGAGCAGCGCGATCGCGAGCCAGCGCAGCCGGATCCATCGAGCTATCGCGCGCCGGAGCATCGCGAGCCCTCCCACGAGGCCGCATCGCCTCGTGCCAGTATGACACGCGCGTGAAGCCACCGTGGCGCGCGGCGCGCGCCGCGCATTCGGGCAGACGCGCAGCCTGCACACACGGCGGACTCGGGGGGCGCCGCCGTCGCGCGCCGCTGCGTTCTGGAATCAGCATGCAGATCAGCCACTTGCGAGCGTGTCGCGAGCCACGTGCCGGGCGCCCACGCCGCGGCCCTCGCTGCGGCGCGGGCCGCGGCATAGGATTGGCGCGATCCGGCGCAGCGTGGAGGCGCAGGAGGAGCATGAGCCAGTCGCAGCTCGACGTCGCGATCCTCGGAGGAGGCATGGCGGGCAATCTGCTCGCGCGCCAGCTCGTGCGCCGCCTGCCCCGGGCGCGCATCGCCGTATTCGACAAGAAGCACGCGCACGCGCACAACGTGGGCGAGTCGATGGTCGAGATCGCGAGCAACTACTTCGTGCGCCGACTCGGTCTGGGCAGCTATCTCTACCAGCGCCAGACGCCGAAGAACGGGCTGCGCTTCTTCTTCGACACGCCCGAGCGCGACACGCCGCTGCCCGAGATGAGCGAGATCGGATCCGATTCGCTGCCCTTCCATCCGGCCTTCCAGATCGACCGCAGTCGTCTCGAGGGCGACCTGATCGAGATGAACGCGCGCGACGGTGTGCGCGTGCACCTGGGCGCGCGCGTCACCGACCTCGAACTCGCGCGCGACGGATCTGCGCACCGCTTCTCGGTCTCGGACGGAAGCCACACGCAGGAGTGCGCGAGCCGCTGGTTGGTGGATGCCAGTGGACGCAGCCGCCTGATCGCGCGCCGCGAAGGCCTCGACGTGCCCGAAACACAGCTCGCCAACGCGTCGGTGTGGGGCTGGTTCACGGGCGTGACGGACATCGACGCGGTCGGCCCCGACGCCTTCCGGGCGCGCGTGCGCCACACGCCGCGACGCCTCTCGACCCTGCACTTCATGTACCGCGGCTACTGGATCTGGTTCATCCCGCTGCAAGACGGCATGACGAGCATCGGGGTGGTGTGCGAGAAGCGGCACCTCGATCCGCGCACGCGCACGCCCGACGGCTTCCTCGACTTCCTGCGCGGGCACGAGGCCGTGCGCTCCCTGCTCGAGAACGCCAAGCCCATCGCCACGCAGGGCTACCGACACCTCGCGTACGGCACGCAGCGCTTCTTCAGCCCCGAGCGCTGGGCACTGGTCGGCGAAGCCGCCGCCTTTCCGGACCCCTTCTACAGCCCCGGCGCCGACTTCATCGCGCTGGCCAACGATTTCAGCACGGACCTGATCGCGCGCGATCTCGCCGGCGAGCCGCTGCGCGCGCGCGCCGAACGCTACGACCAGTTCATGCGCTTCCGGTTCGAGGCCGCCATGCGGCTCTACCGCGATCACTACCCGCTGTTCGGCAGCTACGAGCTCACCAAGCTCAAGTGGGATCTCGACGTGGGCTGCTACTACAACCTGTGGATCTCCCAGTACCTGTGCGACGAGCACCTGAATGGCCGGGCGCTGCGCCGCCAGCTGCTGCAGCGCGAGCCGGTGCTCGCGGCGCTCTCGAACTTCACCGCGCTGTTCCGCCTGCTGGAGAACCGGCTGCGTGAGACCGGCGCCTACCATCGCAGCAATCGCGGAGCCTACTCGGATGGCCAGGATTGCATCCGCTTCATGAAGGAAGTGGGGCGGCCCCGCAGCGAGGGCGAGGTGCTGGCGCGCACCGAGCAGATCTTCAACGCGGTGCGCGACCGCGCGCTCGATCTGCTCGAGGGCACACCCGGCCACGGCCGGCGCGAGCCGAAGCCGCTCGCCTGGTTCCTGGAGCCGCGGGCGCTCGACCGCTAGGCCCGGTCCGGCCCCGCTCGCTGCCTCGCGCCGTGGCGAGCGCGCGGCTGCGGCGAAATCAAGCGCAGCCTATCTCGCGTAAGATCCGCGCGCGAAACGCTCCAGAACAAACGCCCGGTCTAACGTTCCTTTAGGCGAGCGAGCCATTCGCCGCAGCCGCGCGCTCGCCTCGGCGCGAGTCGGGCCGGTCGACGCGTCGCGGGCGATGGAGCGGCCCTACCAGCGACCGGACTCGGGGCGCATGGCCTCGCGGGGCAGCCGGATCGGGTAGCGCGCGCGGATCTCCGCGTCGATCTTCGGGTCGATATACACCGGGTAGTGAGAAGACAGGATCGCGCGCGCCTTCTCCCGGGCTCGCTCGCGGATGTCGCTCGCGCCGTCCTCCACCCACTGGTCCGCGGCGGAGCGGTCTCCGACCTCGGGGTACTGATACTCGCTCTCCATGATGGAGAGCGTCTGATCGTCCCCGAGAAAGTGGCCCGGCCCCCCGCAGCAGACGCGCTCGAGCACCTCGTAGGAGAGCGTCTCCTCGGTCACCTCGATGCCGCGCACGGCACGCTGCACCGCGCCGAGCATGTCGTTGTCGATCACCAGCGACTCGAAGGAGCAGGCCATCAGACTCGCGAGCATGCCCGCGGACTCGAACACCATGTTGGCTCCGGCCAGGCCGGCGAGCACGGTGGTGATGCCCTTCTCGTAGCCGGCCTGGTTGTCGGGCATCTTCGAGTCGGACATGCCGGCCGCCACGCCGCTCGGCAGATCGTAGAAGTTGGTGATCTGCGCCGACGCCGCGTTGAGCAGCGCCTCCTCGCCGCCACCGCCGGAGAACGAGCCGGTGCGCAGATCCGAGACGAAGGGCCAGTTGCTGAAGATCATCGGGTGCCCCGGCACGGTGAGGTT
>JAOUNA010000238.1 GCA_029881215.1 Myxococcales bacterium | reverse complement strand
GGCATCCAGCAGGCGCGCGTAGCCCTCGCGCAGGAGCCGCTCGCGCAGCGCGGTCGGCCGCTCGCCGCGCCTCGGCGGCAGGGGCGCGCCCATCGCGATGCGCCCTCCGCCGTGACGGGCCAGGATGCGGTCCGCCACGGCCTCGACGGTGCCGGGCTCGACGCGCTCGCCGCAATCCGGACAGCGCGCTTCGCCGGCGTGGGCGAAGAGCAGCCTCAGATGGTCGAGGATCTCGGTCGCGGTGCCCACGGTCGACCGCGGGCTGGTGACGCGGTTGCGGCGCTCGATCGCGATGGCGGGCGGGAGATTGGAGATGAAATCGACATCGGGGCGCGGCAGGCGTTCGAGGAACTGCCGCGCGTAGGTCGACAGCGAGGTCACGTAGCGGCGCTGCCCCTCGGCGTAGAGGGTGTCGAAGGCGAGCGAGGACTTGCCCGAACCCGAGACTCCCGTGACCACGGTGAGCGAAGCCAGGGGAATCCTGCACGAGGCATTCGCGAGATTGTGGGAACGCGCGTTCTGTATCAGGATGTCGCGTTCGCTCAGAGTCCGATCTCGGGCAGCGACTCGGGCTCGTCCACGATCAGCGTGACGCTGATGTGATCGCCACTCTCACTCTGTGCCATGTGCAGCACGCGAACCTCGTGGCTCATGAGGAACTTGTTGATGTCCTCTTCCGCCTCCTTCACGAGTCCGCGAAACACTCGACAGCGCAAGGCCATCTTCAGTCCTCCCCTCGATCTGCCTGTCGCGTAGCTTCCAGCGCGTAACGGTCCTTTCCCAGGCGCGCGGCGGCCTTCGCGAGCGAACGCCACTCCTCTCTATCGGGCGGACGCTGCATTCCCTGAGCCGCCGCGCGAAACACGAAGACATCTCCCGCCTCGATCGCCTCCCGGCGCAGCGCTTCGAGCCGATCCAGCGCGTTGGCCTTGGCCAGGAAGTCGACGGCTTCGACGCTGCGGCCGTCCTGCAGATAGGCCTCCGCGATCGCCAGGGCGCGATCGGGCGCAAGATTCCGCTCGATCAGGTGGCGCCGCTCGAGCGGGCCGGGAATCTTCGACTTTGCCACGCGCACCTCCCGAAATTCGCGCTCAGTAACGCGGCACGTCCGGATCGACCGTCAACGACCAGGCTTCGATTCCACCCGCCAGATTCTCGACGCGCGTGAAGCCGTAGCGGCGCAGGATCTCGGCGGCGCGGGCGCTGCGACCGCCCAGATGACAGTGAACCACGATGCAGCGATCCCGCCACCCCCGGAGCTCCTCCAGGCGATCTTCCAGCGTGCCGAGCGGCACGAGCACGGCGCCCTCGATGCACGCCTTGGCGTATTCATCGGGCTCGCGAACGTCGAGCAACAGGAAATCCTCACCGCCGGCGCGACGCGACGCCACCTCCGCCGCCGCCACCTCGCGCGGCGCGCTCTCGCGGGTCTCGAGCGCCGGCACGCCGCAGAAGCCCTCGTAGTCGATCAGCGCCGTGATGCTGGGCTTCTCGCCACACGCGGGGCAATCCGGGTCTTTCCGCAGGCGGAATTCGTGGAATTCCATGCGCAGCGCGTCGTACTGCAGGAGCCGCCCGATCAGGGGCTCGCCGATTCCGGTCACGAGCTTCACGGTCTCGGTGGCCTGGATCAGGGCAATCATGCCGGGGAGCACGCCGAGCACGCCGCCTTCGGCGCACGACGGCACCGAGCCCGGCGGCGGCGGCTCGGGATAGAGGCAGCGGTAGCAAGGACCGCGGCGCGCGTCGAAGACCGTGGCCTGCCCGTCGAAACGGAAGATCGACCCGTGGACGTTCGGCTTGCCGAGCAGCACGCACGCGTCGTTGCTCAGGTAACGCGTGGGAAAGTTGTCCGTGCCGTCCACGATCACGTCGTAGTCGCCGAAGATCTCGAGCGCATTTTCGGAGCTGAGGCGCAGGTCGTGGCACTGCACGCGCACGTCGGGGTTCATCGCGTGGACGCGCTCCGCAGCCACCTGCGTCTTGAGCCGCCCCACGTCTGCCGTTCCGAACAAGACCTGGCGATGCAGATTGGAGGCATCGATCCGGTCGAAATCGACCAGACCGAGGGTGCCCACGCCGGCGGCGGCCAGGTACTGCGCGAGCGGGCAACCCAGGCCCCCCGCGCCGATCAGCAGCACCCGCGCCCGGAGCAGCGCCTGCTGACCTTCGAGACCGATCTCGGGAAGCGTCAGATGCCGACGATATCGCTCGAACTGCTCCGCGCTGAGCGGTGCTCTTGCCATGTGAAAACGCTATCCGACGCGACTCGGGGATCGCAAGCTGCGCATCCGCGCGCGCCATCGGCTGCGCGGCCGCGCCGAACAGCACGCACCGCGCGCCGCGCGAGCTGCGCCGCGCCTGTCAGGATGCCCCGCCCGGCTCCTTGCGCGGCGGCAGCACGATGACGCGCAGCGCCCGGCGCGGCGTGTCCGAGAGATTCCAGCGCACGCTGACCCAGTCGCCCGCCCGCAGATCTCCCCAGGTCATTCTCGGCTTCTCACCGCCGCTCTGGTCCGACACCTCGACATTCTCCGCACGCTCGAAGCGCAGACGGTCTCCCATGCGGCTGCTCACGACCAGCACGCGCGCGCCGACCTCCTCGACCTTGCCGGTGAACTCCCGGGTCTGTGCGGCGGCTGCACTCGCGAGCCACAGCGCGGCGGCACACGCGAGCAACGCGCGGCTGCATGAATTCGCCATCTCCGCTCTCCCTTCCCCTCGATGCGTCGATCGACCGCGTGGGATCGGCCGAGCGCGGGCTTCGCTGCCGGGCGCGTCCCGCGCACGCCGGGCCGCGAGTGGCGCGGACCCGGTACCGGAGGTGGGACTCGAACCCACAAGGCCTTGCGGCCGGGGCCTTTTGAGGGCCCTGCGTATGCCAATTCCGCCACTCCGGCCCAGGCCGGCGCAGCATACCACGGGGTCGAAACGCCCCCCAACGGGCCCGCGGCCGCGCAGCCGATCGCCGCATGCGTCCCCGGCATTGCTTTGACACTGACACGGCCCGGCGGTAGCCTGCGCAACCTCGGGGCTGTAGCTCAGCTGGGAGAGCATCAGGCTGGCAGTCTGAGGGTCGGGGGTTCGATCCCCCCCAGCTCCACCAGGTCTTGCGCGGGGTTGGCGACGCGGTCGCTGACCCCGCTTGCTCTAGGGGCCGCATACGGACGTTTGAGGTCGTCGGCGAACGCGAAATCCGCGAACGAGAGGTCTGCCTCCTCCTCGCGGAGCACGCGCGTGTCAGCCGTCAGCCGAGGCCTACGGTTCAACTGGTTGAAGCTCATATGTAAGTTGTTCCGGATATCCCAGAATCCAGAGTCCCGGAACAAGTATGAAGACGGCGCCAATCAGCGGACCGACGCGAACCTCCTCCTTGCGCAACGCAACGCGCATTTCCTCATACCCCTCCTTCTTGAGGACCAGTTGCCTCTTGGTCCAAAAGACAGACGAGTCGCTCAATCTGACCGGGGTCTGGCCAAGCACCCGCTGGTCCAGATAGGCAGTCGCGCCAGGTGGAATTGAATTGATCGTCGTATTCGTCGCGCAGGCTGAGAAAGTGGCGAGGGACAGGATCGATGCGAGAAAACGCTTCATTGGGCTGCTCCTCGGGCGAATGCGGATGTGAGCGTCAGTGTGCGATATGGCCATGACACTAGACGAACTGGCTGCTTCGTCGCACCTCGCTGCTACGTCTCGGTCGAAGTCTGGCTACGGAACTCGCGCGCAGCAGGCAATCGGAAGAGGATTGCTGCATGACGCCTGAAAAGTCTGTCCGCCTGGAAGTAGTGCCGCTCCAGCATAGACGCCAGAATCGTTCGACCAATTGCCACACGAAGGCCACGCCTGACTGCACCGCAAGGGGTTCATTCGCGACCGAGGCAGATCCGGTGACCTCCTGGACAATGGGAAGGTTGATGACCTCGACTTGTTTCGCGGCTTGCGCAAGAGCTGGAGCTGAGAGCATGAGAATAGGGAGCGCGATGGCAACAGTTCGATGCATGAGCAGATTTCTTTTCTATTGCGATTGGTGGCTTGCGAGCAAACGGCGGATCCCATCGAGAAAGATTACGACACGGGCGCGATGTAGCGTGGCCCGACTAGATTGTCGAGGAAGGTGGGGTCGTCGGCAGGAACTTCGAAGG
>JAOUNA010000062.1 GCA_029881215.1 Myxococcales bacterium | reverse complement strand
CGTCGGCGCCGTCGTGGCGCTGGTGTCAGGCGTCGCGGCGATCTGGCTGTTCGTGCGCCTGCTGCGCCGGCAGATCTTCCACGCCTTCGCCTACTACACGTGGGCGGCGGGCGCGATCTTCCTGCTCTGGCTGGCGCTGCGCGGCGGCTGATGTCCCGCGCCTCGGGGCGCTGCCCGAGAAGCCGCAGCGGCACGCAGAACCGGGCGCCCGGCTGCGCCGGACGCCCGGTCTGAAAGCACCCGCGAGCGCCGATCAGGGCTCGAGAATCGGATAGAGATTCTGCGCCGGCAGCGTCTCGCGCAGCTTCTTGAGCGCTCGCGCCTCGAGCTGGCGCACGCGCTCGCGCGAGAGTCCGAGCGACTGCCCGATCTGCTCGAGCGTGTGCTCTTCCTCTCCGCCGAGGCCGTAGCGCAGGCGCAGGATGAGCTGCTCGCGCGCGGTGAGCGCGCCGATCAGATAGCCCACGCCCGAGCGCATGCGTTCACCGTCGAGACCGTTGTCGGGCGCGGCGGAGGCCGGATCGGCCACGAAATCCTCGAGGCGCTTCTCCGTTCCCGCGACGGAGGACTCGAGTGAGATCGCCTCGCGCGAGAGCAGATCCAGCGCCTCGAGCGCTCCCGTGTCGGTGCCCAGCTCCGGCGCGAGCTCCGCGGCGCTCGGCTCGCGTCCGAGCTTGCCCGTCAGCTCCGCGCGCACGCGCTGGCTGCGCTGCAGCCGATCGTGCACGTGCGAGGGCAGCCGGATGGTGCGCGAGTGATTCTGGATCGCGCGCACCAGGGCCTGTCGGATCCACCACACGGCGTAGGTCGAGAACTTGAATCCGCGCCGGTGATCGAACTTCTCCACCGCGCGGATCAGCCCGAGGTTCCCCTCCTGGATCAGATCGGGGAAGGAGAGGCCCAGGTTGCGGTAGTCCTTGGCGATCGCCACCACGAGCTTGAGGTTGTGCTCGATGAAGCGGTTCTTCTCGCGGCTCATCCGGTCGTGGGCGGACTCGACCGCAGACACCCGCTCGAGGAGCTCCGCGCGCGGCATCTCTGCGCGCGTCTCGAGATCCTGATAGCGCTTGGTGCCGCGCCGTGCCTTGCGCAGGTCGCGCGCCAGCTTCAGCACCTTCTGGCGCATTTCTGCCAGCACCACCAACGACAGCTGCGCAGCCTTCATTTCGCGCGAGATCCTGACGTCGATCCGCTCGAGATCCCGATCCTTCTTTGCGTCGCGCGCCTTGTCCCGCTGAGTCATCAGCGTGCGCAGCCGCTTCACGGCGTGCTCGACGCGCGCGGCGATCTCGCCCGTCTCCTCGTCGCCCACGGACTCCGAGAGCTTCGCACCGGTGTGGGACAACGCACGCAGGTCGTCCCAGCGCTGCACCACGTGGCGCGCGCACAGCGGGATCGCGTAGAGCGCGTCACGCAGCTCCTGGGTGGCCGCTTCGAGCTCCTTGGCGAGCAGCACCTCTTCTTCGCGACGCAGCGTCCGCGTGCCGCCGATCTCCTGGAAGTACGACTCCAGCGGGCGCCGTTCCCGGCCCGGATCGAGATCGTCGGCGGGGACGGCCCGCGTCGCGCCCGTGGTGCGCACCGTGCTCTCCGTCCGCGTAGTCTGGCTTCTTTCTTCCACCTTCACGTTTCTTTCCTCGATTCCCCGGCGCACCTGCGCGCACGTGAGTCGGAAACCGCCCGGGGCAATCTAGTTTCACTCGTTTTGTTCATGGCCGGAGTCCCCCCGCAGAGTGCGCGCCTGGTGGGCGGGCCCGCTCAAGCCGGGACCGCCGTGCCACGCTGGGATCGAGAGCGCTGGGCTGTGCGACGTCGGCTCGCTGGCTGTTTCGGGGGGCAACCAGATGGCCTGATATGTTGGATGATCCTCCGGGAAAAGGCCAGCGTTTTCTTCGTATTCTTCGCGACCTTGCGGCTGGCCTTCTCTGATCCCCAGGGGGGGGAAGCGTGAAGGTTAGAGATATGGTGAAAAAACCTCATTTCGTATCGGCCGCGCGATGCCCGAACCCAAGCGCGATCCCGGGCCGCCGGAATGCCGGGTGCTGCTGGTGCGCAGCGCCCCACGGCTCGCTTCGGCCGATCCGAATCCTGGGCCCCCTCGCAGCGGAGCTGTGAGAAACTGGCCCGAATTCAGGAGAGAGACGGGGGCGGATCCGATTGCTCGCGAAAGACGCCAGCCGCAGTGACGAAGCGAAGCGCGCCCGGATTCTCGAGGCGGCGTTCGAGGTGTGCGTGCAGCGCGGCGTCTCGCGTGCGCGTATGGAGGAGGTGGCGGCGCGCGCCCAGGTGTCGAAGGGCACGCTGTACCGCTTCTTCGCGAGCAAGGAGGAGTTGCTGCTCGCGTCGATCATCGCCAGCTACGAAGAAGGACTGTCCATCGTGTACGAGCACAGTCCGGAAGCGCAGGATCCGCTGCGCGCGCTCGACAGCATCCTCGAGGGTCTGGTGAAGCTGCTCGGGGCCACCACGGCGTCGATGATGCGCGTCTTCTACGAGAGCTGGGCAATCGTGGCGGAGCAGCCCGAGTATCGGGCCCGGCTCGACGCCTTCATGCGCGACTTTCACGCGGATCGGCACCGCGAGGTTGCGCAGCTCATCCGGCGCGGACAGCAGGCGGGAGTCTTTCGCGCCGAGGTCTTGCCCGAAGTGATGGGGCAGAGCATCGACGCGCTGCTCAACGGATTCTGCTACTGGGCGACCTTCGATCCCGACGCCGCCACGCCCGACGCGCTGCGCGCCGCCCTGGACACGTTGGTGCGCCGCGTGCTGGTGGTGGACGATGCCGCCCTTGCGCCCGGTGCGCGCTGCGCCGGCTCAGAATAGCGGCCAGATCCAGGGGATCAGCGTCAGCGCGATCGTCGCGCACAGCAGGTCCAGCGGCACCCCGGTGCGCACGAAATCGGTGAAACGGTAGCCGCCGGCGCCGTAGACGATCAGATGGGTCTGGTAGGCCACCGGCGAGGCGAACGCGCAGCAGCCGCCCAGCACCACGCCCATGACGAAGGGCCGCGCATCGGCTCCGATCTGCGCCGCGGTGGCCACCGCGATGGGAAACATGATGGCCACCGCCGCGTTGTGGTGCAGGAGCTCCGCCAGCAGCAGCGTCATCAGGTAGACACCGGCGAGCGTCGCAATGGGTCCGAGGCTGCTCGAGGCGGCGGCGATCGTTCCGGCCACCGCCGCCGCCGCGCCGGTCTTCTCCATCGCTGCGGCGATGCCGAAGCCGGCGCCGATCACCACCAGAATCGACCAATTCACGCTGCGGCGCGCGATGCGCCCGTTGATGCAGCGCGTGGCGATCAGTGCACCGGCCGCCAGGAACGCGGCGATCGAGATCGGATACAGGCCGCTGGCCGCCGTGATCACCATGGCCGCCAGGATCGCGATGGCGAGCCAGGCCCGCTCGTAGCGGGGCGCCTCCGTCCCCGGGATCTCGCTCACCAGATAGAAATCCGGGCTGTTGCGGTGCGCGCGCAGGAAGCCCGGCGCGCCCTGCAGCAGCAGCGTGTCCCCTGCCTCGAGCACGATCTCTCCGATCTTGCCCGGCACGTGTCGGCCGTTGCGATGCACGGCGATCACGGCGGCGTCGTAGACGGTGCGGAAGTTGGCGTCGCGGATGCTCTGGTCCACGAGCGGCGAAGACGGCGAGATCACGGCCTCGAGCATGCGGTGCTCGGGCCGGAGTCGGGCGGGCTCCTCGCCGTCGGACACGGGCACCAGGCCGCGGATGCGCTGCAGCTCGACGATCGTGGACACGACACCCGCGAACACCAGCTGATCGCCCGCCTGCACGATCTCGTCGGGCCCCACCGGAGTGATCACGCGTCCCGCGCGTTCGATCTCCACCAGGAACAGCCCCGGCAGGTGCCGCAGGCCCGCATCCTCGATGCTGCGTCCGATCAGCTCGCAGCCGGGCTCCACGTGCATCGCGGCCGTGTACTCGCGCCGCCGCTCTCCGAGCTGCTCCGTCGGCGCCTTGCGATCGACGATCAGGCGGGGGGCGACGAACTGCAGGTAGAGCAGACCCACCAGCGCGATCGGAATGCCCACGGGCGACAGCTCGAAGAAGCGGATCTCGGGCATGCCCGCCTTGAGGACCAGGCCCGCCACCGTCAGCGTCGTGCTCGTGCCGATCACGGTGGTGATGCTGCCGAGCATTGCGGAGTAGCTGAGGGGAATCAGCAGCCGACTCGCCGACAGGCCGCGGCGCCGCGTCCAGTCGAGCACGACCGGCGTCATCATCGCGACGATCGGCGCGTTGTTGAGGAAGGCGGAAATCGCGGCCACGGGCGGACAGATGCGGGCGAGGCCGCCCCACTCGGTGCGCGCACCCCGGAACAGGCGGCTCACCACGAGGTCCAGGGCGCCCGTTTCGCGCAGCCCCGCCGAGACCACGAAGAGCACGCCGACCGCCGCCAGCGCCGGGTTGGCGAAGCCGGAGAAGGTCTCCGCGGGCGTCAGCACGCCGGCCGCCGCCAGCGCGAACAGCCCGGCCATCATCACGAGGTCGGGGCCGGCGACCTCGCGCACCATGCCCGCGAGGGTCAGCACCACCACGCCGAGCGTGAACCAGCCCTGCCACTCCATCGGCGCGGCACGATACACCAACATCCGCCAAACTGTTCGCGCCATGCAGCCGGAGACAGCGAATCGCCTGGGCGCTCCCTTCACGGAGAAGGGATTCTATCTGGGGGAGTTTCGCGGTCGGACGCTTGCCCTCGCCGCCCGATCCCAGGGGCTCGCGGATCCGCTCGCGTGCGAGTCCGTGCTGAAGGAGCTCGAGGCCAACCACACGGGCGTGGTGGTGATCTCCGCCGACTCCGAGGCCATGGCGCGACTCCTCACCGAGCCGCTCCGTGCGGTGGAGGAGGATCGGCTCGAGGGCAGCGTCTGGCGCGCGCTGCAGCGCGCGCCCCGCATCGGGGTGCGGATCGATGCCGCGCGTGATTTCACCAGCGTGTGTCGCGACATCGCTGTGCGCCTGCGCGTGGCCAAGCTCGTCTGGCTCGACAGCGGCGGCGGGCTGCTGCGCCCGGATGGCGGCCGCCGCTCGTTCGTGGACCTGCAGGAGCTCGGCGTTCTGCTGCGCTCGGACGCGTACGCCGAGCGGGCCGCGCTGCTGCGCGAGATCGAGGCCGCGCTGCGCGGCGGGCTGGCCTCGGTCAGCCTGTGCACGCCGCAGGGCCTGGCCGACGAGCTCTTTACCTACGCCGGATCGGGAACCCTCTTCACGCGGGAGCGCTACGTCGACGTGCGCGATCTCGGGCTGGACGACTTCTCGGCCGCCTTCGACCTGATCGCGCGGGGTGTGGCCGAGGGCTACCTCGCGCCGCGCAGCGATGCCGAGATCGATCGCGTGTTCGCCAATGGCGTGGGCGCCTTCGTGGAGGGCTGTCATCTGGCGGGCATCGGCGCGCTGCTTCCGCACGCCGAGTCGAACATGGGCGAGGTCGCGTCGCTCTACACGCTGACGCGGTTCCTCGGCGAAGGTGTGGGCGGCCATCTCGTCACCGCGCTCGTCGAGCGCGCGCGCGGCCTCGGGTACGCGTCGATCTTCGCCTGCACGACCAGCGAGCAGGTGGCGGGCTTCTTCGAGCGGCAGGGCTTCCGCCGCGTTCCCCGCGAGCAGATCCCGGACGCCAAGTGGCGCAACTACGACGCGCAGCGCCGCGAGCAGGTGACCTGCGTGCTGCACGATCTGCAGCCCGCGGCGCGCCCCTAGCCGCCCTCGCGCCGCCCCCCGTCTGCAGCATCGCGGCGCGGGCGGGGGGCGGCGGGAAGAGCCGTCGGAGCACCGGGGGCGTGGCCAAGGCTTCTTCCCCCGGGTTCGGAAGCGAGCTTCCGACATGGTCTGTAAGCCGGGTTCTGTTCCGACCCCGGGTCACCCCGAAGCCGGCGAGGATCATTCATCTAGGCGGCGCATTGCTGCGCCGCTCGAGCGCTCCGACCCGCGCACCGGAACGCCACCACGCGGGTGACGCTGCTCGGACGGGCCGTCCTTCGCGGTGCGCCTATTCGAGCTTGCTCCGAGAGGGGCTTGCCCCGCCGCCGGTCACCCGGCTGTCGCGCGTGGGCTCTTACCCCACGATTTCAACCTTGCCTGTGCCTCCCCGCCCTCCGCCTCTCACAGCGGACTGCGGATCACCAGCCATCGGCGGTGTGGTTTCTGTTGCGCTTTCCCTCGGGTTGCCCCGGGTCGCCGTTAACGACCTCTCTGCCCTGTGGAGCCCGGACTTTCCTCCCGCGGGCGGCAGGGCCGCCCGCCGGCGATCCTCCGACCACCTCCGACTCGCGCAAATCTACAGAATTCGAAGCGCCTGCGCGGATCGGGGCCTGCGGGAGCGTCGGCGAGCCGCGCGCGACCCCCGGCGTCCGGGCGGCTACGCTGGCCGCATGCGAGCCGTCCTGGTCGATACGCCTGGAGACGAGAGTGCGATGCGGCTGGGGGAGGCCCCCGCGCCGGCGCTCCGCGCCGGGTCGATCCGCCTGCGGGTGGCCGCCACCTCCGTGAACCGCGCGGACCTGCTCCAGCGGCAGGGCCTGTATGCGCCGCCGCCGGGCGCCTCCGAGATTCTCGGTCTCGAATGCGCCGGAGAGGTGCTCGAGGTCGCCCCCGGCGTCAGCGGCTGGTCCCCCGGTGACCGCGCCATGGCGCTGCTCTCGGGGGGAGGCTACGCGGAGGAGGTCGTGGTGGAGGCGGGATCCGCCCTCCACGTGCCCGAAGCGCTCTCGCTCGAGCAGGCGGGCGCGTTCTGCGAGGTGTTTCTCACCGCGTTCCTGCATCTCTTCGAGCTGGGCGGGCTGGCCGCCAGCGGCACCGCGCTGGTGCACGGCGGTGGCAGCGGCGTGGGCACCGCGGCGATCCAGCTGGTGAAGCAGGCGGGGGGGCGCATCGTCGTCACCGCCGGCTCCGAGGAGAAGTGCAAGCGCTGCCGCGAGCTCGGTGCGGACGTGGCGGTCAACTACCGCAGCGAGGACTTCGTGGCGGTCGCCCGGGAGGCGACCGGCGGCGCCGGCGTGGACGTGGTGCTGGATTCGATCGGTGCCCCGTACTTCGAGCGCAATCTGCGCGCCCTGGCGGTCGGCGGCCGCCTCGTGCTGATCGGGCTGCTCGGCGGCGCCAAGGGAGAGATCGGCCTCGGTCTGCTGCTCGCGCGGCGGCTGCACGTGATCGGCTCGACGCTGCGTTCGCGCTCCGCCGCCGAGAAGGCGGCGCTCGTTGCGGCCTTCGAGGCGCGCTTCGGCACCGCGCTGGAGCGCGGCGCGCTGGCCCCCGTCATCGATCGCGTCCTGCCCCTGGACGAGGTGGCGGAGGCCCACCGCGTGATGAAGGCCAGCGAGCACTTCGGGAAGCTGGTGCTGCGCGTCGCCTGAGCATCCGTCTGCGCCGCGGTTCAGTCGGGTGCCCGGCGCTCCGATACGGACGCCTGGAGAAGTCTCAAGCACGGGGGGCTTCCGTGAACCACTCCAGGCTCTCACAGCTCGTTGCGGAATTCGTGCCGCTGAATCGGCGCCGCATCGCAGGAGACCCGCCACTCGCGCTGCTCGAGCTCGAGCGCTGGCGCGAGCTGCGCGATCTGCTGGCCTACGAGTTCGGGCACAAGCCACCGGTCCGAGGCGAGACGGAGCGACCCCTGCGCGTGCCCACGCACCTCAAGGTGCGCTACGGCGAGAGCCATGCGGAAGCCGTGCTGAGCAACCTGTCCGAGGGCGGCGTCTTCGTGCGCAGCGAAGCGCCGCTGGCGATCGGCACGCCGCTGCGCCTGCAGATCGAGCCCGACGACGCGGACGCCTGCATCGACGTGGACGCAGTCGTCACCTGGTTCCGGGAGATCGAGAATCTCGACGGCCCGGCGGGCTTCGGCGTCTCGTTCCAGAATCTCGGTGCAGCCGAGGCGGTTGCCATCGGGCAGCTGATCGAGCGCGCGCTTCGCGAGACGGCCGGCAGCTGAGTCCACGGCACCCGGATGGCCTGTGCGCGCTGCCTGCGCCGCGCGCGCTGGAAGTCCGGGAGCGAGCGGCTAGTCTCCCGCGCTCCGAGCCGCTACCACAGGAGATGCCCCGATGGCCGCCGTCGAACGCACGCTTTCCATCATCAAGCCCGACGCCACCGCCAAGCCCGGTGTGACCGGAGAGATCCTGCACCGCTTCGAGAAGGCCGGCCTGCGGATCATCGCGATGAAGAAGATCCAGCTGACCGAGCAGCAGGCGCGCGGCTTCTACGCGGTGCACCGGGAGCGGCCGTTCTACGGGGATCTGGTCAAGTTCATGACGTCCGGCCCGGTCGTGGTCAGCGTGCTCGAGGGCCCGAACGCCGTGGCCGCGCACCGCGACCTGCTCGGCCCGACCAACTCGGAAGAGGCGCCGGCGGGCAGCATCCGCGGCGACTTCGGCACGGACATCGAGCGCAACGCGGCTCACGGCTCGGACGGCAACCAGACCGCCCGGGTGGAGATCGCCTATTTCTTCAACGCGTCCGAGATCCTGGGACCCGTCGAAGCGCTGGTCTGAGGGGGCGGTCGGCGTCGGCGCGCAGCGGGGTCATCCTCGCTGGCGCGTGGGCGCGGACGCGGGCGGACTAGGCGTACGTTCGGGCCATCAACAGGATGAGGCCCACGTAGGTCAGGATCAGCCAGACATTGTGATTGCGCAGCGCTCGCGCCACGACCATTCCCCCATCATCTCACCGATCTCATCGGTTTCGCGTCGGGCCCGCCGACCTCTCCTGCGACGGGCCTTCTCCGTGTTCTTTCGAACGATTCACGAAACACTTGAGCGATAGCACAGCCGCAGCGCGTGCAAAGTGATAATCATCACGAAAAAAGAGGATCGGCGGCGGCTCGCCGCGCCGTCAGATCGACCCGCGTGGACGGAGGAGGCGTGATGAGCCTGACGCAGCAACTCGAGACCGACATGAAGGCGGCCCTGCGCGGACGCGAGACCCTGCGCCTCGAGACGATCCGGGGCATCCGCGGCGCCGTGCGCAACAAGGAGATCGAGCTCGGCGAGCCGCTTGGCGACGAGGGAATCGTGCGCGTGATCCGCACGCTCGCGAAGCAGCGCGGCGAGGCCATCGAGCAGTACCAGGCGGCGGGCCGCAGCGATCTGGCGCAGAAGGAGCGCGACGAGCTGGCCGTGCTCGAGAGCTATCTGCCCGCGGCGCCGGATGCGGCGCAGATCGAGCGCGTGGTGCGCGAGGTCATTGCCGAGGTCGGCGCCGCCGGACCCAAGGACATCGGCCGCGTGATGAAGCCGTCGCTCGAGCGGCTGGGTCCCGCCGCGGACGGCAAGCAGGTGAACCAGATCGTCCGCCGGCTGCTCGGCTAGCCCCCGCACCCGCCGATTCGCGGACTCACGCAATTCCGCGTGTGGCGTCCGCCGTTGCCCTGCGGTCCCGTTGCGGCTGGATTCTTCTGGTCATCCTGGATTCACTCGTTCAAGATGGGTCCGTTGAAGTGCGCGGATGCTGGGGGCGGAGCAGCGGAGGAAGTGTTGATGCGCTTGGAAAGCCTCGTGTGGACGGGTCGCGCCGCGTCGATCGGATTGGCGGCGCTCGTATGGACGGCAGCCGCAGGAGCCGCCCCCCTGCCGGGCGGCAGCCTCGATCCGATGCGGATCCCGAAGTACATGGATTCCCTGATCATACCGCCGGAGATGCCGGTCGCGGGCGTGATCAACGAGCCCGGCGGCAAGAAGATCCCCTACTACGAGATCGAGGTCGTCCAGTTCTCGCAGCAGATCCTGCCCAGGAAGGGCTGGGGGCGTCGCGGCCGCGGAGCCTTCCCGCGCACCACCGTGTGGAGCTATGCCGCAGTCGGTCATCCGGAGACGCGCAACTATCCGGCATTCACGATCGAGGCCGACGCCAATCAGCCGACGCGCGTCAAGTGGATCAACAATCTCGTCGACGCGCAGGGTGGCTTTCTGCCTCACTTGTTGCCGGTCGATCAGACCCTGCACTGGGCCAATCCGCCCCAGGAGTGCGCGGACGGCAGCGTGCGAACGGAGTGTCGCGGCGTCTCCAAGAACTTCTACACGGGTCCCGTCCCGATGGTCACGCACGTGCACGGCGCGCACGTGGGACCCGAGAGCGACGGCTACCCCGAGGCCTGGTGGCTGCCCGCGGCGAACAACATTCCCGGCGGCTACGCCAGCGAGGGCGCGCTGTACGATCAATTCGATCGCAGCAACACGCAGCCGGGCACGGCGGTCTTCCAGTATCCGAACGACCAGCGCCCGGCCACGCTCTGGTACCACGATCACACGCTGGGCATGACGCGGCTCAACGTGTACGCCGGGCCGGCCGGTTTCTGGCTGCTGCGGGGAAACGAGGAGGCTGCGCTCGACCTGCCCGGCCCCGCGCCGAGTGCGGGAGATGGTCCGAATCGTCGCTACTACGAGATTCCCATCGTGATCCAGGACCGCTCCTTCAACCGGGACGGCTCGCTGTTCTATCCGAGGGACCGCGCCTTCTTCGAAGGGCTGCGCGCGAGCCAGCTGAAGATCGACTTCAGCCCCGACAGCGACGTGGCGCCCACCTGGAACCCGGAGGCGTTCTTCAACACGATGGTGGTGAACGGACGCACCTGGCCCCGTCTCGAGGTGGAGCCGCGCAAATACCGCCTGCGCCTGCTCAACGGCTGCAACTCGCGCTTCCTGATCCTGAAGCTGGCCGTGGATCCGCTGGCGGAGCGGCCCGTCGAGAGCGTGGCTGCGTCCTTCCATCAGATCGGTTCGGATGGCGGTCTGCTGCCGCAGCCGGTGGTGCTGGACGAGCTGCTGATGGGTCCCGCGGAGCGCGCCGACGTGATCGTCGACTTCTCGGCGTTCGCGCCGGGCAGCGAGATCTACCTGATCAACGAGGGGCCGGACGAGCCGTACGGCGGCGGCGTGCCCGGAATCGATTTCGATCCGGCCGACCCCGGCACCACGGGACAGGTGATGAAGTTCACGGTGGTGCCGCTGCACGGCCCGGACCGGAGCGCGCTTCCGAACGCGCTGCCTCCGGTGTCACCGCTCGTGCCGACGACGACGCGCGTGGTGTCGCTCAACGAGGAGGAGTCGCTCCAGGTCTGCGCGATCGAGTTGAGCAACGGCATCGTGCAGCAGCTCGACGACGTGCTGCCCGGACCCGACTTCGCGGAGCGCTGCGAGGCGGCCGGCGGCTTCGTCTTCGGGCCGACCGCGGCCCTGCTCGGCACGCTCGCTCCGGACGGCACGGGCATGCCGCGCATGTGGTCCGACGCCATCACGGAGAACCCGGCGTTGAATGCCACCGAGATGTGGGAGATCCACAACTTCACCGCCGACGCACATCCGATCCACCTGCACCTGGTGCAGTTCCAGGTGGTCGAGCGTCAGCCCATGGACGGGGTGGCCTATCCGGCTGAGCCCTGGGAGAGCGGATGGAAGGACACGGTGATCGCCTATCCCGGTGAGATCACGCGGATTCGCGCGACCTTCGACAGGCAGGGCCTGTACGTGTGGCACTGCCACATTCTCGAGCACGAGGACAACGAGATGATGCGGCCCTATTGCGTCGGGGACGCGGCGAGCTGTCCCGTGCCCGTCGCGGCGCCCTAGCGGGCCGCGCGAGGCATCGCGAGTCCAGACGACGTGGGCCCGGGTGGCGCAACCACCCGGGCCCACGCAGCTGGAGGCGTGCCTCGATCAGTCGGCCGATCGGCGCAGGAATGCGGGCTCCTCGCGGTCCTCTTCGCCCTCGTCCGTCGCGCCGCCGCGCCGGATGAAGGTGGGCACGTCGAGCTCGTCCTCGAAGGGCGACATCCATTCGTCGCTGCGCGCCCGCGGGTCCTTCACGGGCGGCTCGAGCATCGACGTCTGCTCGGGCTGTGCCCCCCGCGCCGCCGGTTCGCGGCGCTCCACGCCGAGCGGCGTCCGCTCGGCCAGCGCGATCTCGCGCCGCAGGGGCGTCACGTTGCTGTGGTCGTCGAACGGGACGTAGCGATCCCGTCCGCGGCGGGCGCGATCGTCCTCGAGGCCGGTGGCGATGACCGTCACCCGCATCTCGCCCTTCGGCATGCTCTCGTCGATCACCGCGCCGAAGATGATGTTGGCGTCTTCGTGCGCGGCCTCCTGGATCAGCGTCGACGCCTCGTTCACCTCGAACAGCGACAGATCCGGGCCGCCCGTGATGTTGATGAGCACGCCGTGGGCGCCGTCGATGGAGAGGTCCTCGAGCAGCGGGCTCGAGATCGCCATGCGCGCCGCCTCCGCCGCCCGATCGTCTCCATTCGCGACGCCCGTGCCCATCAGGGCTGCGCCCATCTCGTTCATGATGGTCCGCACGTCCGCGAAGTCGAGGTTGATCAGGCCGTGGATGGTGATCAGGTCCGAGATGCCGCGCACCGCGTTGAAGAGCACTTCGTCAGCCAGCTTGAAGGCGTCCTTCATCGCGGTGTGCTTGCCGGCCAGCACCAGCAGGCGCTGGTTCGGAATCGTGATCACCGTGTCCACCACGCGGTGCAGCTCGTCGAGTCCGCGCTCCGCGTGGCGCATGCGCACGCGCCCTTCGAAGACGAAGGGCTTGGTGACCACGCCCACGGTGAGCGCTCCGACCTCGCGCGCCACCTCGGCCACGATTGGAGCGGCACCGGTGCCCGTGCCACCGCCGAGTCCCGCCGTCACGAACACCATGTCCGTTCCCTCGAAGAGATCGCGCAGCCGATCCCGCACCTCGAGCGCCGAGGCGCGGCCGCGCTCCGGATCCGCGCCACACCCCAGGCCGCGCGTCACCTCCGTGCCGAGCTGGACCTTGTGCGGCGCCAGGCTGTGTTGCAGCGCCTGGGCATCCGTGTTGGCGGCGATGAATTCCACGCCGCCCAGTCCGGAATCCACCATCGTGTTGAGGGCGTTGCCTCCGCCGCCCCCGACACCGATGACCTTGATGACGGCCTTTTGTGTGGAGGTCTCCTCGAATTCGAGAAGCTCCCGATCCACGCAGGCCGACCCCCGGCCGCGGTCGGCCTGAATCCCGCCGTTGTCATTCACCCGGTCCGACCGATCGGACGCACGCTTCGCCATGATCTCACCCCCCCCCTCACGCGATGGCGACACCGCGTGAAATGTAACAAACAAACACCATTCTTGTTCACTCTTGTCTACTCGAACTGATAGAACCAGTCCCGCATGCGCTGCTTGACCCGGCCGAAGATGGAATCGTCCCGGATGCGGAAGCGGGTGGTCTGGCGATCCTGCTCGGCTCCGTACAGCACCAGGCCCACGCCGGTGGCGTACATCGGACCCCGCACCACGTCCTGCAGGCCGCCGACGCGCGTGGGCATGCCGAGCCGCACGGGGCTCTCGAAGATCTCCTCCGCCAGGTCGAGCATGCCCTCGAGCGCGGAGCAGCCGCCCGTCAGCACCACGCCGGACGGGATGCGCCTCTCCAGCCCTTCCCTGACCAGCGTCTGGCGCGCCAGGTTCAGGATCTCGTCCACGCGCGGCTCGATGATGTCGCACAGGATCTTGCGCGAAACCTCGCGCGGGCGGCGGCCGCCCACGCTCGGCACGCTGATCACGTCGTCGCTCGCCAGGTAGCGCGCGGCCGCCACGCCGAACTTCTTCTTGATGCGCTCCGCCTCCTCGAAGGGCGTGCGCAGGCCGACGGCGATGTCATTGGAGATGTGGGCGCCGCCCAGGGCGAGCACCGCGGTGTGCTGGATGGAGCCCTCGCCGAAGACCGCCACGTCCGTGGTGCCGCCGCCGATGTCGATCAGGCACACGCCGAGATCGCGCTCGTCCGCGGCCAGCGAGGCCTCCGCAGACGCCAGGGGCTCGAGCACGATGTCGATCACGTTGAGCCCAGCCTTGTTCGCGCACTTCACGATGTTCTGGGCGCTGGTGACCGCGGCGGTGACGATGTGGATCTTGGCCTCGAGGCGAACGCCGCTCATGCCGAGCGGCTCCCGGATGCCGTCCTGGTCGTCGATGATGAACTCCTGGGGGATCACGTGGATGACCTCGCGATCCATCGGAATCGAAACCGCTTTCGCGGCGTCGATCACCCGCTTGACGTCTCCCGGCGAGACCTCCCGGTCCTTCACCGCGACCACGCCGTGCGAGTTGAAGGCGCGGATGTGGCTGCCGGCGATGCCCGCGTAGACCGAGCTGATCTCGCAGTCGGCCATCAGCTCCGCCTCTTCGACGGCGTGTTTGATCGAGCTCACGGTGGCGTCGATGTCCACGACGACACCCTTGCGCAGCCCGCGCGACGGATGCGTCCCGATGCCGACGATGTCGATCCCGTTCTCCGTCCGTTCGGCCACGATCACGCAGATCTTCGTGGTTCCGATGTCGAGCCCTACGATGAGCTCATCCTTCCTGGTCATTGCGTCTCCCCCCTGAGACTGGAGCCCGTCGGATCAACCGGCGGGCTTCCGTTGATGGGGCGCGGGGCGTCCGCCCAGCGCCGCAGCCGATCCTCTCGGAGTCGGCTCGTTTCGCAGCACCACCTGGTCTGCAAAGCGAAGGTCCACCGTCGTCGCCGACGTCACGGCGTCGGCGCGCCGCGCGAGTACGTGCGCGAGCTGTTCGATGCGTTCGTCGAGCGCCTCGCGGCCGAGCACGAAGCGCGGCGGCAGGGACGGGAGGCGCAGCGCGAAGCCCTCGGGATCGTCGTCGGCCGCGATGGAGATCTCCTCGGGCAGGGCGATCCCCATCCCGGGCAGGCGGTAGGCGAGCCGCACCGCCTCGGCCAGGCGCGCGCTCGGCTGGCGCGCCTCGACCGACGCGGCGGCCGCCAGGCGCGGCAGCCCCGCCAGCGTCTCGGCGTCCGCCACCGTGAAGGGTGCGCCCGAGGCGTCCACCGCGTAGGTCTCGGGCGGTGCCCCGAGATCGATCGCGGCCAGCGCGATGCGCTCGACGATCTCCACGACCAGCGCGCCGCCCGGCGCGCGAACGGCCTCGGCCGTCTCGATCCAATCGTGCGTTGCGAGCTGCCGCGCCACGCCGCGCAGATCCACGTCGCGCAGCGCCGCGCCGGGCTGCACGCCGCTGGCCCCCGCGACGTCCGCCGCGGAGAGGCGCTGCACGCCGCGCACCGCGATCACCTCGACGCGCTGCGCGCTGATGCCCAGCGCGTCGAGCAGCGCGTCTCCCCACAGCGCGCCGGCCGCGGCGCCCGCGAGCAGCGCGCCCGCGAGCGGGAGGCGCGACGCGCGCGGCACGAGCCGGAAGAGCACGCCGTGCGCCGCACCGGCGCGCCGTTGGCGCACGCGATCCAGGTGGGCCTGCGCGCGCGCGCGGCGCGCGCGCGCATCGCGATCCAGTCGGTCCGAACGGCGTCGCTGCATCATCGATCCTTCCTTCCCAGGATGCGCACCTCGGGCACGAGGCGTGCGCCGGTCTGCTCGCGCACGCGCCGGCGCGCCTCGCCGATCAGTGCGAGCACGTCCGATGCGGTGGCGCCTCCCGTGTTGGCGATGAAGTTGGCGTGGACGGGAG
>JAOUNA010000237.1 GCA_029881215.1 Myxococcales bacterium | reverse complement strand
TCGAAGACGCGCACGCCCGCGGCGAGCAGGTTCGGCAGGCGATCCCGGGCCGCCCAACGCAGCGAGGGGTGATCCGTGTACCCCGCGAGCAGCAGATCGACCCGCACGCCCCGCGCCGCGGCCTCCATGAGCGCGGCGCACAGCGCGCGACCCGGAATGAAGTAGGGCGTCACGAAGCGGGCGGAGCGCTCGGCGCGCTCGAGCGCAGCGCGCAGCAGACCGCGGATGCGCCTGCGGTGATACGTGGGGCCATCGGCCACGACCGCCACCGCCTCGCCGCCGCGCCCGCCCGTGCGGATCACGGGCGGCGCGCTCCACGGCCGGTCGGGCCCGTCGGCGCGAAACCAGCTCTCGAGAAAGACCGCGTCCAGCATGGCCACGGCCGGTCCCGAGATGCGCACGTGTGCGTCGCGCCAGTGCGATGTCGCGTGGGGCGCCGCGCCCGCACCGTGCACGTATTCGTCGCCGATGTTGAGGCCGCCCGTGAAGGCCACGCTGTCGTCCACGATCAGGATCTTGCGGTGATCGCGGCGCCGCGGTGCCCAGCGCGGATACAGGCGCGTGAGGGGATTGAATGCCAACGCGTCGCCTCCGGCCTCGCGCAGCGCCGCGAGAGCCTCCGCGTCGAGGGCGAACGAGCCGAAGCCGTCGTAGAGCAGGCGCACCTCGACGCCCGCACGCGCGCGCGCCGCCATGGCGCCGATGAAGCGCCGGCCGGTCGCGTCGCCCCGGAAGATGTAGGTCTCGAGGTGGATGCGCCTGTGCGCGCGCGTGATCGCCTCGAGCATGGCCTCGAGGCCGGCCCGGCCGTCCGTGTACAGCTCGATCGAATTGCCGAGGCTGAAGCGGATGTCGTTCGCGCGCAGCAGGCTCCGCAGCTCGCGCGGCCGCGGCAGTACGCCGTGCCGCCGCAGGCTCGCGCGCAGGCGCCTGCCCGGCGCCCGCGCCCCCGAAGATCTGGCTTCCGGTTCGGACACGATGAGACAGCCATATCGCGTCGCGGCGGCGCACGCGACTCCGGCGCGCGCGGGCACCCGACACCCCGCGACACCGCACACCCCAGACTGCCCCATCGCCTGAGGAAGGAGCCGTCTTGGCGGAAGGCAATCCGGGAGTATCCTCGCGCGAGCGACGGAGCCCGCAGTGCAGAAGAATCTCTACGAAGTCCTCGGCGTCGCGCGCAACGCGGACGCCGACACGATCCGCAAGGCTTATCGCAAGCTGGCGCGCCAGTACCACCCCGACGTCAACCCCGGAGACGAAGCCGCGGAGGAGCGCTTCAAGGCCATCTCGCACGCCTACGCCGTGCTGTCCGACCCGGAGAAACGCAGCCAGTACGATGAGTTCGGAGAAGCCGCGTTGGGGGGCGGCTTCGACGCTGAGGCGGCGCGCCGGGCGCGCGAAGCCTTCGGGAAGCGCTTCCGGGGCGCCGAAGACGCGGATTTCGGCCGGTTCTCCGGCGAGTTCTCGTTCGGAAATCTCGACGACTTGTTGGGCGGCATCTTCTCCCGCTACGGCGAGGCCCCGGGCCGGCCGGCGCACCCGACCCGGGGTCCGGATCTCCACGCCTCCATCACGCTGGATTTCCTGGACGCGGCGCGCGGCGGCGAGCAGCGTGTCTCCATCGGCCGCCCGAGTTCCGACGGTTCCGTGAAGCAGGAGCGGCTGACGGTGCGCATTCCGCCCGGTGTGGACGACGGTGGCCGCATCCGCCTCGCGGGCAAGGGGGGTGAAGTCGCCGGAGCCCCCCCCGGTGACCTCTACCTCGACGTGCGGGTGCGACCCCATCCGGTGTTTCGGCGCCAAGGGCGCGATCTCCACCTCGAGGTCCCGGTCAGCTTCCGGGAAGCCTGCCTCGGCGCAGCCGTGGAGATCCCCACGCTCGACGGCAGGGCCAGCGTGACGATCCCGCCCGGGACGCAGGGCGGCTGCAAGCTGCGACTGCGCGGCAAGGGAATCCCCGCGGCGGGCAAGCGCAAGGCGGGCGATCTCATCGTCACCGTGGAGATCGCGGTGCCGCGGGATCTCGGCGCGGAGGGGCGACGCGCCGTCGAGGCGCTCGCCGCGTACGACCCCCCGAACCTGCGCGTGGAGCTGTTCCGATGACGTCGGGCGCGCGCGTCGAGGAGATCTTGCGCCAGCTCGGATTCGACGACATCGATCTCTTCGAGAGCTTGCGCGACGAAGGACTCTTCCCCGACGACGAGGTCTCCGCGGCCGAAGCGGAGCAGCTGCGCGTGGCACTCGTGCTGATGCGCGAGATGGGCGTGAATGCCGCGGGTGTCGAGGTGATCCTGCATCTGCGCAGCCGACTGCTCACGTTGCAGACGCGCACCGAGCGGGCGCTGCAGCTGCTGCTGCGCGATCGGCGCTGAGCCCGGGGCGGGCGCGAAGGGCTCCGCGATTTCGAAGCCGGGCCCGGTTGGGCCATACTCCGCCGGCGGATCGAAGGGGGGAACCAGCGATGGCCCGCAAGCGGAGGAGAGCAGCGCGAAGCGCCGAGGCCAAGCGCGCGGATGTCTACCGGCTGTATCAAGAGGCCGTGCAGGATCCGGAGGGCGACGTGGCCCTCGTCAGCCGCATCTTCAAGCGACACTACGGCCGCGCACCGCGCCTGCTGCGCGAAGACTTCTGCGGGACCGCCGCCATGGCGTGCGCGTGGGTGCGTCACCACCGCGAGAACTGCGCGTGGGGCATCGATCTGGACCCGGAGCCGCTGGCGTGGGGGCAGGCGCACAACATCGCCGGCCTCGATCCCCACCAGGCCGAGCGCATCCACTTGATCGAAGCGGACGTGCTGGATGCCCGGCACGCCAAGGTCGACGCCACCGTCGCCTTCAATTTCTCCTACTTCATCTTCAAGACGCGCGAGCAGCTGGTGCGCTACTTCGAGAAGGCCCGCTCCACGCTGCGAGAGGAAGGCATCCTGGTCCTGGATCTCTACGGCGGCGCCGACGCGCAGCGCCGGATGGCCGAGACGCGGGAGTACGACCACTTCGACTACGTGTGGGATCAGGATGTGTTCGACCCCATCCACCACAATGTCGTCAACTACATCCACTTCGAGTTCGCGGACGGGAGTCGCCTGCAGCGGGCGTTCCGCTACGACTGGCGCCTGTGGAGCATCCCCGAGGTGCGCGACGCGCTGCTCGACGCCGGCTTCTCGAAGACGGAGGCGTACTGGGAGCAGACGGATCGCCGCACGAACGAGGGCAATGGCACGTACTACCGCGCCGAGCGCGCCGAGGACGATCCGGCCTGGGTGGCCTACGTGGTGGGCTTGCGCTAGCGCGTGGCTCACAGCGGCGATCGGCGCGGGATCGCCGCGTTCGCGGCCGCCGCAGCGAGCGCGGTACAGTCGCGGCTTCGCGAGAGCCAGAGGTTGCCGTTCCATGCAGCTCCACAACAGCCTGACCGGACGGGTGGAGACGTTCGTGCCGCTGCGCGAGGGCGAGGTGCGCATGTACCACTGCGGACCGACCGTCTACAAGCGCCAGCACATCGGGAACTTCCGGGCCTTCGCGGTCGCGGATCTGCTGCGGCGCAGCTTCGAAACTCTCGGCTATCGCGTCCTCCAGATCATGAACATCACGGACGTCGGCCATCTGACCGAGGACGACGCAGCCGACGCGCAGGGCGAGGACAAGCTGCAGCGCGAGGCGGAGCGCCGCTCCCTGGACCCGTGGCAGATCGCTCGAGAGGAAGAGCGCCACTTCAAGGACGACCTCGCGGTGCTCGGCATCCTACCGGCGCACGCCTATCCCCGCGCCACCGAGCACATCCCCGAGATGCTCGAGATGATCCGCGCGCTGCTCGAGAGCGGGCACGCCTACGAGGTGGACGGCAACGTCTATTTCGACGTGGCCTCGTTCGACCGCTACGGCGCGCTCTCCGGCAACACGCTCGAGGCGCTCGAGTCCGGTGCCTCCGGGCGCGTCGAGGAGCGCGGCGACAAGCGCAGCCCCCACGATTTCGCGCTGTGGAAACGCGACCCGAAGCATCTGATGCAGTGGGATTCCCCCTTCGGCCGCGGATTTCCGGGCTGGCACATCGAGTGCTCGGCAATGTCGCGCAAGTATCTGGGCGATACGCTCGACATCCACACGGGAGGCCCGGACAACAAGTTTCCACATCACGAGTGCGAGATCGCCCAG
>JAOUNA010000236.1 GCA_029881215.1 Myxococcales bacterium | reverse complement strand
TTCCGAGGCAACCCGCGGTTCCGAGCAGGCCCATGCGCATGGGAAGAACCATCAGTCTCTGGAAGGCTGCCTGGCTCCTCTCCTCGCGTTCCTCGCTGCCGGGAGGCGCATCCAACCACTCGCCGATCGGTTGGACCAACGCGCGCTGCACGCGAAGTGTGACCAGAGCACAGACGCTCGCGTAGCCGATTGTTAGCCCCGCCAACCACGTCCACTGGTGCGGGGTCAGGTGGTAGATCGCAAGCAGCGTCGGCGTCAGGATCGCAAAGACCAGCATCCACAGACTCGCGCTGAGCCCGATCATGCGGTTCACGAACCCGCTTCCCGAAGGCATGCCGCGCGTCATGACCGACCCTCCGAGGCGTGAAGCGTGGAGCGATATACGCTCTCGAGCAGATGTTCCAGCGACAGGACCAGAATCGGCCTGTCGTTCGGGCGGCGCACCACCGCCCGCGTCATGTCATAGCCGGCCTGCGTGGCCAGTCCCGGCGGATCGTCGATGCAAGTGCTTTCGATGGAAACCACCTCGATCGCCGCATCGACCACGAGACCCATCACCAGGCCATCGATTTCGACCACCGCCACTCGGGTCGAATCGCGCGTTTCGAGTGGCTTCCCGGAGAGCGCACGCCCGAGATCCACGACCGGGACGATGGCGCCGCGCAGATCGATCACGCCTTCGATCAGGCTCGGCGCCTTCGGCAGGGGCGTGACCGGCTGCCAGCGCACGACCTCGCGCAGCTGCGACACGTCGAGCGCGTACAAGCCCCCCGCCACCTCGAAACACCCGAGGGTGACGCGGTTCTCTGAGGGCGTCAGGCGTTCAGTGATCAGAGACGACATCCAGAATCCGCTCCAGATTGATCAACGATACGAACTGCTTTCCACGCACGCACAGCGCTTCCACCGCGTCTGTTTCACTTCCGGCCTGCGGCATGAGCGCGCTCTCCGGGACGCGCAGCACCTGCGTGACGGCGTCCACCAGCAGGCCCGCCAGGCTGCCCTCCCTGACGCTGATTACGATGATGCGCGTCGCGCGCGTGACCTCTGCGCGAGGCAGATCGAGGCGCACGCGCAAGTCGATGACCTGGAGTACCTCGCCGCGCAGTGAAATCACGCCGCGCACGCACTGACTCACGCGCGGGATCGGCGTGATCGGGCGAATGCGCACGATCTCCCGCACGGACTCCACCGGGACCGCGTACGGCGTGTCCGCGATGCTGAACATCAGCAACTGGCGCAGAGCTTCCGATGCGGCGCTCGCATCCTCGACGACCGCTGCCGCACGCGCGAGTTCCTTCCACGAAGATGTCTCGCTGCCGGATCCCATGGTTGCGCTCACGCAGCCTCCCTGCGCCGCACGGCGTCCTCGACGAGTGCAGAGACATCCAGCACCAGCACCGGCATCTGGTCTCCCAGATCGGTCGCCCCCGCGATGCCGCGAACCGCCGAAATCGGGCCCTGAATCGGCTTGATCACCGTGTCCTGCTGGCTCTCCAGGCGATCCACCAGCAAGCCGACGCGCTGATCTCCCATGCCGATCACGATCACGTACGGCTTCTGGTTGGGCGCCACAGAGGGCAAATCGAACAATTGTTCGAGCCGGCGCACCTGAATTGCGTCACCACGGAGGTTCAGCAGCTCGCGCCCTTCGCTGTGCTGAATCTCGGAGACATCGATCATGAGGGTTTCCATCACCGCGTTCAGGGGGACCGCGAAGCGCTGGTTCCCGACCCGGACGATGAGCGATTGGATGATCGCGAGCGTGATCGGCAACGTCATCGAGATCGTCGTGCCGCGCCCTGCGATGGATTCGACCTCTACGACACCTCCCAGCGCGGTGAGATTCGATCGGACCACGTCCATGCCGACGCCGCGGCCGCTGGTCTCGGTCACCTCCTCCCTCGTGGAGACGCCGGGCGCGAAGATCAGGTCGAGCGACTCCTTCTCTGTCAGCGCCTCGCCGGGCGACACCAACCCGGCTGCCTCCGCACGAGCGCGGAGCGCGGCGAGATCGATTCCGCGACCGTCGTCTTTCACCGCGATCACCACATGATTGCCGCGCTGGAACGCCTCGATGCTGATGCAACCCACCACCGACTTGCCGGCGGCGATGCGCTCTTCGCTCGCTTCGATCGCGTGATCGAGTGAATTGCGAACCACGTGCATCAGCGGATCGACGAGCGATTCGACGATGAGCTTGTCCAGCTCGGTGTCCGCTCCGCGAATGTCGAGGCGCACATCCTTGGCCAGGTCGCGGCGCAGCCTGCGCACCACCCGGGACACCTTCTCGAACACCTGCCGCAGCGGAACCATGCGCACCTCGAGAACCGCCGATTGCAGCTCGCGGAGCTTGCGGTCGAGGGCCTTGTGCACCTTGGCGAACTCGTTGCCGAGCCGCGATGCGCTGGCCGAGAGGGACAGCTGCGAGATCAGCTCGCCCATCGCGCCGCGTTGGATCACGAGCTCACCCACGAGATTCATCAGGTCGTCGAGCTTCCGAATGTCGACGCGGACCGTCTCGCTGATGGACTTGAGCGATTCGATCTGGACGCCACCCGGCGCGCGCTCGAGATCCCCCTCGTGAAGCCCTTCCTCGCTCTCGGCGATCTCGACGCTGATCTCCGGCTCCGGCGGCGCTTCGGCCTGCGCCGGCGCCTCGGCTCGCGCGGGCGTGGCCGCGGGCGGGGGCTGTGTAGTCGGCGCAGGCGACGGATCCAAGACCGACTCCACGGACGCCGTCGGAAAGTCGATGCGGCTGGCGAGCTCCTCGGGAGAAAACTCGGTTGCGACGAGCAGGGAGAAGTTGATCTGGGACTCGGGCGTTTCGCCTGGGGTCGGCAACGTGGACAGGACTTCGCCAGTGTCGCGAATCGCCTGAGAGAGCTCCGAGAGCCCCTCCTCGAACGAGATGATCTCGAACGTCGCACTCACCAGCGCGATGCAGCGACCGCGCCGAATGTTTTCGCGCAGGCGGTGCTCCTCGTACTCCGTGAGAGCCCGCAGCAGCGAAGGGTCCAGGCGCAGCGAGTCGAACTCTTCGTCGCGCGGCTCGGGCTCGCGGGTGGCGTTTTCGATGCGGTGCGTGAGGCTCGTGATCGCCTCGCTGAGATGCTCCATCGCATCGCTGTCTCCGATGTGACCGAGCAGCGTCGCAAACATCTGGGTCGAGTCGTCGATCAAACCCATCACGAGGTCGTCCGTCGCGACGCGACCGAGTCGCAGCCCGTCGAGGATGTCCTCCAGACGGTGGGCGAGATCCTGGATGGGGTCGAAGCGGAACAGCCCCGCCAGGGCTTTCAGCGAGTGGGCCGATCGGAACAGCCGGTTGACCAGATCTGGATCGATTTCGCCACCGCGGTCGCGCTGGTCGCCGAGATCCGCGATGTCGCTCCGCATGACCTCGAGGATCTCTTCGGCCTCGGAGACGAACTCGCGATCGGACTTGCTCGGGCCCGACTTGGACTTTCGCTGAGCCACGGCGTCAACCGTCCCGGGAGTCTCGGGGGGCGTTGCTCAACATTTCGCGGACGAGGTCGCGAAGCTCGTCGGGCTCGAACGGCTTGACGAGATACGCGTCGGCGCCGAGCTCGAGACCTTTGTCCCGATCTCTTTCGGAGCTCTCGGTGGAGACGATGATGAGCGGAATCTTCCGGTAGGCCGCGTTGCTCTTGACGAACGAGACCAGCTCGAGGCCGTTGATGTCCGGCATGTTGATGTCGGTCACGATCAGGTCGTACTTCTCGCGCGGCAGATAGCGAAGCGCTTCGAAGCCGTTCTCCACCTGCGTGATCTTGACCGGCCCGTCCAACTCCTCGAGCGACGAAGTCAGCAACGACCGCATCGTAGGGGAATCTTCGACGATAAGGATGTGCGGCACCGTGGCCCTCCCCCCGAAAACACACACAAATCAGGCGCATAGCGCGTATCGGCGCACAATCCGGCATTCTTGAGACGAACGCACCGGCTCTCGCGGGGCGGCGCAGGCCTCCGCAGAGCCGAGGATTGCGCCTCGCAGTCGGACGGGACGCTTCGCGTGCGGCTGGAAGCGGGACCGCGCGGGCGCTACGAACCCGGCCTGGCGCTCGCCAGCGTGCGCTGCAGAAGCGCCCGGTCGAGCGCGAGCCCCGCCTCGTGGAGCACGATTTCAAGCCCGGCCGTATCCGCGAGAGGAGCCTCGCCGGGAAGGTTGTCCGC
>JAOUNA010000235.1 GCA_029881215.1 Myxococcales bacterium | reverse complement strand
CTTCGCTCTTCCTGGGCTTCGCCGTTCCTGAGTCCGGCCACGCGCAGCCCATCGATGCCCGCGAGAGCCCCGCTCCGGGGAGCGCCCAGTCGGGGCGCCGGTACGCGCCGGTGGCGGTCGACGACGAAGCGACCACCGACGAGGGTCGAGTCGTCGATATCCGCGTGCTGGCCAACGACCGCGGTCCCGATGGAGGTGCCGTACGCGTGCTGGGAGTCGCGCAGCCCCGCGGCGGTTGGGTGCTGGTGAACGGTGACGACACGCTGCGCTATCAGCCGAACACGGGCTTTACCGGCACCGACGAATTCTCGTACACGATCGCCGATGCAGGGGGTGACACGGCCAGCGCCGCGGTGCGCGTGGTGGTCGTGGATGTGGCCGACGCGCCGCTCGCCGAGAGCCAGGCGCTCTCGACGGACGAGGACATGGCGTTGATGATTACGCTGGTCGGCAGCGACGCGGACGGCGATCCGCTGCGCTTCGCGATCGACCGGCTTCCGGCGAACGGCTCCCTCAGTGGTACACCGCCCGACGTTGTGTACACCCCGGCCCCGGACTACCATGGCCTGGACGAGTTCATCTTCTCGGTAGAGGATGGCCGGGGAGGAACCGATGAGGGCGTGGTTTCGATCCAGATCGATCCGGTGCCCGACGCCCCCCTCGCACAGAACGACCAGGCGACGACGGACGAAGGTCGGGTCGTCGACATCGCCGTGCTGGCCAACGACCGCGATCCGGATGGCGGCAATGTGCGCGTGGTCGGCGTCACCCATGCGATGAACGGCTGGGTGCTCATGAACGGAGACGACACGTTGCGCTATCAGCCCTACACGGGCTTCACCGGCGTCGATGGCTTCGCGTACACGATCGCCGATGCAGAGGGGGCCGAGGCCAGCGCCGCGGTGCGCGTCGTGGTCGCAGATGTGCCCAACGCTCCACTGGCCGAGAACCAGACGCTCTCGACGGACGAGGACCTGGCATTGATGATTACCCTCGTTGGCAGCGACGCGGATGGCGATCCGCTGCGCTTCGCGATCGACCGGCCTCCGGCGCACGGCTCCCTCAGCGGCGCGCCGCCCGAAGTGCTGTACACCCCGGCGGCGGACTACCACGGCCCGGACGACTTCGTCTTCTCGGTGGAGGATGGCCGGGGAGGAACCGACACGGGCGTGGTCTCGATCCGGATCAACTCGGTGTCCGACGTACCGCTCGCGCTGGACGACCGGGCGACGACAGACGAGGGGCGGGTCGTCGACATCGCCGTGCTGGCCAACGACCGCGACCCGGATGGCGATGGTTTGCACGTGGTCGGCGTCACCCGGGCGATGAACGGCTGGGTGCTCGTGAACGGAGACGACACGTTGCGCTATCAGCCCTACACGGGCTTCGCCGGCGTCGATGGCTTTGCGTACACGATCGCCGACGCGGAGGGTGCCGAGGCCAGCGCTGCGGTGAGCGTCGCGGTGCACCGCGCACCTTGAGAGAGGAGATCTTGTGAGTGAGTTCAGCTACATCGACATCTTCGCCACCAAGGGGCTCGAGTATCTCCTGGTGATCGGCTTCTTTCTGCTGCTCGTTGGATTCTGGTGGCTGCTGAGCGTCCCAAAGAAGGAGATCCGGAAGGCCCAGACCGAGCGCGAAGAGCTTCGCCGACTCCTCGATCTGCAGCGCGAGCGGATGGATTCCGAGATGGCCAAGCTTCGCGATCAACGCGACAGCATGCAGAACGCCCTCCTCGCCCAGATCCAGCTGCTCGAGCACAAAGCCCTCGCCGCCTGGCACGAGACGCACGCGGAGGGAAGCGCGCCTCCGGATCTGGTCAAGCTGCTGGATTGGGCACTCAGCGAGCGCGACGTCCTCGCGAGAGACAAGCGCAGGATCGACTATCTGACGCACCTCGCGCCGCGCAAGATCTCGCTGGTTTGGAAGGCGCAGCCCGACGGCGCCACGGTCCTCGACGCAGCCGGCCAGGCAGTCGGCGAGGGCGCGAGCCTGCGCGAAGCCATCGACGCGGCTCAGAAGCGACACGTGGCCTAGCCGTCCCCCCGAGAGGCGCGCGCCTGGGGCACTCTACGGTCGCGGCGCCTCGAGTCCGTGCTTCTGCAACATGGCATCGAGGCTCGCTTCATCGATCTGCAGGGCCTTTGCCGCTCTGGATCGGTCCCCTGACACCTCTGCGAGGACCTTCTGGATGTGACGCTTCTCGGCTTCGGCCAGTGACAGCACACCGGTCGGAGCGGTCTCCGGCGCCGTCGCGAGCGGAAGATCCCGCGGCAGGATCTCGTCTCCCGACTGCAGAACTGCAGCCCTCTCGATGATGTTGCGCAGCTCGCGCACGTTGCCGGGCCAGGCATAGCTCGTCAGGAGCTGCGTGGCTTCCACCGAGATGCGACGAGCCCGCGCCCCCGTCTCTTGCGCCGATCTCGCGAGAAAATGGCGCGCCAGCTGTTCGATGTCGGCGCCGCGCTCGCGCAGGGGTGGCAGCGCGATGCTCTCGGCACAGAGCTGTGCCTGGAGCTGCGCCGAGAATTCGCCGCGCGCCACGGCCTCCGCGAGGTCGCACTGACTGGTGGCGATGCAGCGGAAGTCGACCCGGATCGGATCGCTTCCAGCCTCGCGGAAGATGGTCTTGTCCCCGAGTGCACGCTCCAGCGCGTTCTGCGCCTCCGCGCCGAGCTCCCCGATCTCCTCCAGGAAGACGGTTCCTCCGGCGGCGAGCTCGAGCTTGCCCTTCTTCGGATAGTCCGCTCCGGGGAATGCACCCTTCTCGTAGCCAAACAGATCGCGCCGGATGCTCTCTGCAGACGCACCCCCGCATCGTGCCGTCACGAAAGGCATGCCCTGCCGTGGACCGGCGTGATGAATGCTGCGGGCGACCAGCTGCCTTCCGGTGCCGACCTCCCCCACGATCAGCACGGGCGCGTCGCCGGGCGCAACCGTCGCGATCCGCTCTCGAACCTTCCGGATCTCCGGGCTGTCGCCGATGATCTCTTCCGGCGCTCCACTCACCGCCTCGATGCGCTGCTTGAGATTGAGGTTCTCGCGGACGAGCTGCCGGTGCTCGCAGGCTCTCTTGATGATCTGCTCCAGATCCTCCGGATCGAGGGGCTTCGTGACGTAATCGTAGGCGCCCTCCTTGATGGCCTGCATCGCCGAATCGACCGAGGCGTAGGCGGTCATGATGATGACGGTGACATCCGGGGCGATCTTATTGACCTTCTGCTGCAGCTCGAGTCCATCCATGCCCGGCATCTTGACATCCGTCAGCAGGATGTCCCAGCTGGACTCCTGGATCTTCTGCATCGCCTCCGCGCCGCTCGCAGCCATCTCGATCGGGTAATCGTCGTGACTGAACCAGTCGTGGATCGACTCGCGCACGACCGGCTCGTCGTCGACCACCAGAATTCGCGGCTTGGCGACCATATCTAGCTCCTTTTCTCGCCCGCGCCTCCCGCGGCGGCTGCAAACAGCTCTTCGCGCACGTCCGTATGCTCGGGAAGCGTGATGACGAAGCTGGTCCTGCCCGGCTTCGATTGCACGTCGATCTTTCCGTGATGGCTCTTGACGATTCCGTGAACGACCGAGAGCCCCAGACCGACGCTCTGCTTGTCCTTCTTCGTGGTGAAGAACGGATCAAAGAGCCGAGAGATGATTTCCGGAGGAATCCCGCCCCCAGAATCGGTGATCTCGATGTCGATGCTGCGCTCGCCCTCCCCGCTCTCCGCGCCGACGCGGGTCGCCACCTCGAGACGGCCACCGTCGGGCATGGCGTCCATGGCGTTCATGAAGACCGCCAGCAAAGCCTGCTGAATCTGCTCCGCGTCGCACGTCACAGGTGGGAGATCCGGAAAGAACCTCTTCTCGAGGCTGATCTCCTGCAGCTTCAGCTTGTGGCCGATCAGGAAGAGCGTGCGCTCGACGATCTCGTTGATGTCCGCCTCCTCGGTGGCGGTGCCGGTCTTGCGCGAGAAATCGAGCAGATTGCTGACGATGTCTCCACAGCGAGCCGTCTCGGTCTCGATGACCTTCAGGTACTTGCGAATGGATTCCATGCGCTCCGGCGCCGGTCCGCCCCCTGCCATCATCTTTTGCAGCAGCTTCGCGTAGGTCAGCACACCGCTCAGCGGATTGTTGATCTCGTGCGCGACGACCGCCGCCAGGGTGCCAAGCGAAGCCATCTTCTCTCGCTGCACGAGGT
>JAOUNA010000061.1 GCA_029881215.1 Myxococcales bacterium | reverse complement strand
GGGGGCGTCGTGGCTGTCGCTCAGCGTCTCGAGGATGGCATTGCCGAAGGCGTCATACGCCCAATGCGTCACGCGGTGTGTCCAGGGCTCGTCGGCGGCGGGTGTGGGTTCGTCGACGCGGCGCGCGGGCGCGCCCGTCGGTGCTCCCCGATGCTCCCAGTAGCTCGGGAATTCCGTGGTGCGCACGATCTCGCTCTCGGCGCCGCCGTCGGGAAGCTGCGCGGAGACGCTCTGGCGCGCGATGCGGCTCACCAGCCAGCTCTCCTCGTCGGCAGGATGATGGATCGTCGTCAGCACCTCCTGGAACATGCTGCCCGAGCGGCTGCTCCAGTCCCCATCGATCGGAAACGCGATCTCGCCGTCTCCCCAGTAGTGCGCGTCGTGCACGACGTTGTCGTAGGCGTCGTAGGCGAAGTCGCGCACCTCCGTGCGAAAGGCAGCGGCTGAGCCCCCGGCGTTCGGCTCCCACAGCCACGTGACGCGCGAGTCTTCACGCGCCGAGTGGCGCGCGCCGGGCTGCAGCGTCCTCTCCGACCAGCGCCACGCCGTCCTTTCGAGCAGCACGTCGCCAGCATGGAGGGTGCGCGACGCGGGCTGGCGCTGCAGCGGAAAGTGCTGCAGGGTGTCGGTCGTCTCGGTGATTCCGGCGGCGACGTCTTCCACGGAAATGGATTCGAAGCCGAAGGATTCGCGCAAGCCCGTGTGCTCGCGGTGGCCCCAATAGTGGTGCTTGTAGCTGCGGGCGCCCCCGATTCCGTCGCTCACGGAGTGGAAGGCCACGACGGAGCGTCCGTCCTGCACATCGCGCAGTTCGGGATCCGCGGCGCTGACATGCGAGCTCGGCGAGTAGGCCCTCGTGTCCGGCGCGCCCGCGGGGGGCGGCGCCTGCGCCAGCGTCGCGTAGCGGATCTCGGTGACGCGCGGCGCGACGCTCGCATCGTCAGCGCCATTGCGAATTGCGACCAGGAGATCACTCTTCTGCGTTACGCTCGGATCGTCGTTGCCGTCTGCGAAGAGCGTATGGACGATTCCCGGAAGCAGCGTTTCGCCCGACGTTCTCGGCGCTGCTCCCTCGGAGAAGTAGATCCAGTCGAGCTTTCCGTCTCCGTTGACGTCCCCCGAGAGCTCGCCCTCGCTTCCGGCGATGCCCATGTCGGAGTTGTAGCCGAGCGGGGCTCCGCTCATCGTGGCGCCCCACGACCCCTCCTGGATCACGGGCAGCACCTCGAAGGTCCCGTCGGAACGCGAGAGCAGATCCCAGCGCCGGAAGGCAAACGGAAGCACGATGGGATACTGGTAGTCGCGGAGGATCGTCAGGTCGGGCAGGGCGTCGCCGTTGATGTCGTGCACGTGGACCCGCGCGGAATTCAGCTGCGCTTGCGGGGGATTCGCGTAATTGTTCAGGAAGTATCCGACGTGGTAATTGGTGGGGATGCGGGTGCGGGTGTACTGCTTTTGGTAGCTGCCGTCGCCCCGCGAGAGCCAGGTCCAGAACGTCTGCGTGCCGATGTCGGCTCCCGTGAGCGGGTCGGCCCGCTCCGCGATGAAGACCAGATCCGTGTTCCCGTCCGCGTTCATGTCCAGCGCGGTCATGTAGTTGTCGAAGGTCTCGGGCTCCCAGCAGTAGATCGTGGGTCCCGCGCACGGCGCCCCGGGCGTGCCCGACTCCGTCGCCCACGTGAACGTGAATGGCTCGGGCTGCGCAACCACCTCGAAGCCCTGATCCGTCGAGAAAGCGGTGTACAGGCCGTCGATGCGGGGAAAGCCCGCGAGCCCCACCACGTCGACGCGGCCGTCGCCGTTGAGATCCACGGCGCGCCAGCGGCCCATGCTGGCGGGGAGATCCTTCAGGAATTCTGTGCTGCAGCCGCCGTAGGTGGGCCAGGCGAGCCACGGCGTCGTCTGGGCCGCCCGCGCGTCGCTTCCGCCGTAGGCGACGCGCAACTCCACGAAGGTCGGCCCGGGGTTGTCGCAGTCGTAACCGTGCGTCGGGTCCGCGTAGATGTAGGGAATCTGGGGCGTCACCCCGATCACGTCGTCGGCTCCGTCTCCGTCCGCGTCGCCCACGGCCCATTCGTGCCAGCTCGACTCGAAGAGGGATATGTGGGCTTCCCAGTTCGTCTGCGTGTAGCCGCCGCTGAATGTGCCCTTGCCGGTGGAAGTCCACACGCCGATCTCGATCAGGGGGTATCCGTTCGGGCCGTAACGATCGCCGATCAACTTGACGTTGAAGATGTCCGTGCGGCCGTCTCCGTTGGCATCGCCCACCATCCACGGGTCCTTGCTCTGGTTGAAGCGGAACTTCTGGGTGATGCCCGGATCCTGTCCGGTATATGTGTAGGTTCCGTCTCCGCGGGCGATTGCCGCGCCGAATTTAACATCGGCGATGCCAACCGCGCAGTCTGCGCATCCATAGTACGGATTGTCGAATTCGATCCGGATGATGTCCGTCAGGCCGTCCCCGTTGACGTCGCCGGAGAAGTGGAGGTTCGGTGCCGTCTCGTTGGCGTTGGCGTCCCAGACGCCGCGGAAGCGGGTCGGGGGAATCACCGGGATCACCCGCTCGCTCACTGGCGGCGTGGAATCTCCGGTCCGGCTCGGTGATGTGGTGCCCGGCGCGTCGGACCAGAGGAAGCGCGTGGGCGGGAGGCAGGCGCCGCGCGCATCGCACTGGGAGATGCTCTCGATCCGGGATCTGCCGCTGATGGCGCCCGATTCGTAGCGGATCTGGTAGTCGAAGACGAGCTCGACGCCGCTGGCGTCGGCGTTGCGCGCGTAGGTCTTCACGTGTTCGAGCCGGCGCGGGTTCTCGACCCGGCCTCCCGCGAAGAAGCCTCGAATGGGATCGGGGCGCGGAGCGTCGACGCTGCCGCTGTATTCGAATGCGATCTGGTTGTACGGGGCCACCCCCGCGGCTTCGTTGCCCGTGTAGTCGATCCGCCAAGGCCAGTGCTCGCCCAGCGCCGGGTCCTCGAAGTAGCTGACTGTCATGGTGTTGCCGAAGCGATCGCCGATCTGATTGACGGCCCAGAGCCGCGCCTCGCTCCGCCCCTCGACCTCGAGGCGCGAGTCGACGCTGTGGCCGTAATCGAGGATGCGCCCGCCCTTGGTCCAGACGCGGAACCAATCGGGGTCGGTGCCGGCCCCCCCGTAAGAGACGATCTTCGCGAAGCTCTCCAGCACGGTGCGGTACTCGGTTTCGTGCGCGCCGTACGCGCCGCGCACTGCCACGAGCGGCTCGCCGTCCAGGCAGAAGACGTCGTTGTCGTCGAAGTCGATGGGATCCACGATTCCCTGAACGAAGAGGTTCGGCGGGCAGCGTCCGATCTCGCTCAGCCCGGTGAGCGCGAAGCCCATTCCGAGCGTTCCGTTGCCGCTCCGACTGTCGTAGGTGAAGGCGAGCGCGGGCTCCAGCCCGGCGGTACCGGGCGGGACGGCGATCTGGATCTCGTATCCCGCGCTGCCATCCAGCGAGACGTCGAAGGCTCCCTCCAGGAAGCCCGCGTATCGATTCTCCGGCTCGATACCCGGATGCGCGACCCGCGGCGGAATGGGCAGCGCGTCGCGCGTCGCGACGGCAACCGGACCGGAATACACCGTGGCATCGCCGTCGCTCGCGTACGCCACCAACTGGTAGGCCGTTTCCGCAGAAAGACCGGAGAACGACCAATCCGGGCCGTCGGCGCCCGCGTTCACGGTCGCGCTCTGGAGCGGCGGATCTGCGAGCACATCGGCGTCGGCCGCGAAGAGCGCGACACGCAGGCTGCAGGGGCCGAAGTCCGTGAGATCCGCACACGCGGAGATGTCGCCGGCGATTTCGGCGTCGGCGATCTCGATGCTCCCCAACGCGGGCTCTTCCGGGGCTCGATTTCCGGGCAGGGACGGCGGCGTCAGCGTCGGCGCCATCAGGGTGGGGGCTCCCAGCATCAGCGCCAGGATGGCCATGCGGTTGCTTCGCGGATCGTGCATGGTGCGAGTCCTCCGGTCGACGCCCCCGCCGCGGGCGGCGTTTCGGGCTGCGTGTTGCGACCGGATATCACGAGGCGGCTGCTGGGTGCGACGCCCAAGAGTGTCTATTTGTGTCGAAGGTCCGTCGAATCATGCTCGCGGGCGAAGCGCGGCATCGGAAAGCGACGAACGCAGCAGGATGGATCGCGCGGGGGCTCGCCGGTCAGGCGCCGGCGCACAGCGCTTCACCGGCCAATCTGCGGGCCGCACCGGGCGCGCCACGCGACGGCAACGCGGTGCAGGAGGCGCTGCTCCGACCCTCGGCCCCGGGGCATTTCCTCCGCGCGAGGAGCGTCCCCGACCGCGCGGCCCGGTAGAGCGGGCGCTCAGCGTTCGAACTTGGTCGAGAGCATGATGGCGCTCATCGTGCGCACCACGCCGTCGAAGGTGCCGATCGTGTCGAGCTGCTGATCGAGCGCTTCGGTGGAGCTCGCGTGCACGTAGGCAACCAGATCGTACGGGCCGTTCACGCTGTGCAGTGCGCGGACCGCGGGGTTCTTCTCCAGGGCTCGCACCAGGCTCGCCGCCTTCTTGGGATCGATGGAGATCATGACGAGGGCGGCGATGCGCGCGCGGCCGCGGTCGGGATCGACGCGCACGGTATAGGCCTGGATCACCCCGCTCTCCTCCAGGCGGCGCATGCGCTGCTGCACGGTCACGCGGCTCACGCCCAGCGCGCGGGCCAGGGCTGTGACGCTCGAGCGGCTGTCGGCGGCGAGCAGGTCGAGCAGGCGTTGATCCAGGAGATCCATGTTCCTAATATGACACAGTGACTTTTCGGATTGGAAATCAATTTCAAGAAAAATGGCAGAGATGTTCATACATACTGTCAAATCAATCCTCTAGTTTTCGGAGAGCGCATCGCTGGCCCACGGCGCACGGGGGAGGCTCCGGGCGAGATCGGGGGGTGGGGAGGTCCGCGGAAGTGAGCCGCGGCGTGGGTAGGGGGGCCGTTCGACTTCCGGCACATCGAGTAGGTGCTTGCCGGCGGTGACGAACGGCCCTTTCCGATCCTCGAGTCCCGGCGGCTGCGCGCCAGGGCGCGCCGTTTCCGGGACGCGACGCCGCGTGCGCGCTGCTGCTGCGCGGTGAAGTCGAATCCGCACCCAGGCGCGCGCGACGTGCTGCGCGGTGCAGGTTCATGCTATGGCTTGCATTGCGCCCACCCGGAAGGATTCCTGCATGTTGCCCGATCCGCTGCATCCCGCCGTCGTCCACCTGCCCGTCGCCCTCGCCATGCTCATGCCGCTGCTCGCAATTCTCGCGCTGCTCTCGATTCGGCGCGGTCTGCTGCCCGTCAGGACCTGGGCGGGGATCGTCCTGCTCCAGGCGCTCTTGGTGGGCTCGGCGTGGCTCAGCCTCGAGACCGGCGAGGAGCAGGAGGAGCGCGTCGAGCGCGTCGTCGCCGAGCGCCACATCGAGCACCACGCCGACGCCGCGCAGCGCTTCCTCGCCCTCGCGGTGGTGGGGCTCGTCGTGTGCGGCGCGGGACTGCTGCCGGCGCGGCCCGGGGAGATCGCGCGGCTGGGGGGCGCCGTGCTGAGCTTTGCGGTGCTGGCCGCGGGTGGCTACGCGGGGCGCGCGGGCGGCGAGCTCGTCTACAAGTACGGCGCCGCGAATGCGTATGTGGATGCCCAGGCCGCTGGCGCCGGGGGGGAAAGCGCGGACGACGACTGATCGTCGCATCCGCGCGGGCGCACTCAGCGAGGTTCCACGTCCGGGCCGAGCATCGCCTCGGGTCGCACGGCGGCGTCGAACTCTGCAGCGGAGAGCAGGCCCAGCTCGATGGCGGCCTCGCGCAGCGTGCCGCCATTCTCGTAGGCGTGCTTTGCGATCTTCGCGGCGTTGTCGTAGCCGATCCTGCGGTTCAACGCGGTCACGAGCATGAGGGAGCGGTGCAGGTGTTTCGCCAGCACCTCCCGGTTGGGCTCGATACCCGCCGCGCAGTGCACGTCGAAGCTCTCGCACGCGTCCGACAGCAGCCGCACGGATTGCAGCAGGTTGTAGGCGATCACGGGCTTGAATACGTTGAGCTCGAAGTTTCCCTGGCTCGCCGCGAAGCCGATGGCGGCGTCGTTGCCCATCACCTGGCACGCCACCATGGTGAGCGCTTCGCACTGGGTGGGGTTCACCTTGCCGGGCATGATCGAGCTGCCCGGTTCGTTGGCGGGAATGCGCAGCTCGCCGATGCCGCAGCGCGGCCCCGACGCCAGCCAGCGCACGTCGTTGGCGATCTTCATGCACGCCGCGGCGAGCTGCTTGAGCGCGCCGCTGCTGGCCACGAAGGCGTCGTGGGCGGCCAGCGCAGCGAACTTGTTCGGAGCACTCACGAAGCGGCGACCGCTGAGCGCGCTGATCTCATCGGCGACCCTCTCGGCGTAATCCGGGTGGGTGTTGAGCCCCGTGCCCACCGCCGTGCCGCCGAGCGCGATCTCGCGCAGCTTCGGGAGCGTCGCCTCGATGCTCGCCCGGGCGTGATCGAGCTGCGCCACCCAGCCGCTGATCTCCTGGCCGAGCGTCAGGGGCGTGGCGTCCTGGAGATGGGTGCGGCCGATCTTCACGAGATCGGCGCTCGCCCGGCCCTTCGCGGCGAGCGTATCCCGCAGCTTCGCGACGCGAGGCAGCAGCGCGTCCTCGATCTGCGCGACGGCGGCGATGTGCATGGCGGTGGGGAAGGTGTCGTTGGACGACTGCGACATGTTGCAGTGATCGTTCGGGTGCACCGGATCCTTCGAGCCGAGCACGCCGCCCGCGAGCTCGATGGCGCGGTTCGAGATCACCTCGTTCACGTTCATGTGGGTCTGGGTGCCCGAGCCGGTCTGCCACACCACGAGGGGGAAGTGCGCGTCGAGCTTGCCATCGATCACCTCCTGAGCGGCCTGTTCGATGAGCGCGCAGCGCTTCGCGTCGAGCAGCCCGAGCGCGCGGTTGGTGCGCGCCGCGGCGCGCTTCAGCACACCGAAGGCGCGCAGGATCTCGGTGGGCATCTGCTCCCAGCCGATGCGGAAGTTCTCGAGCGCACGCGCCGTCTGCGCGCCGTAGTAGCGGTCCGCGGGAACCTCGAGCGCGCCCATGGAATCGGTTTCGATCCGCGTCGCCATGGCGATCTCCCCGGTCTGGCCCGTGCCGCCACCCGACGCGCGGGCGTCGGCACGCAACGAGGCCTGCGATTATGACAGGGCGCGGGACGGAAGCCGCATTCCGTTCTCGCTCACAGTCCGGTGCCCGCGAATTCGGCCAGCAGCTGCTCCGTCGGGAGGAAGGCGCCCTGGAGCCAGGCCACCACCTCGGCCGCCGCCGGGCTCGCCAGCTCGCGGTACTTCGCCACCAGGCGCTCGCGCGCGTCCGCGTCGATGGCGTCGAGACCGGCGTCCTGGAAGAGCGCGAGATCCTCGGCGAGGGCGGCCGCCAGCGCCGGGCCCCACAGCGCCCGCGCCGCGCTCTCGAAGGCGCGCTGCGGCTCGTAGGCATCCCCCGCCTGCAAGCTCTGCTGCAGCGTCGCGAGCGGCAGCTTCGACAGCTCGGCCTGGTTCATGGGATTGGCGGCCAGGCCGGCCGACCACGTCGCGAGCCCGTGCGGGCGCCCCGTCACGGCGCGCAGGTGCAGGTGCTTGGCCATGCGCGGTCCGTCGTTCACCGGATAGTTGTCCCAGAGGAAGGGCTTTCGCCCGATGCGCCGCGCCACGTCGGCGAGGTGCGCCTCGCTGTATTCGGGCGAGCAGATCCGCGGGCCGGTCCAGAACACGCGGACGCGCGGCTCGAGCTTTGCGCCGAGGGTCTCGAGATAGCGCGCGGGGCGCGGACCCGAGACCTTGTCGAGGATGGGGTCGTCGGCATAGTACGTGGGGCACATCAGGAAGCCGCATGCCTCGCTGACCGCCAGCGCGTCATGGGTGATCGCCACCTGGCGCTCGGCGAGATCGGCGGGCACGCCGGGTACGTCGTCGAAGAGCAGCGCGAAGATGTCGAGATCGAGCGCGTCGAGGTCGCGGATCTTGCGCTCGAGCGCGCGCCGCTCCTCGGCCCCGTACTGCGACTGGGTGCCGAAGGGCGTCAGCCCGACGCCGAAGGCGACGCCGACCTCTCGGTAGCGGTCGCGCAGGGCCTCGAGCGCGGCCCGATCGTCCGCGCTCCACGCGTCGCGCCAGCGCTTGCGCAGCGAGAGGTCGCCCTTCGGTGCGTAGATGTAGAACGCAAAGCCGTTCTCGCGCAGAAAACGCGCGTAGCCCGCGCGCGCGGCGAAGCTCCACGCGGGGCCGTAGAAGCCCTCGATCACGCCCATCGTGAACTGCTCGAACATTTCGCACCGCTCCTTCGCCGCTCCGGTCGCCCGGCGGCGGTTCGCCGTCACCAGGGCAGGCGCTCGCCGTTCTCGTGCAGGAAGATCCCGGATTCGGCCGGCGTCAGCGCGTCGATGCACGCGATCAGTCCCTTGGCGGATTCCTCGACCGGGATGCCCTCGTGCTCCGTCATGTCCGTCGCCACCATGCCCGGGTGCAGGATGACGACCGCCACGCCGCGCTCGCGGAGATCGCGTGCGAGGCTCGCGCCCGCCATGTTGAGCGCAGCCTTCGACATGCGGTAGCCGTAGTAGGCGCCGGACGTGTTGTCCGCGATCGAGCCCATGCGGCTCGTGATCAGCGCGAGCTTCGCGCCCCGCGCCAGATTCGGCAGCAACGCGGCGGTCACGCGCAGCGGCCCGAGCGCGTTCACCTCGAGCTGCCGTCGAATGCGGTCGAAATCGAGGTCGTCGAGCGTCTCGCGCGTGAAGATGCCCGCGTTGTTCACCAGGATGTCGAGAGAGACGCCCGCCAGGGCGTCGGCCAGCGCCTGCACCGACGCCTCGTCCGTCACCTCGACATCGCGCAGCACGCGGACGCCGAGGGCATCGAGGGCAGTGCTCGAGCGCCGGCACGCGGCGATCACCTCGTCCCCGCGCGCCGCCAGCTGCCGGCACAGCTCGAGTCCGATGCCGCGATTCGCACCCGTCACCAGGATCGTGGTCATGGCGCGTGCCTCCGTGGTGAGGGGTTCTGCCCGAGTCCGTGGTCTCACGTTGGGCGCGCCCAGGGTATCACGCGTCGTCCGCAAGTCGTGCGGCTGTCGGGACGATGAGCCGAGGCAGGGGGGAGACCTCGTGCTTCGCTCTCGACGGCTCAGATCCCGGCTCGCGCTTGCGTGTGCGCTGGGGCTCGCCGCGCCCGCCCGCGGCGCCGACGACGGACTCGCGCTGCTGCGGGCCGCACAGGCGGGCGACGAGGCGGAGCTGGTGCGCCTGCTCGACGTCGGTGTCGACGTCGACTTCTTGCCGCCCGACGCGCACCACATGCGGCTCACGGCGCTCGAGGTGGCCGCGCGCTTCGGGCACCGCGCGGTGCTGGAGCGGCTGCTCGCCCACGGCGCCGCGTTGCGCAGCGACACACGGCGCTGCCTCTACGCCGGCAGCTTCGCGGCCATGCACGACGATCCCGCCATGCTCGAGGCGATCTGGCGCGCAGCCAAGCCTGCGGAGGATCCCACGCCGCTGTTCGGCTGCGCCCTGGTGGAGGCCGCGCGCCAGGGCAACGACCGCGCGGTGCGCTGGCTGCTCGACCGGGCGGTGGATCCGAATTTCCACACGCGGGGCGATGCCTACCCGAACCCGGCGGTGGTCGTGGCCGCGGGCCAGGCTCACTTCGAGCTCCTGAGGGAGCTGGTCGACGCCGGCGCCAATCCGGATCCGGACACGCCGCGCATGAGCATCCCGCCGCTCTACTCCGCGGCCTCGGGTGCCGATGTCGAGGTCGTCGACTACCTGCTCGCGCACGGTGCCGATCCGCACCGACGCACGCGCTTCGGCAATGGCGTCACGGTGGCTGCCTGCACACCCATCGCCGGCAACCGCGAGCACGCCGACGCGGTGCTGCAGGTGGCGCGGCGCTTCATCGAGGTCGGCGTCAGCGTGAACGTGGCCAACGACAAGCGCTCGCCGCTGGCCTGCGCGCGGCGGGCATTTCACGCGGAGCTGGCCGCGCTGCTGGAGGCGCATGGCGCGGTCGAGCGCGAGACGCTGCGCACACACCTCGGGCGCGCGCTCTACGCCCTGGGCCTGCTGATCGGCGGGGGCCACTGAGCCGCGTCGCTGGCCGACCCGCTCGCGCCATGGGTCGCATCGCCGGCCGGGCCTCACGCCCGCAATCTGTTCGGCTCAACCGTCCTTCAGGATCTCGTGCGCCGCGTTGCGACCCGGCACGCCCGAGACGTTGCCGCCCGGGTGGGTGCTCGAGCCGCACACGTACAGCCCGTCGACCGGCGTTCGATAGCGCGCGTAGCCAGGGACGGGACGCATATGGAAGAACTGGTCGAGCGTCATCTCGCCATGGTGTAGGTTGCCTTCCGGCAGCGCGTAGGTGGTCTCGAGGTCGAGCGGCGTGAGGGTGCGCTGCTCGGCGATGCACTCGCGGATCTTCGGCGCGTACTCCGCGAGCGTGTCCAGCGCCACCTCGGTGAATGTCTTGCTCTGCGAAGTCCAGTCGCCGTTGCGCAGCGCGTAGGGCGCGTACTTGGCCGTGATCGACATCAGGTGCTGGCCGCTGGGCGCCAGGCTCGGGTCGTTCAGCGTGGGAATCGAGATGTCGAGATAGGGGCGCTTCGAGTACTCGCCGTACTTCGTGCAGTCGAAGGCGCGCTGGATGTATTCCGGAGACGGCGCGATCTGGATGGGGCCGCGCAAATGGGTCACGGCGTCGCTTCCCTGCAGCGCCGTGAACTCCGGCAGGGCGCGCAGCGCCAGATGGATGCGCGCCGCCGAGCCCCGGTACTTGATGTTCCGAACGTGTCGCACGAAGCTGGCGTCGAGCAGGCGCGGCGCGAGCAGCGCCAGGAAGGTGGTGTGGGGATCGGCGTTCGAAACCACCACACCGCAGCGCAGGTGCTCGCCATTGGCGAGCGTCACGCCGACGGCCTTGCGGCTCTCCACGATGATCTGCGCGACGGCCGCGTCGGTGCGGATCTCGGCGCCGTAGCCGCGCGCCGCATGCGCGATGGCCTCCGAGAGCGCGCCCATGCCACCCTTGACAAAGCTCGACGATCGGAACAATCCGGTGTCGGACAGCGCCCAGTCGTGGAAGAGCGTGTATGCGGTGCCGGCCTCCTGGGGGCCCCAGGTCGCCTGGCGCACGCTGCTCGCCGAGATCGCGCCCTTGAGCGCGTCCGATTCGAACCACTCATCGAGCAGGTCGGTGGCCGGCATGGGCAGCACGCGCAGCAGGTCGTTGATGCGCTTGCGCCCGAGTCTGCGCACGGGCCCCGCGAGCGACAGCATGCCGCGCAAATCCTTCAGGCTGAGGTCGGGCAGGTCGGGCGGGGTCACGCGCATCAGTCCGCCCACGACGTCCGCGATCTTGCGCATCAGCTCGACGAAGGCCGGATACGCCTGGGCATCGGACTTGGAGAAGCGCTCGATCTCCTTGGCCGTGCGCGCCGCGTCCCGCCAGATCGTGAGGTGCGAGCCATCCGGCTGCGGTGAGAAGGCGATCGGATCGGTCTGATGGATCTCGACGTGAGAGTCGAGCTTGAGATCGCGACGCACGTCGTCACCGAGGTAGCCGGCGCTGTCGGCGACCGTGGAGACCTTGTATCCCGGGAAGATCTCCTCGGTGACGGCGATTCCACCGACGATGCTGCGCCGTTCCAGCACCAGCACGCGGCGTCCCGCCTTCGCGAGGTACGCTGCCGCGACCAGACCGTTGTGACCCGCTCCAATGATGATGACGTCGTAGTTAGCCAAGGGGTTCGTTCCTATTCGTTGCGTGGTTTCGCGCCGACCCGGCGCCGCGTAGTGCGTTTCCGTTCGCTGCTCGGCCTCAATTCCCGTCCCGGAGGACCTCGAGGGCGGCGAGCCGGCCCGGCCCCGCGGTGATGCCACCGCCGGGATGGGTCCCCGAGCCGCACTGGTAGTAGTTCCGGATCGGCGTGCGGAAATCCGCCCAGCCCGCCGCAGGCCGGAAGAAGAACAGCTGGTCGAGCGTGAGCTCGCCCTGGAAGATGTTGCCCTCCGTGAGGCCGATCTGGTCCTCCATGTCCCAGGGCGTGAGCACCTGCTTGTGGAGGATGATGTCCTTCAGGTTGGGAGCGAACTCCGCCAGGGTGTCGATCACCGCGTTGCCGAAAGCCTCGCGCTGCTGATCGCGCGTGCCGTACTCGGGCATGTCGTAGGAGGCGTACTGCACGAAGATCGACATCACGTGCTTGCCCGGCGGCGCCATGGTCGGATCGTGGATGGTCGGCACCTCCACGTCCATGTAGGGCCGCTTCGAGAAGGCGCCGTACTTGGCGTCGTCGTACGCGCGCTCCACGTAATCCACGCTCGGACAGATCTCGACCATCCCGCGCAGCATCGCCGGATCCTTCATGCTGGTGAACTTGGGCAGCGCGTCGAGCGCCAGGTTCACCTTGCCGGAAGAGCCCCGGAACTTGAAATTGTCGATGGCGCGCACCAGGTCCGCGGGCAGCTCCTTCTCCTCGATGAGCTTGCGGAAGGTGACGCGCGGATCGCAGCCCGAGATCACCGTCTTGGCGTAGATCTCGTCGCCGTTCTCGAGCGCGACGCCCACCGCCTTTCCGCCCTTCACGATCACCTGCTGCACGGACGCGTTCACGCGGATTTCCGCGCCGTGACTGCGCGCCGCGCTGGCGATCGCCTCGCTCACGGCGCCCGTGCCGCCCTTCTGGGAGCCCCAGGCCGTGAACGCGCCGTCGAGCTCGCCCATGTAGTGGTGCAACAGCACGTAGGCCGTGCCGGGCGACTTCACGCCGAGCTTGGTGCCGATGATGCCGTTGATGCCCGAGACGGCGCGGAGCACGTCGGTTTCCATCCACTCGGCGAGGAAGTCGTTGGCGCTCATCGTCATGATCTTGGAGAGCTGGTGGAAGACGCGCTTGTCGAGGCTCTTCAGGTGCTTGCCGAAGTTCCTCAGCGTGCTCAGGCCGCGCAGCCCGGGGCCGGCCGGGTTCGGCGGTACGTAGCCGAGGATCGGCTTCACCGCGAACGCCATCTCGTACATCATCTTGCTGTACTTCGGCATCATGTCGGCGTCGCGGGCGGAGTGGCGCTTGAGCTCCTCGCGAAGCAGTCCCGGGTCCGAGTACATCATCAGATGGTCGCCGTTCTCCATGGGGACGAAGGCGCTGTCGAGCGGCACGATCTGGAGACCGTGCTTGGGAAGCTCGAGCTCTCGGATCACTTCCGGTCGCAGCAGGCTCACCACGTACGAGCAGACGGTGAACTTGAAGCCCGGAAACTTCTCCTCGGTCACGGCGGCCCCGCCGAGGAGGTAGCGCCGCTCGAGAACGAGCACCTTGCGTCCCGCTTTGGCCAGGTAGGCGGCGCAGGTGAGTCCGTTGTGACCTCCGCCGACGATGATCGCGTCATACTCTTGTGTCATGAATTCATTCCCATCGAGAATCGGAGTTGATGGATTCGGAGCCAATCGCCGCGCGCACGTTCAGGCCTTCTTGCGCGGCGGATCGAAGAAGGGCATCGGCACCACCGTGGCGGGCGCTGCGAAGCGCTGCGCCTCGATGGTCTCCTCCAGGTAGATGCGCCTGCCGAGCTGGGCGTGCTGCGGCTTCACCCGGGCGATGACGACGTAGCGCTTCAGTACCGGCGACCAGGTGCCGCTGGTTGCGCGGCCGATGTGCTGCCGCTTCTCGTCATCTGCGTAGACGGGGACAGCCGTGTTCCAGGACTGGTAGGGCAGATGGAGCGGCATGGAGAACTGGCTGTACAGCTTCTCCAGACCCTGGACATCCACCTCGAGGCCCACGGTGGTCCAGGCCGGGCCGCGCGCCTTCTCGCGCCGCAGCGCCTCCTGCCCCACGAAGAAGCCCTTCTCGAGCTTGACCATCCAGTCGAGGCCGAGGTCGTATGGGCTCGTCTTCTCCACCTCGAACATCGCCTTCGCCGCGGACTGGAAGTCCACGTCGATCAGCAGCAGCCCCGCCTCGATGCGCGTCATGTCGAGTGCCACGTTGCCCGCCGGCTGCATCTTGTAGTCGATGCCCTTCGCGACGAGCGCGTCCCACAGCGTCTCCGCGTTCTGCGGCGTCACGAAGATCTCGTAGCCGAGGTCTCCCGTGTAGCCGGTGCGCGACACGCTGGCGGGCACGCCGCCCACCTTCGTGTCGACGATGCGGAAGTAGCCGAGCTTGGAGAGATCCGCGTCGGTGATCTGTTGCAGCAGGTCGCGCGACGTGGGCCCTTGCAGGGCGAGGCCGCCGTACGCGTCGCTCGCGTCCTCGATCTCCACCTCGAGGCCAAAGGCGTTGTCCTGCAGCCAGTAGAGCGTCGGAATGGCCGCCGTCATGCGGAAGGAGTCTTCGGAGAGCCGCGCGACGGTGCCGTCGTCGATGATCTTGCCCGCATCGTCGCACCAGGCGGTGTAGATCACCTGGCCGACGCGACACTTGGAGATATCGCGCGTCACGATGCGATTGAGCAGTGTCTCTGCGTCCCTCCCGCGCACGAAGTACTTGAAGAGGGGCGAGATGTCGAACAGGCCGCAGCCCATGCGGATCGAGTTGTACTCGTGGATGTGATCCAGCTCGTACATGGTGGGCGAGAGGAATCCCGACCAATCCTGCCAGCTCTCCCCCTGGCAAAGCGCACTCGTCCGGGAGTGGAAGGGCGTCTGTCTCGGCATCTCGTCTCCTCTGCGGCGCCGCAGCGACACACCGTTCACGAAAGCATCGGAAGGTGGTCTGCCTTCGACCCTCGCTCGCTTGCGGTCACGACTGTGGTTGGGCACGCCATGGATTCGGATCGAGAGCCCAGGCTCTCGATCCGAGATCGAGGCCCCACATTATTCCACAAGATCCTGGGGCTTACCCGAAAAAATTTTACGTTCATTCAATGCGTGTGTGCGGATGGGCAGACCCGCCGCACGGTTTGTTTCGCTTTGTATGATCGCACTTGCGCTCGGCCGATCGGCAGCCCGTTCCGTTGCGCGCCCCGCGCGCTGCCATCGGGAACGGATTGGGGCAGCCGATCCGGTATGATCCCCGATCTCCAATCGGAAAGGCGGATCACCATGACGGGTCGGCTTTCGGAGTCGGATGCGCCGGCACGGCGCAGGGGCGGCGGGCGCGCGGCGCGCGTCTCGCAGCGCGCGGCCGGGCCGAAGGCTGCCGCGGTCGGCCCCGGCCTGCTGGGGGGAGCCTACAGACCGCTCTCCGATCGCGATATCCAGCGCATCCACGAGCGAGCGCTGGACGTGCTCGAGAAGATCGGGATGGGGGGTGCTTTCCCCGCATTTCGCGAGCTCGCGCTCGCCAAGGGCTGCTGGATGAACGCCCACGATCGGCTCTGCTTTCCCCGCAGCCTGATCGAGGACATCGTGGCCGGCGCCGCGCGCAACTTCACTTTGTGCGGCCGCGATCCCGCGCACGACCTCTTCCTCGCCGACGCGCGCACCCACTTCGGCACGGCGGGCATGGCGGTGAAGGTCTACGAGCCCGAGACGCGCAGCTACCGGTCGTCGACGCTCGTGGATCTCTACGATTTCGCGCGACTCGTGGATCGCCTGCCAAACGTTCATTGGTTCAGCCGAACGGTGGTGGCCACCGAGCTCTCCGATCTGTTCGAGTTCGACATG
>JAOUNA010000234.1 GCA_029881215.1 Myxococcales bacterium | reverse complement strand
CCCACGCGCAAGTCCGCTGGCGGGGGCTGCACCTGCGCGGTCTCTTCACGCGGGCGACGGTCGAGCAGGCCGATCGGCTCAACGCCGCGCTCGGCACGGCGCCGGGCAGCGCCGGCATCGCCGAGGAGATGCTCGGCGCCTACGCCGAGATCGCCTACGACGTCTGGCAGTGGCTCGCGCCCGACTCCGAGATGACGCTCGAGCCCTTCTACCGCTACGAGTGGGTGGACACGCAGCAGACGGCCGCGAGCGGCTACGTGCGCGACGAGACGCAGCGCAACCACAGCCACACCGTCGGCGTCTCCTACAAGCCGATTCCGAACGTCGTGCTCAAGGCCGACTACCGCAACGTGAAGGCGCAGCAGGGCTCGCCCGCGGACGAGATCAACCTGGGCATCGGCCTTGTCTTCTAGGCTCCGCTGCATGCTGCTCGGCTGCGCGTTCGTCTGCGCGCTGCCGCTCGCGGCGGCGAACGCGAAGGTCTTCTACAGCCGCAGCGAGGCGCTCGGCCTGGCGTTCCCCGACGCGGATCGCGTCGAGGACGAGACCCTCGTGCTGGCGGACGAGCAGGTCGAGCGCATCGAGTCGCTCTCGCACAGCGACCTCGACTCGAAGCTGGTGCGCATCTACACCGGCTTCAAGTCCGGGGAGCTGCTCGGCTACGCCTTCATCGACGTGCACAACGTGCGCACGCTGCCCGAGGCGTTTCTCGTGGTGCTGAGCCCGGCCGGCGAGGTGCAGACGCTGCGGCTGCTGGCCTTCCACGAGCCGCTCGAGTACAAGCCGAACGACCGCTGGTATGCGCAGTTCGAGCACAAGAGCGCCGCCGATCCGCTGCGCCTCGGCGGCGACGTGCACGGCATCGTCGGCGCTACGCTCTCGGCCCAGGCGACCACGCGCGGCGTGCGGCGCGCGCTCGCGCTGTATCAGGTCGTGATCCGAGACGGGCACTAGGCGGCGGGCGGGCGATCGTGCGATTCGTCATCACCGGGGAGTGGAGCCGCAATCGTCTGCTCCAGACGATCGTCACGCTGTACTGTGTGTACGTGGCGGGCCTGTGGCTCACCAACGCGCTGCTCTACTTCGAGAAGATGGGGCTCGGCTACGACTCGGTCGTGCGCTACTACCGCGGCGACGAGGCGGAGTTCCTCTCGCCGCGCAGCTACGCGGGGCTGCTCGAGATCTCGCACTTCCATCTCTTCGCGATGGGCATGCTGCTGCTGGTGCTCACGCATCTCGTGCTCTTCGTGCCGCTGCCGAACCGCTGGAAGGCGTGGCTCGTCGCGCTGCCCTTCGCCGCCGCCGCGCTCGACGAGGGCGCGGGCTGGCTGGTTCGCTTCGTCCACCCGGGCTTCGCCTACGCCAAGATCGCGGGCTTCGTCGCGCTCGAGGCGAGCCTCGCGGCGCTGGTGATCCTCTCGCTGTGGGCGGTCTTCGCGGGCGCGCAGCGCAACTACGCGGGCCCGGTCACGAACGGGCGCGCGGCCGACTCTTGAGCGCGTCGCGTTGCGGCGCCGCGTGCCTGCTGCTGGGGCTCGTCGCGGGCTGCGCGGGTCCGACGCGTCCGGCGCTGCACGGCGTCACGCACGGCAGCTACGCGATGGGTACGCTGCTCGAGCTCACCCTGTACGGGCCGGACGCAGCGGCCCTCCACGAGACGCTCCAGGACGTGACGCAGCTCGTCGAGCGCCTCGAGGCGGGCATGAGCCGCCACGACGCCGCCAGCGACGTGAGCCGGCTGAACCGGGCCGCCGGCGGCGCGCCACTGCCGGTCGACCCCGCCGTGGCGGACATCCTGCGCCAGGCGCTGCACTACGCGCAGCTGACACGGGGCGCCTTCGACGTCACGGTCGGCCCGCTGGTGGCGCTCTGGACCCGCGCGGCAGAGCGCGATGCCCTGCCGGAGCCGGAGGCGCTGGAGCGCGCCCGCGCGCGGGTCGCTGCGGACGGCATCGAGCTGCACGCGGACGGGCGCGTGGCGCTGCGCAGCGGCACCTCGCTCGACCTGGGCGGCCTCGCCAAGGGCTACGCGCTGGATCGCGCCCTCTCGCTGCTCGAGGCGCCCCGCGTGGCGAGCGCCCTGCTCAATTTCGGCCAGAGCAGCAGCTGGGCCGTGGGCGCTCCGCCGGGCGCGGCGGGCTGGCGCCTGCTGGTGCGCGCGCCCGGCGGCGGCTTCGCGGGCGTGATCACGCTGCGCGACCAGGCCCTCTCGGTGTCCGGCAGCCTCGGCCAGTGGAGCGAGATCGGGGGCCGCCGCTTCGGCCACGTGCTCGATCCCCGCAGCGGCTGGCCGCTCACGCGGCGCCGGCAGGCCCTGGTGGTGGCGCCGAGCGCCAGCCTCGCGGAGGCCCTCAGCACCGCCCTGCTCGTGCTGGGGGAGCAGGAGGGCATCGCGCTGGTCGCGGCCCAGCCGGGCTGCGCGGGGCTGCTGCTCGACGCGGACGGCCAGCGCTGGGCCACGCCGAGCTGGGTCCGCGCCACGCGCTACGCCCCGCTCGACGAGGGCGCCTAAAGCCCCGCTGGCGCCCATCCGATTTCCCAGGCATGGCACGTGATCTCAGCTGTCCGGTGTGCAGCGCGGATCTGCTGCTCTCGGGCGACGAGCGCCCGGGCGAGGAGGTCTACTGCACCTACTGCGGCGCCCCGTGCAAGCTCGCGAAGAGCTCTTCCGAAGAGCAGGGCTACGAGGTCGAGGAAGATTTCTGATCCCGATCCCCGATGCCGTGTTCCGGCTGTCGAGATCGCGAGAGGCACGTCGTGGCCCGAGGCTCGCGCGCCCGTGGTGGCGGGCTAGGGCGCGTAGTCGATCAGGCGATCCTGCAGCGCCGCGAGCGGCATCGCCTTGGCGTCCTTCTCCGAGAGGATCGGCTGCGCCACCGGCCAGGGAATGGCGAGCGCCGGATCGTTCCAGGCCACGCTGAACTCGCTCTCCGGGTGATAGAAATCGGTGGTCTTGTACTCGACCTCGGCCGTCTCGCTCGTGACGACGAAGCCGTGGACCAGGCCCGGCGGCACGTAGATCTGCAGGAAGTTCTGGCTCGAGAGCGTGGCCGCGAAGAAGCGCCCGTAGGCCGGCGATCCCCGCCGCGCATCGACGACGACGTCGAAGATCTCGCCCGCCAGCACACGCACGAGCTTGCCCTGTGCGTGGGGCGATTGTCCGTGCAGCCCGCGCAGCGTGTTGCGGCAGGAGGCGGAGTGGTTGTCCTGCACGAAGTGCGCGTCGATGCCACCCTCGGCGTACTTCGCCGCGTGGTAGCACTCGAGAAAGAAGCCGCGCGCGTCGCGATGGACCGCGGGCTCCACGAGCACGACGCCGGGCAGCTCGGTCGCCACGAAGCGCAGACTCATGCGCGTGCCCCGTGCGCCAGCGCGCAGAGATACTCGCCGTAGCTCGACTTCGCCATCTCCCGGCCGAGCGCCTCGAGATCCGAGCGCGAGATGTAGCCGAGCCGGAACGCGATCTCCTCGAGGCAGGCGATGCGCAGGCCCTGGCGCTCCTGGATCGTCTCGACGAAGTTGCACGCCTGCAGCAGCGACTCGTTGGTGCCCGTGTCGAGCCAGGCCACGCCGCGGCCGATCTTCTCGACGTGCAGCTCGCCCCAGCCGAGATAGGCGCGGTTGACGTCGGTGATCTCGAGCTCGCCGCGCGCCGATGGCGTGAGGCCCGCGGCGATCTCGAGCACGCGGTTGTCGTAGAAGTAGAGGCCCGTCACCGCGTAGTTGGAGCGGGGCGTGCGCGGCTTCTCCTCGATGTCGAGCACGCGCCCCGAGTCGTCGAACTCGACCACGCCGTAGCGCTCCGGGTCGCGCACCCAGTAGCCGAACACCGTCGCGCCCGTGTCGCGCGCGGCGGCGCGCTCCACCAGCTGCGTGAAGCCGTGTCCGTAGAAGATGTTGTCGCCGAGGGCGAGCGCCACGCTGTCGGCGCCGACGAAGTCCCTGCCGATGCGGAAGGCCTGGGCGAGGCCTTCGGGGCGCGGCTGCTCGGCGTACGCGATGGAGAGGCCGATGCGGCTGCCGTCTGCGAAGAGGCGCCGGTAGGCGGGCAGGTCGTCCGGCGTGGAGATGATCAGGATCTCCCGGATGCCCGCCAGCATGAGGCTCGACATCGGGTAGTAGACCATCGGCTTGTCGTAGATCGGCAGCAGCTGCTTGCTGACACCGCGCGTGATCGGGTGCAGCCGCGTCCCCGATCCTCCGGCCAGCAGGATGCCCTTCATC
>JAOUNA010000060.1 GCA_029881215.1 Myxococcales bacterium | reverse complement strand
GCAGCGCTCGAGCTGGTGGATCTGGAGAACACGCTGGTGGTGGTGACCGCCGACCACAGCCACAGCCTCACCATGAGCGGCTACCCGACGCGCGGCAATCCGATCCTCGGCCTGGTCGTGGAGAACGACGAGCGAGGCGCCCCGCAACCGACACCCGCGCGCGACGGACTCGGACTGCCCTTCACGACGCTCGGCTACCACGACGGCCCCGGCTACCCGGGCGCCTCGGACGCGCAGCCGGAGGGCGCGAAGCGTCTGCCCCACGAGTGGAAGTCCGTGCAGGGCGTGCGCCACGGCCGACCGGATCTCTCCCCGCTGGACACCGGCGACCCGAGCTACCTGCAGGAGGCGGCGATTCCGGCGCAGAGCGAGAGCCACGGTGGCGAAGACGTGGCGATCTACGCCGGCGGACCGGGGGCGCAGCTCTTCCACGGCGTGCAGGAGCAGAGCTACGTCTACCACGCGATCCTGGCGGCGCTCGGCTGGGACGCGGAGCAGGCGGCGAAGTAGCGCCGCGGAGAGCCGCGGGCGCGCCGCTCAGGAGTCGAGGTCGAGGCGGCGCTCGCTCCAGGAGCCGGACGGGGCGCGGAAGATCAGCACGCGTCGATCCGTGGTGACCGTGACGAAGTTCGCGCGCGCGCTCACCTGCTCGACGCGCTCGCGCGCCTGCAAGCGCGACTCGAAGAAGCCGCCGGCGCTCGGCGAGAGGCCGAGCGCCCTGCGGTCCGTCACGACGACGGCCACGCTCTCGCCGACGCGCGCGGAGACGAGCGTCTCGCCTGGGCCGAAGCGGAGCTCGATCAGGTTGCCGCTGCCGCCGTCGAAGCCGATGGCGCGGCTGGAGGTGACGATCAGCGCCACCCGGTCGCCGAGCAGCGCGTCTTCGGCGAGCTGCTCCGAGCGCTGGTAGCGCGTCTCCTGCCACGCCGCGGACCCGACCGCGACGGCGAGAATGCGCTGGTCGGTGAGCACCAGGCCCACGCGCCCGCGCGAGCCGCTCCAGAGCACGCGCTCGCCGAGATGCAGCGCCACGCTCGCCTGTGCGCCGCGCGCGCCGTCGACCGCGATCAGCTCCCGCTCGAGCTGCAGGATCTCGAGCACGTCCGCGAGCGGCACCTCGCCGAGCGGCGGCGCGAGGATCTGGCCGCCCGCCCCGCCGGCGACTCCGAGCAGCAGGGTCAACGCCAGGATCGAGCGCCGCTTGCGCATGCACCCAGTGTATCGCGCGAAGCGCGCCGAAGAGATTTCGCGCGCCCCCGCTACTTCCGCACGAAGAAGTCGAAGATCGCCGCGCGCACGCGCGGCGTGCGGTCGTGGCGGAATTCGAAGGCGTCCGCCGACTCCCCGACGGTGCGCACGCCCTTCACGCCGAGCCAGCGCAACGGCTCCGGCTCCCAGCGCGGCCAGCTCGTGCCCGCCCAGGGCAGGCGCGCGCATTCGGTGTCGCGCTCAAGGATCAGATCGGCGAGCGTGCGCGCCGCCAGATTGGTCGCCCCCACCCCCTCGCCCACGTAGCCCCCCGCCCAGGCGAAGCCGCGGCCACGATCCACCCCGACGCCGGGGCGCCAGTTGCGCGGCACCGCCAGCGGACCGCCCCAGCGATGCGTGATGCGCACGTCCGCGAGCACGGGGAAGATCGAGAGCAGCGACTCGTGCACGCGCCTGAAGAGGGGATCGTCGGCCGGGAAGCGATCGCGGATCGCCGAGCCGTAGTAGTAGAGACCGCGACCTCCGAAGGCGATGCGGCCGTCCACCGTGCGCTGCCCGTAGGTAACGGTGCGCCGCGAGTCGGCAAAGGTCTCGCGCTCTTCGAGGCCGATCTCCTTCCACAGGGCCTCGGAGAGGGGCTCGGTGGCGATCATCTGCGAGTGCAGCGGGATCAGGGTGCGCTTCTCTCCGGGCAGGCGCGGCGTGTAGCCTTCGACGGCCCGCACCACCACGTCGGCGCGCAGCGCGCCGCCCGGCGTGACGGCGCGGCGCGCTTCGATGCGCAGCACGGGCGAGCGCTCGTACAGCGCGACGCCCTTGCGCTCGACCGCCGCCGCCAGTCCGCGGGCCAGGCGGGCGGGATGGATGGCGGCGCAGTGGGGGCTGTACAGCGCGCCGCGGCACCCGGGAACGCGCGCGCGCCGCGCGATCTCCTCGCGCTCGAGCCAGCGCCAGACGTCGTCACCGAAGCCGAGCTCCCGATAGAAGCGCATCGACTCCTCGAGATCCGCGAGCTGCGGCCCCGACGTCGCGAGGCGCAGGTAGCCGCCCTTCTTGTAGTGGCACTCGATCCCCTCGCGCGCGGCCACGCGCCCCACCTCGTCGACGGTGTCGAACATGGCGCGCTGCAGCGCGAGCGCCTGCGGCCGCTCGCGCGTATCGGCCAGCTGGCCGTCGAGACCGGCGAGGAAGCCCTCGCACCAGCCGCCGTTGCGCCCCGACGCGCCATAGCCCGCAACCTGCGCCTCGAGCACGGCGACGCGCAGATCCGGCTGCAGCGTCTTCAGGTAATAGGCGGTCCAGAGGCCGGTGTAGCCCGCGCCCACGATGGCGACGTCCACCTGCTCGTCGCGCTCGAGAGGCGCGCGGGGCTCGATCGGATCCGGAAGCGTCTCGTGCCAGAAGCTGATGGTGCGGTAGTCCTCGGTCGGCATGGGCCCCTCGCAGGCGCGAAAGCGCGCGGAGCCCCGAATCTACCACGGCGGGCGGCGCGGCGGTCGCCTCAGCGCGAGAACTTGGCGGCGTGCTTCACGTTGCGCGCCTCGGTCACCAGGATGACGCTCTCGGCGATGTTGGTGGCGTGATCCGCGACGCGCTCCAGGTTCTTGGCGACCAGGATGATGTCCACCTCCTGGGAGACCGCGCCCTCCTGCGCCTCGAGCTGCCGCAGCATCAGGAGCACCACCTCGTCCTGCACGGCGTCGATGGCGTCGTCCTCGTCCACCACGCTGTGGGCGAGGCCGCTGTCCGCGCGGCTGAAGGCGTCGAGCGCCTCGCGCAGGATGCGCTGCGCCGAGCGCGCCAGGCTGCTGAGCGCGGCCGGCATCGGCACGGCGTCGCGCGCCGCGAGGCGCCGGGCGCTCTTCGCGATGTTGCGAGACAGGTCGCCCACCCGCTCCAGATCCGTCGCGATCATCTTGATGGCCAGCACCTCGCGCAGGTCCTCGGCCACCGGCGCCTGGAGTGCGAGGGCCTTCAGCACCGCCTCGTCGATGGCCACGTCGAGGCGATCGATCTCGAGATCGTCGCGATCGATCTCGTCCACCAGCGCGGCGTCGCGCTCCCAGACCGCGCGCAGCGCCTTCGCAAGGATCGCCTCCGCCCGGCTGCCCATGCGCAGCAGGTCCTCGCGGAGCCGCTTCAACACCGCATCGAAGACCCGACTCATCCGTACCGCCCCGTGATGTAATCGCTGGTTCGCTGCTGCCGTGGGTTCGTGAAGATCTCGTCGGTGGCACCATACTCGATCAGCTCGCCCAGATGAAAGAAGGCGGTGCGCTGCGAGACGCGCGCGGCCTGCTGCATGTTGTGCGTGACGATGGCGATGGCGTAGCGGCCGCGCAGCTCGTAGATCAGCTCCTCGATGCGCGCGGTGGCGATCGGGTCGAGCGCCGAGCAGGGCTCGTCCATCAGCACCACCTCCGGATCCACGGCGATGGCGCGCGCGATGCAGAGCCGCTGCTGCTGGCCGCCGGAGAGCGCCGTGCCGGGCTCGCCGAGGCGGTCCTTCACCTCGTCCCACAGGCCGGCGCGCAGCAGGCTGCGCTCCACGATCCCGTCGAACTCGACGCGGCGGCTCGCCAGGCCGTGGATGCGCGGGCCGTAGGCCACGTTTTCGTAGATGGATTTGGGAAACGGGTTCGGCTTCTGGAAGACCATGCCCACGCGGGCGCGCAGCTGCACCACATCCATGTCCGGCGCGTGGATGTCCTCTCCGTCGAGCGTGATGGAGCCGCTGACGCGGCAGCGCGGGATCGTGTCGTTCATGCGGTTGAAGCAGCGCAGGAAGGTCGACTTGCCGCAGCCGGAGGGCCCGATCAGCGCCGTGACCTCGTCGGAGACGATGTCCAGATCCACGGACTTGATCGCGTGTTTGTCGCCGTAGTAGACGTCCACGCCGCGGGCGCACATCTTCGCCGACGGATCCGCGCGGAGCTGCGGAGCGGCGCAGGATCGTCCGGCGCGCTCTCGCTCCCGGCGCTCGGGCTCCGGCATGCTCACGTGCGCCCCTCGAAGCGCTTGCGCAGCACGATCGCCGTGGCATTCATCAGGATCAGGAAGACGATCAGCACCAGGACGGCGCCGGACGTCTTCTCGACGAAGGCGCGCTCCGGGCTGTCCGCCCACAGGTAGATCTGCACGGGCAGCACGGTCGCGGCGTCGGTGAAGCTCGAGGGAACGTCCACGATGAAGGCCACCATGCCGATCATCAGCAGCGGCGCCGTCTCCCCGAGCGCCCGCGCCATGCCGATGATCGTTCCCGTGAGGATGCCCGGCATGGCGAGTGGGAGCACGTGGTGCCCCACCACCTGCACCGGCGACGCACCGATGCCCCGCGCGGCCTCCCGGATCGACGGGGGCACGGCCTGGATGGCCGCGCGGCCCGTGATGATGATGGTGGGCAGCGTCATCAGCGCGAGCGTCATGCCCCCCACGAGCGGCGCCGAGCGCGGCAGCTGGAAAGTGTTGAGAAACACGGCCAGGCCGAGCAGCCCGAACACGATCGACGGCACCGCCGCCAGATTGTTGATGTTCACCTCGACGACGTCGGTCCAGCGCGTGCGCGGCGCGAACTCCTCCAGGTAGATCGCCGCCGCGACACCGACGGGAAAGACGAGCCCGAGTGCGACGAGGAGCGTGAGAAAGGAGCCCACCGCGGCGCCCCACACACCGGCGAGCTCCGGCTCCCGGGAGTCCCCGGACGTGAAGAAACGCGTGTTCCAGTGTCGGCGCAGGCGCTGCGCCGCCTCGAGCTGCTCGATCCAGGCGATCTGGAGGTCCGAGAGCCGGCGCTCCGCCTCGGGGGTCTGCCGCGCGATGCGCCCGCGCAGGAAGAGGTCGACCTCGTCGTCCGCGGGCAGCCACAGGCTCGCGCTGCGCCCGAGCAGGGACGGGTCGGCGCGCAGCGCGTCGCGCAGCGCGCCGCGCGCACCCGAGCTCACCAGGGCCTGGAGCGCGCGCACATCGCGCCGGCTCTGCGCCTCGGGAAACAGCGCGCGCAGCGCGTCGCGCAGCAGCGCTGCGGTGTCCGCCCGCGCCAGGGCGGTCTCGAAAGCGACCGGGTCGCGCGGATCGGCTGCGTCGAACGCGGCCTCGGGGAACGCGATGTCGAGCCGGATCTCGGCGGCACGGAAGGCGCCGTGCCCGTTCCAGACGATGCTCGCGAGCAGCAGCGCCAGACTCGCCATGGCGGTGACGATCGCGGCGGCACCGAGGCGCCGGAAGCGACGCTCGGCCGCGTGGCGCCGGGCGAGGCGCGCGCGCAGGGCGGGCGCGGACCAGCGGGCGCGCGAATCGGGGTCAGTCATATTTCTCCCGATAGCGCCGCACCACATGCAGCGCGACGAGATTGAGCAGCAGCGTCACGACGAAGAGCACGAGACCGAGCGCGAAGGCGGAGAGCGTCTTGGCGCTGTCGAACTCCTGATCGCCGGTCAGCAGCGTCACGATCTGAACGGTAACGGTCGTGACTGCCTCGAGCGGATTGAGCGTGAGGTTGGCCGCGAGTCCGGCGGCCATCACCACGATCATCGTCTCGCCGATCGCGCGCGACACGGCGAGCAGCACCCCGCCCACGATGCCCGGCAGCGCCGCGGGCAGCACGACCAGACGGATCGTCTCCGAGCGCGTGGCGCCGAGACCGAAGGAGCCCTCGCGCAGCGAGCCCGGCACCGCGGTGATGGCGTCGTCGGAGAGCGACGACACGAAGGGGATGATCATCACGCCCATCACCAGGCCAGCGGCGAGAGCGCTCTCGGAGGCGACGGTGAGCCCGAGCGTCACACCCAGGTCGCGCACGAAGGGCGCCACCACCAGCGCCGCGAAGAAGCCGTACACCACGGTGGGCACACCCGCGAGGATCTCGAGCATGGGCTTGGCCACGTCGCGGAACGGGCGCGACGCGTAGAAGCCCATGTAGACAGCCGACATGAGCCCGATCGGCACCGCCACGAGCATGGCGATGCCGGTGATCAACAGCGTGCCCGCGAAGATCGGCACCGCGCCGAACGAGCCCGAGCTCCCCACCTGATCCGCCCGCAGCGCCGTCTGCGGGCTCCAGTGCAGACCGAAGAGAAAATCGGAGGGCGAGACCTGCTGGAAGAAGCGCAGCGTCTCGAAGACGAGGGACAGCACGATGCCGATGGTCACGAGGACGGCGAGGGTCGAGCACAGCAGCAGCCCGAGCCGCAGCACGCGCTCGACCTTCGCCCGCGCGGCCAGCCGCGGGCGCACGGCGCGCAGCGCGATGCAGGCACCGGCCGCGGAGAGCAGGCCCGACAGGCCGAGCGCCAGCGCCAGGCTGCGCGCGCGCAGTGCGGTGTAGTGCGCGGCGGCGGCCGCGAGGCCGGCATCGATCGCGTCCGGAGCGAGCCGACCGGCCGCCGCGTTCTTGATGTCGTTGAGCAGCAGCGCGCGCTGCGCCTCACTCTGGACGACGCCGGCGTCGGGCAGGGCGCCGAGCGCGAGCGAATCCAGCAGCTGCGATGCGCCGAGCGCCCAGCCCAGCGCGACGGCGAGTCCGGGCAGCCCGCACCACAGCGCCGCGTACCAGCCGTAGTAGCCGGGCAGCGAGTGCAGCGCGGCAGCCCGCCCACCCGCTGCGGCGAGGGCTCGCTTGCGCGCGAGCACGAAGCTCGCGCTGGCGAGCGCCGCGACCAAGAGGAGGGTCCACAGCGGACTCATGTCCGCGCTCCGCCGCCGTCGCTCGAGGAGCCAGCGCCCACGCGCGCGCTCAGGGCTCGACCGCCAGCACCAGCGGGGCGAGGTGCTGGGCATCCGCCCGGGCCTGCTCGCGCTCGGCTTCGGGGGCGGGAATCAGGCCCCGCTCGGCCAGATATCCGTAGTCTCCGATCGCCTGCTCGCTGGTGAACTCCGCGAGGTACTCCCGCATGCCCGGGATCGAGCCCACGTGCGCATTCTTCACGTAGAAGTAGAGCGCTCGCGATACGGGATAGGCGCCGCCGGCGATGGCGTCGAAGCTCGGCGCCACGCCGCCGACGCTGGCGCCCTGGATCACGTCCGCGTTCTGGTCGAGAAAGCTGAAGCCGAACACACCGACGGCGTTCGGGTTTGCCACGAGCTTCTGCACGATCAGGTTGTCGTTCTCGCCGGCCTCGACGTAGGCTCCGTCTTCGCGCACCGACTGGCAGACCGCCTGGTAGCGGGACTTGTCGCGAGCCGCGAGCGCCTTCAGATCGGGGAAGGTGTTGCAGCCGCCTTCGAGGGCGAGCTCGTTGAAGGCGTCGCGCGTGCCGGAGGTGGGCGGCGGCCCCAGCACCTCGATCGGGAGCGCCGGCAGGCTCGCGTCGACGTCCTTCCAGGTCTTGTGCGGATTCTGGATCAGGTCGCCGTTGGGCGCGGGCACCTGCTTGGCGAGCGCCAGGAACAACTGCCGCAGCGTGAGCTGCATCTGCGGCGACTTCTTGGAGTTGGCGAGCACGATGCCGTCGTAGCCGATCTTGATCTCGGTGATCGCGCTGACACCGTGGCTCGCGCACAGGTCCAGCTCGGACTTCTTGATGCGGCGCGAGGCATTGGTGATGTCCGGCGTGTCGACGCCCGCTCCGGCACAGAAGAGCTTGAGCCCGCCGCCGGTGCCGGTGCTCTCGATGATCGGCGTCTTGAAGGACGTCGCGCGGCCGAGCTCCTCGGCCACCACCGTGGCGAAGGGGTAGACCGTCGAGGATCCGACGATGCGGATCTGGTCGCGCGCCGCGGCGGCCAGCGGTCCGGAGAGGCCGAGCGCGATCCCTGCGATCGCGCCAAGAAGAGGTCTCGCGCGCATGTTTGTCTCCTGTCCTGGTGCCTTGGACATGCCGGTGCGACGCGGCGAAGCTACGCGAAGGCCATGGCTGCGCCGCGGCGTTCGTGTGACGCTTTCGTGAAGCTTTCCGCCCCGTGGGTCGCGCTGGGCCGACCAGGCCGCCTCGCCGGCCTTGGGGCGATCGGCGAGCGCCTAGCCGGTGGGAACGCCGAGCAGGGTCTCTTCGATCAGGAGATCGACCACCGCGTTCAGCGCGGCGCGCTCCTCCGCCCCCTGCGCCCGCGCGCGCTCGAAAGCCGCGCGCTGGCGGTGGGCGCTGGTGCCGCGCGCCAGGATGGTGCGCGCGTGGGCCAGCTCGGCGGCGCAAGCGAAGTGGGTCGCGTCCTCCTGCACCAGCTCGAGCAGCTCCTCGAGCAGCTCCGCGTAGGGCACGCACTCGCCGCGCCCGAAGTCCACCAACCCCTTGGCGAAGCCGTAGCGCTGCGCCAGCCAGCGGTTCTCGCTGATCAGCATGGCGGCGTAGCGGCGCCAGCGCTGATTGTTGCGCCGCAGTCGATACAGCATGCGCAAGATGCACACGTAGAGCGCCGCCACGCACACGGCATCCTCGAGCCGCGTGCACACGTCGGTGACGCGCATCTCGAGCGTCGGAAAGCGCGCGCTCGGACGGATGTCCCACCAGAGCTTGGTCGCATCCTCGATCAGGCCGGCCTGGACGAGCGTGTTGACGTGCCGGCGGTACTCGGCGTAGCTCTCGAAGCTCTCGGGCAGTCCCGTGCGGGGCAGCTCGTCCCACACCGCGATGCGGTACGACATGAGACCGGTGTCGTGGCCGTGCCAGAACGGGGAGGACGTCGAGAGCGCCAGCAGATGGGGCAGGAAGTAGGTCGCCTGGCCCATCAGCTCGACGCGCACGTCTTCGTCCTCGATGCCCACGTGCACGTGCATGCCCGAGATCACCAGGCGGCGCGCCACCTCCTGGAGATCCTGGGCCAGCATCTGGTAGCGCTCCTTCGGGGTGGTGCGCTGGGCGTCCCAGCTCGCGAAGGGATGTGTCGAGGCGGCGAGCATGGCGAGCCCGGAATCGCGGGCGACACCGGCCACCGCGCCGCGCAGCGCGGCGAGCTCGTCGCGCGCCTGGGCGATGCTCCGACACACGCTGGTGCCGACCTCGATCTGGGACTGCAGGAACTCGGGCGTGACCCGGCGCCCGATGTGCCGCTCGCAGGCCTCGAAGAAGCCGGGGGGAGCCTCCTGGATCAGATCCCGCGTGTCGGGATCGACCAGCAGATACTCCTCTTCGATCCCGATCGTGAAGGACGGCTCTTCCACCGACCCCGAGCATAGTGTCGATGCGCGCCGCGCGCGCGGCCGGCCAGGTGGGCGCATTCTTCACCAATCTGTCACGCTGCCGACTCCCGCGCGCCACCGCTGCGCGGTAGGTTGCGCGTCGCAAGCGGGCGGCTCGTGCGCGCCCGAGCCCCCGTGCCGCGGGGTGGCGGACGGGGCGCCTCTCGAGCATCCACCTGATTCTGCGGGAGTTCATCTTGAAGCGTGCCATTCTGCCGATGATCCTCGGCGCGGTGCTCGGGGCCGCATGCGCCGCGGGAGCGGCCGCAACAGATTCAAGCTTCGACGAGCGCATGCTCGACGCGCTGCACGAGCAGGGCGCGATCAGCGAAGATCGCTACCGGGAGCTCAAGCGCGAGGTGCAGAGCGCGGATCACCCCGCCCCGCTGCCGCCGGTCGCATCCGCCGCGCAGGACCCGGAGGCCTGGACAGCCTCGTGGAACAACGGCTTCCGGATCGAGCGCAACGACGGCCTGTTCAAGCTCAAGCTCGGCGGTCGCGTCCAGGTGGACGCCGCCTACATCGCCCCGAACAACGCGCTCAATGAGTGGGCCATGCTGCCCACGGCCTCCGGCGGCCTCGACGAGGATCTGCGCGGCTTCGGCGCCGAGCTGCGCCGCGCGCGGATGTTCATGGAGGGCAGCTTCTTCGAGCACGGGGCGTTCAAGGCCGAGTACGACTTCGCCGGCGGGGACGCCGACTTCAACGACGTCTGGGTCGGCTTGCAGAAGCTGCCCTACGTGGGGCGCGTGCGGGTCGGCCACGTCAAGGAGGGCTTCTCGCTCAACCAGCAGACCAGCAGCAAGTACATCACCTTCATGGAGCGGGCGCTTCCCTCCGACGCCTTCGCGCTCGGCCGCAACACGGGCGTCGCGCTCAACAACACCGCCTTCGAGGAGCGCATGAGCTGGAACGTGGGCGGATTCGCCGAAACGGGCGCCTACGGAGACCGCGACCGCTCGAACCGATCGAACTACAACGTCACCACGCGGCTCACGGGCCTGCCCCTCTACGAGGACGGCGGCCGCGAGCTCATCCACCTGGGCCTCGGGTATACGCACAAGTTCCTGAACGACACGATCGGCTACGGCGGGCGCGAAGTGCACCTCTCCGAGGATCTCGTGGACACCGGCGACATCCTCGCCAAGGGCGCCGACCAGCTCGGCCTCGAGTTCGCCTCCGTATGGGGACCGCTCTCCCTGCAGGCCGAGTGGATGTCCGCCTGGGTCAGCCAGATCGGCGGCGACGATCTCGACTTCACGGGTGTCTATGTCCAGGCCAGCTGGTTCGTGACGGGCGAGAGTCGCGCCTACAACCGGGGCGGTGGCCACTTCGACCGCGTCAAGCCGACTCACCGCTTCGCGCCGGCGCGCGGCGAGTGGGGCGCCCTCGAGCTCGCGAGCCGCTACTCCTATCTCGATCTCAATGACGAGAACATCCGCGGCGGCACCCAGAACAACGTCACCCTGGGCGCCAACTGGTACCTCTACTCGAATCTGCGCCTGATGCTCAACTGGGTGCACTCGCATCGCAACGGCATCGGCGATCAGGACGCCGTGCAGACGCGCCTCGCCGTCGACTTCTAGGCCCGCCCGCGCTCTCGCGCCGTCCTGCGGGACGGCGCGAGGCCGGCGGCGCCGAGGTCGCGCCCAGTCGCAGCCGCGTCATGCCTCCCAGAACGGCACAAGCGCCGCGAGCCGCGGCCCGTGCTCCGCGAGGCGCAGCGCGTCCTGCGCCGCGCGCGCGCCGATCCACTGCGTAAGGCGCGCCACGCTTCGCGCTTGCTCCGGCGTCGCGCACGCCCCGTGCCGATCGAGCAGCGCGCGCAGCACGCTGCGGGCGCGGGCGTCGTCGTCGAGGCTGCCGCACGCGTCTTCGATCGTCTCCAGCTGCTGCAGGAAGCGCAGGGCGTCCTGCGCCGGATACGCGCCGCGCAACACCTCGCAGCTCTCGCGCAGCACGGCGAGGGCGCTGCGCAGGGCGCGCGCCTCCCCGCACGCACCTTCCGCAGCCGGAACCCCGAGGTGCATCGCCAGCGCGTGACGCTGCGCCAGCACGCTGCGGCCGGCCTGCGCGACCGGCTCCCGCAGCCGCTGCCGATCCGGAGCGCGGCGCCACGGCTCGCTCTCGAGCCAGGATCCGAGCACGAGCAGGCAGCGCGTGCAGCGCGGAGCGCGCAGCGTCTGCCGCAGCGCGTCGCAGCGCGCGTCGCGCAGGGCGTACGCGGCGCGCTCGAGCCAGGCGAGGCCAGCGCGCTCGCCAGCGGGCAACGCGTGCAGCACCTCGGCGAAGACATCGAGGTCGCGCAAAGCGTCGAGCTCGGCGGCGAGCGCGTCGAGAGCCTCGCGCAGCGGCTCGATCTCGGCTGCCGGAAGCAGATCCGCAAAGCTCGCGAGGCCGACACCGAGCCTTGCCAAGCCCGCTCGCAGCTGCCGCACGCTGCCCGCGCCCGCGCCCGAGAGCACGGGGGCCAGGTTGGCGGCGACGTGGTCGAGGCCGCTGCGCAGCGCGGGGCCGATTGCGTCCTCGAGCGCCGTGTCGCCGCCCAGCCGCACCGGCACGGCGGGACACGCGGCCGACTGCACGCCGGTCGCGAGCGCGTAGCCGCGATCTGCCTTGCTCTGGCAGCCAAGTCGCAGCGGGATCGACTCGCCGAGCGCGAGCGCGAGCGCGTACAGACGCTGCGCCTCGCCGCACACGAGCTCGAGCTCGATCTCGCAGATCGGGGCGCGCGCTGTGGCCGTGCGGATCTCACCGACGTCGATGTCGAGCGTCCAGACGCTGTCTCCCTCGCGCAGCGGGCGCGTCGTGCGTTGCATGTGCGTCTCGAAGATCGGCTCGAGCGAGCGGCCCGCCAGCAGCGACGCGACGCGGGCGCGCAGCGCGGGATCGGAAATCCGCGCCGGATCCGGTGCATCGCGATCGAGCGGAGTGTCGTACTCGCCGCGCTCGGAGAGCACGCCGCTGGCGTGCTCCCCCGTCTTGAGCGTCTGCACGCGCGCGTCGCCTGCGTGCCTCACGCGGAGGGCGATCCCGCCGCGGCGCAGCCCAAGATCCGGGGTGTCGAAGTAGACGGAGCGAAGCTGCTCCACGCGCTCGTCTGCGCTCGCGAGCGCCCGGACGCGCGGATGCTGGCGCACGCGTTCCACGTCCTCCGCGGACAGCTCGAGCTTGAGCTCGATCTCGCGATGGCGCGCGGTCGCGGACACGGGAATCACTCAGCCGTCCAGCGCATCGGGCCGCGCGAAGACATCGAGCCGACCCCCGCGCGAGAGGTCACCCCAGCCCGCCGTGTCGAAACGCAGCAGCGCACAAGCCGCGGGCGGGAAGCTCGAGCGCACGCGCTGGCGCTCCAGCGCGTCTGCATGCGTCGCGAGGGATGCGGCCAGCGTCTGGATTCCCGGATTGTGTCCGATGACGAGCACGCAGGATTCGGCGTCCGAAACGCCCGCGAGCTGCTCGAGCAACTCGCTCCCGCTCGCCATGTAGAGGGAGCGCTCGATCGCCACGCGCGCGTTCCCGAGCAGCGCGGCGCGCAGGCATTCGAGCGTCTCGACGGCGCGCAGCGCGGAAGAGCACAGGGCGAGCGACGGTCTGACCCTGCGCGCCAGATACGCACCGACCCGCTCCGCGGCCTTCCGGCCCGCCGCGCTGAGCGGCCGATCGTGATCCGAAAGCGCGGGGGGACCGGAATCCGCGCTCGCATGGCGCAGCAGGAGCAGAGATCGCACCATGTTCTCTTCCTGTGCAGCGCCGCAGGGCCGGCGCGAACCGCGATCCTAGCGCGGCGCTCGCGGCAGACTGAAGACGAAGCTCGAGCCCACGCCGAGTTCACTCTCCACCCGGATCTCGCCGCCCATGCCCTGCACCAGATGCTTGACGATGGAGAGCCCGAGTCCGGTACCCCCGAGCGCGCGCGAGCGCGCCTTGTCGACGCGGTAGAAGCGCTCGAAGACGCGCCCCAGATCCTGCTGCGGGATGCCGATCCCGGAATCCCGCAGCGCCACCCGCACGCAGCGCGCGTCCGCCGTGATCTCCACGCCGATCTCGCCGCCGGGCTCGGTGTACTTGATGGCGTTGTCTAGCAGGTTGGTGAGCACCTGCTCGAGGGCGCGCGGATCGGCCTGGGCCGTGACGTCGCCCTCGGCCCGCACCTGCACGCGCAGGCGGTGCTCCGCAAAGCGCGGACCGGCATCCCGCACGAGATCTTCCGCCAGCTTCGCGACGTCTACCGCGACGAGATCGAGACGCTGCTTGTGACTCTCCAGGGTGGAGAGCTCGAGAAGATCGCGCACGATATTGGAGAGGCGGCAGGCGTTGCGCTCGATCACCTCGAGGTACTGTCTGCGATCCTCTTCGGAGAGCGACCCGCTCGAGAGCAGGGTTTCGGCGAAGCCGCGGATGGCGGCCAGCGGCGTCTGCAGCTCGTGGGAGGCGTTGGCGACGAAGTCTCGGCGCACCTCCTCGAGATGCATCAGTTCGGTGACATCGTGCAACACCGCGACGGTCCCGGTGTGTGCGCGCGCGCCCGAGGCAAAGCGGGTCGCGTGCACGCGCAGCGTGCGCGCGCTCGGTCGCTCGAGCTTCATTTCCTGTGAAACGATTGCATCGGAGTCGGCGGCCCGCCGCAAGATGGCGTCGAGCTCGGCGCTGCGAATCGCCTCGAGCAGCGGCCGGCCGAGCGGATCGCCCGAGGTGGCGAAGAAATCGCGCAGGCGGGAGTTGGCGATCAGCACGACGCCCTTGGCGTCGACGGCGAGCACGCCCTCCACCATGCTCTCCAGCACCGCGCGCAGCTGCTCCTTCTCGTGCGTCGCCTCCTCGAGGCGCAGGCGCAGCTGCTCGGCCATGCGGCGGATGGACTGCGCGACGTCCGAGAGCTCGTGCGACACCGCGAAGGGCAGTCGATCGTCGAGATGGCCCCCGGCGATGGCCGACGCCACGCGGCGCATCTCTCGCATGGGGCGCAGGGCGAGCCACGAGAATGCGAAGCACAGCACCAGTCCGACGACGAGCGCGAGCGCGCCCGCGGCGACGAGCTCGCGCCGGAGCTGGGCGACCGACGCCTCGAGATCCGAGAGATCGACCGCTAGGCGCACCACCCCGCCGCCTTCGAGCGGAGTCGCCAGATAGAGGAGCGCGCGGCCGACGGTTTCGCTGCGCCGCGTGCTGCGGCCGACGCGGCCCGACAGTGCGGCGCGCACCTCGGGCCGGTCCGCGTGGTTGTCGAGGTCGGGCAAGCGCTCGAGCGGAACGTCCGAGTCGCCCAGCACGGCGCCGTCCGGCGCGATCAGCGTGACGCGAGTGCCCGCCGCCGCGCCCGCGCGATCCGCGATGGCGTCCAGCGCGCCGCGCGCAGACGGCACGAACGGCGTGCCGCGCGCCAGCTCGCCCGCGAGCGCCGCGCGCGCTTCCAGCGAGCGGGCGATGCGCTCGAGCTCCGCGCGCCGCAGACCGCGCTCCGCGGCGACGCCCCAGACGCACACGACCCCCGCGATCAGGATTGCGAGGGCCGCGGTCAGCTTGAGCTGGCTCTTGGACACGATCCACCTCGGTGTCGCCTCGGACGAGGGTCGCTCAACTCACTCGGCGAATCGATAGCCGACGCCGCGCACGGTCTCGACGAGGTGCCCCGCCGCCCCGAGCTTCTCCCGCAGCCTCTTGAGATGGGTATCGATGGTGCGCGCGGTGACGGTCACGTCGGAGCCCCAGACCTCCTCGAGGAGCTGCTCGCGCGTCAGGACCCGCCCCGGTCGGCGCATCAGGCCGTGGAGCAGATCGAACTCCTTCGCGGTCAGCGCCACCTCGTCGCCAGCCACGTGGCAGCGGTGACGCGCGGGGTCGAGCTGCAGCGTCCCGCACGTCAGCAGGCCGTGCGCCGGCTCGGCCCGCTGGCGGCGCAGCACGGCGCGAACGCGCAGCGTGAGCTCGCGCGGGCTGAAGGGCTTGGTGACGTAGTCGTCGGCGCCGAGCTCGAAGCCGACGACGCGGTCGAGCTCGTCCGACTTCGCCGTCAACATGATGACGGCGACCTGTGCGAGCTCGGGATCGGCGCGCAGTTGCCGGCAGATCTCGGTGCCGGAGAAATCGGGAAGCATCAAATCGAGCACCACGAGATCGGGGGGCGCGTCGTGCAGCCGGGCGAGCGCCTCGCGACCCGACGCCGCCGTCTCGACGGCGAAGCCGGCCTGCGCCAGGTTGACGCGAACCAGCTCGCGCAGATCGGGCTCGTCGTCGACGACCAGGATGCGTTCCGCCAATGTCCACTCCGACGCGTCGGGGGGGGAAGCGTATCAGGCTGTCGCCATTGAGGAAACGCGGCGGTCGGGAGCGGGCGCGGTACCTGCGCGGGGCAGGCGCAGGGCGCTTCACTACCGTTTGCCGAGACCCACCGAGGCCAGCCCCGTGCCGCGCGGATTCATCCTCCAGCCGACCTACCGAGTGCGCGACGGCGTTCCCGTCGTGCAGCTCTTCGGCCGCCTCGAGGACGGCCCGGCATTCTG
>JAOUNA010000233.1 GCA_029881215.1 Myxococcales bacterium | reverse complement strand
CACTGGGATGCTGCGCAGGGTCGAGCGCGCCGCGGAGCGAAACCGGCGCAGCGGGACACAGCGCCGGCATGCCGGAGGCGCCGGAGCCGACCTCGTATTTCGATCCGCAGCCCCTCCCCGATGCACCGCGTTTCGTGCTCATGGCTTCGTACTGGCTGCCGATCGCCGTCGAAGAGACGGCGGCGCCGCAATGGTTCCGCCTGCACGCCTACCTGGATACGGGAGCGCTCGCGGAGCGCCTCGTTCTCACGCGGGGCAGTCTGCGCGAGCCGCTCGTGCGCATCCAGCGCGACGCGCTGCTCGATCGCCTGGCGGGAGACGCCGCGGTCGCCGCGAAGCGGGATTGGCTGGACGTGTTGCGCCAGATGGTGTCACACGGCGGAGGATGCGCCGTGTTGCTGCCCCCCGAGCTCGAGGCGGTCGGGCCGGTGCTGCCGGACGAGGCGGCTCTCGCGCTCGTCGCGCACCACGTGAAGGGCCGTCGCGCGTGTCTGCTGCTGGATGCCCCGGATGCGCACGTGGTGCAGCTCGACTGCGCCGACAAGCTGCGCCGCTGCGGTCTGACCCTCGAAGCGCCGCGGGTGCTCGGGCAAGCGGATTGATCGGGCGCGCGCCCGACACCGCGCGCGCCGCGGCTGCGCCTGGCCCGGACCGCTCGCCGGCGCGGCGTGACCGCGACGCCTGTGGTATCGATGTGCGAATGCGCGAGATCGTCGGAATCTCCGCGCGGGCGGCGGGGATCTTCGGAGTCGGACCCGCCTGCGCCCTGTCTCTCGGCCTGCTGATCCCCGCCGCGCTTGCGGCCGCGGTCGAGGGGCCCCTCGTGGTCACGGCTACGGCCTACAACTCCGTGCCGGGTCAGACGCGCGGTGATCCCAGCGTCGCCGCCTGGGGAGACGTGCTCGAGCCCGGCACGAAGGCCATCGCCGTGTCGCGTGATCTGATCCGGCTCGGTCTGACGCGCGGCGCGCGCGTGCGCATCGAGGGGCTGCCCGGCGAGTATCTGGTGCTCGACAAGATGGCGCGGCACTGGCGCCGCCGGATCGACATCTACATGGGTGACGACGTCGAGGCAGCCCGCGCCTGGGGCGTGCGCAAGCTGCACATCCACTGGCGTCGGCCTCGCCGCGACTGAGTCGGTGTCCACCTCTGCCGGCGCGCACGCGGCGCTGGGCGAGCGCGTCCCGGCGCCCGGCGTGGCGGATCCGGACCAGATCCTCGAGCGCTTTCTCGGCTGGGTGAGCGATCTGGGCCTCGTTCCCTATCCGCACCAGGAGGAGGCCGTGCTCGAGCTGCTGGCAGATCGACACGTCATCCTCGCCACGCCCACCGGATCGGGGAAGTCGCTCGTGGCCACCGCGCTGCACTTCAAGGCGCTCTGCGAGAAGCGGCGCTCGTTCTACACGGCACCCATCAAGGCCCTGGTGAGCGAGAAGTTCTTCGCCATGTGCGCAACCTTCGGCGCCGACCGCGTGGGCATGCTGACCGGAGACGCCAGCATCAATCGCGACGCGCCGATCATCTGCTGCACCACCGAAGTCCTCGCCAACATGGCACTGCGCGAAGCCGAGCACACGGACGCGCCCTACGTCGTGCTCGACGAATTCCATTACTACGCGGATCGGGCGCGCGGCGTTTCCTGGCAGGTTCCCCTGATCACGCTGTCGGACACGCTCTTTCTCATGATGTCCGCGACCCTCGGCAACACGGACCCGATCGAGCGGCGCCTGCGTGCCTTCACCGGACGCGAGGTCGCGCACATCCACTCGGACGAGCGGCCCGTGCCGCTCGACTTCGAGTATCGCGAGACGCCGCTGCAAGAGACCATCGAGGACCTCCTCGCCAGCCGCCGCGCACCGATCTACGTGGTGAACTTCACGCAGCGCGAGTGCGCGGAACGCGCGCAGGGCTTCACCAGCGCGAGCGTCTGCACGCGCGAGGAGCGACAGAGGATCGCGGAGGCGATCGCGGATTTCCGCTTCGACAGCCCGTATGGCAGGGAGCTGCGGCGTTTCCTCGGCCACGGCATCGGCGTCCACCACGCCGGACTGCTCCCGAAATATCGCCTGCTCGTCGAGCAGCTCGCCCAGCAGGGGCTGCTGAAGGTGATCTTCGGCACCGACACTCTCGGCGTGGGTGTGAATGTTCCGATTCGCAGCGTGCTCTTCACGCGCCTCTGCAAGTTCGATGGAGAGAAGATGAGCCTGCTCTCCATACGTGAGTTCAAGCAGATCGCGGGACGGGCCGGCCGCAAGGGCTTCGACGAGCGCGGCAGCGTCGTGTGTCAAGCGCCCGAGCACGTGATCGAGAACAAGCGACTCGTCGACAAGGCCGCGCAGGCGGGCAAGCGCCGCGTGCCGCGCAAGAAGAAGGCGCCGGCGGGTTTGCTGCCGTGGACGCGCGACACCTTCGAGCGTCTCGTGGAGCAGCCACCCGAGATGCTGCAGTCGCAGTTCGACGTCACGCACGGCATGATCGTCGCGCTGCTGCAGCGAGGCGGACCGAAGGGAGTCGGCGGCGACTACCGCACACTGATCGAGCTCTTGAACCGCTGCCACGAGAGCGCTGCGCGCAAGGTGCGGCTGCGGCGCCGCGCGGCAGAGCTGTTTCGCTCGCTGCGCCGCGCCGGTGTGGTGGAGATCGTGTCGGACGCGTTCGCACCGCCGGCGGTTCGCGTGCGCAGCGACCTCGCCGCGGATTTCTCGCTGCTCGGGACGCTCTCGCTCTATCTCGTGGAAGCCGTCTCGGCACTCGATCCGGAGGCGGCGGATCACGCGCTCGTGGTGCTGAGCCTGGTGGAGGCGATCCAAGAGGATCCGCGCCCGCTCCTCGCGCAGCAGCTCTGGCGCAAGAAGCAGGAGCTGCTGGCGCAGCTGAAGGCCGAGGGCGTCGAGTACGAAGAACGGCTGCGGCGCCTCGAGGACGTCCACACCGAGCGCCCCGAAGAGGACTTCATCCGCGAGACGTTCCGGATCTTCGCCGAGCACCATCCGTGGGTGCGCGAAGAGAACGTGCGGCCGAAGTCGATCGCCCGGGAGATGTTCGAGGGCTTTCGCGGCTTTCGCGACTACGTCAAGGACTACGCCCTGGCGCGCAGCGAAGGTCTTCTCTTGCGCTATCTGAGCCAGGTGCACAACACGCTGCTCAAGTCGCTTCCCCCGGATGCACGCACCGAGCGCGTCTTCGAGATCGTCGCCTTCTTCCGCGTCATGCTGCGCCAGGTGGACTCGAGCCTGGTCGAGGCGTGGGAGGATCTGCTGCGGCCCGAGGGCGCGGAGATGCAGGCACGCCCGACGCCCTTCGATCTCGCCGCGGAGCCGCGCGCCTTCGTGGCGCGCGTGCGCTCGGAGATGCTCGGCCTGGTGGCGGCCCTGGCGCGCGGCGCGTTCCAGGAGGCTCTCGAATTCGTGCGCCGGGATCCGGAAGCGCCGTGGAGCGCCGAGGATTTCGAGCGCGCGCTGATCCCATTCCGGGAGGAGTACGGGGCCATCGTGTTCACGCCCGAGGCGCGCAGGGCGCACCACACCCTGATTCGCCCGAGCGGCAGCCGCACCTGGGAGGTGGCGCAGGTGCTCGTCGATGCGGCCGGTGACAATTTGTGGGCGATCCACGGCGACGTGGATCTGCGCGGCGAGACCGATCCGGACGATCCGTTGGTGCGCGTGCGGCGCATCGGAACCTGACGCGGCGCGCTCGCGTCGGGCGCCCATCTCGCCCGATGGGGCGAGCGCGCTAGGATGCGCCGGGCATGGCCGTGGATCTTCTGCTGCTCGTGGTCGGGCTTGCCCTGCTCATGCTGGGCGGCGAGGCGGTCGTGCGCGGCGCGACGGGTCTGGCGCGTGCGCTCGGTGTCTCTCCTCTGGTGATCGGACTCACCGTCGTCGCATTCGGAACCAGCGCGCCGGAGATGGCGGTCAACATCATGGCCGTACTGCAGGGCCGCAGCGCCATCAGCTTCGGCAACATCTTCGGCTCGAACCTGGCGAACATCGGCCTCATCGTCGGCTGTACGGCGCTCATCCGGCCCATCCAGATCACCGGGGTCGTGATCGCGCGCGAGATCCCGATGATGCTCCTGGCCACCACGGCTGCCGTCATCATGGGGTTCGACACGCTGCTCGGGGATCCACCCGATACCTACGATCGCGGCGACGGCCTGCTGCTGCTCATGCTCTTCCTGGTATTCCTGTACTACACGGTCGGCGACTTCGTGAAGCGTCGTGCCGGCGCCGGCAACGGCTTGGGCGCGGATGCAGCCGAGCGGTCGGGGG
>JAOUNA010000232.1 GCA_029881215.1 Myxococcales bacterium | reverse complement strand
CGCGCGCGGCTCATGGGCTTCGGCCACCGCGGCTACAAGAACTTCGATCCGCGCATGAAGATCATCAAGAAGGCGTGCTTCGACGTGCTCGAGAATCTCGGTGTGCGCACCAAGCTGCTCGAGATCGCCGTCGAGCTCGAGGAGATCGCGCTCAAGGACGAGTACTTCGTCGACCGCAAGCTGTATCCGAACGTCGACTTCTACTCGGGCGTGATCTACAACGCGATCGGCACCCCGGCCAACATGTTCACGGCGCTCTTCGGCATCGGGCGGCTGCCGGGCTGGATCGCGCAGTGGAAGGAGCTGCACGTCGATCCGGACTTCAAGATCGGACGCCCGCGGCAGATCTACACGGGCGCGACGCGCACGAGCTACGTCCCGATCGAGAAGCGCTGAGCGCTGAATGAAGTTCCCGTGCTGGGTGGACGGCGCGCTGTGCAGCGCGGAAGATGCCCGTATCTGCGCGGACGACAGCGCCTACACGGAGGGGCGTGGCTGCTACACCAGCGCGCGCGTCACGCGCGGCGAGGTGCGCTTCGAGGCGCGTCACACGGAGAGATTGGTGCGCGACGCGCGCGCCATCGGCCTGCACGGGATCGACCCACAGGGCGTGTCGTCGGCTCTGCGCCAGCTCGCCGCGGCCGCCTTCTCCGAGGACGAAGGCATCGTGCGCCTCCAGGCCAGCCGCGACGCGGCGGGCGCCGTGCATCTGGTCGGCGTGGCGCGCGCGCTCGGTGACGACCGTCCGGAGTGGCGGGCGATCCGCGCGCCGCAGGTCCACGACGGCGGCGTCGTCGCCGGCGGCCCCAAGCTCGCCGGCCGCCTCGTGCTCGCGCTGGCGTCGGAGGCGGCGCGCGCGGCGGGAGCCCAGGAGGCGCTGCTCTTCGATCGCGAGGGCTACCTCGTGGAGGGCTCGCGCAGCAACCTGATCGTCTGCCGCGCGGACGGCGCACTCGTGACCCCGCCACTCGCGCGCGGCGCCGTGGCGGGCATCGCGCGCGCGATCCTGCTCGCGCGCATGCGGGAGCTGCGCGAAGCCGACGTCGCGGCGGGCGAGCTGCCGAAGGCGCGCGAGATCATCGCGGTGAACGCGGTGCGCGGCGCGCGGCCGATCGTGACGCTCGACACCCAGAGCGTGGGCGAGGGCCCGCGGCCGCTGCTCGCGCGGCTCGCCGACGCGCTGGCGTGAAGCGGCGCGCGCGGCACCCCGCGCGGATGGGGTAGGCTCCGGCAAGCGCGGAGAGGATGCAGCGCCATGCAGATCGAGGGCAGCACGGCGTTCGTGACGGGGGGCGCGTCGGGTCTCGGCGAGGCCACGGCGCGCCTGCTGGCGGAGCGGGGCGCGCGGGTCACGCTCTTCGATCTGCCGGATTCGCGCGGCGCCGAAGTCACCCGGGCGATCGGCGCCGCCGCCCGCTTCGCACCCGGCGACGTGCGCGACGAGACCCAGGTGTCTGCGGCCCTCGCTGACTGCGCCGCCGTGCAGGGCGCGATTCGCGCGCTGATCAACTGCGCCGGCATCGGAACGGCGCACCGCACCGTCGACAAGGAGGGCACGCCCTTCCCGCTCGACACCTTTCGCCGCACGATCGAGGTGAATCTGATCGGCACCTTCAACGTGATCCGACTGGCGGCGGCGCGCATGATCGGGAATCCGCCCGACGCCGAGGGCGAGCGGGGCGTCGTGGTGAACACGGCTTCGATCGCCGCCTTCGACGGCATGATCGGGCAGGCGGCATACGCGGCGTCGAAGGGCGGCGTGGTCGGCATGACCCTGCCGATTGCCCGCGACCTGGCGCAGCACGGCATCCGCGTGTGCGCCATCGCCCCCGGTCCGTTTCGCACGCCGCTGCTCGAGGGGCTGGCCGCGCCCGCGCTCGAGGCGCTGGCCGCGAGCATCCCGTTCCCGCCGCGCCTCGGGCGACCCGCCGAGTTCGCCGCACTGGCCTGTCAGATCCTGGAGAACGCCATGCTGAACGCGGCGGTCATCCGGCTGGACGGTGCGCTGCGCATGGGACCGCGCTAGCGGCCGGCCATGGCCGATCCGCGACCCATCCTCGTGACCGGCGCGACGGGCCTCGTCGGCAGGCGCCTCGTCGCGACCTTGCTGGGCGACGGCCGCGCCGTGCGCGCGCTCAGCCGCGATCCGGCTTCCGCTCGGCTCGACACGCGCGTGGAGCTCCACCCGTGGAATGGACGAGATGCACCGGCCAGCGCCGTGGCCGGCAGCGGCGCCGTCGTGCATCTGGCCGGCGAGCCCGTGTTCGGGGGGCTGCTCAGCGCGGCGCGCCGGCGCCGCATTCGGGAGAGCCGCATCGACTCGACGCACGCGCTCGTCGCGACCTTGGGCGGGCTGGCCCCCGCCGAGCGACCCTCGACCCTGCTGTGCGCCTCGGCCGTGGGCATCTACGGCTCGCGGGGCGATCTGCTGCTCGACGAGAGCGCCGAGCCCGGAGCCGGCTTCCTCGCGGAAGTCTGCGTCGACTGGGAGGCCGCGGCGCTCCGCGCCACCGCGCTCGGCGTGCGCAGCGTGTGCCTGCGCACCGGAATCGTGCTCTCGCGCGAGGGCGGTGCGCTGCCGGCCATGGCGCTGCCCTTCCGCTTCGGACTGGGCGGACGCCTGGGCGACGGCCGCCAGTGGTTCCCCTGGATCCACATCGACGACGAGGTCGCGCTGGCACGCGCCGCGCTGGACAACGCGGCCTACACGGGGCCGCTCAACGCGGTGGCGCCGAAGCCGGTCACGAATGCGGCGCTCACGCGCGCGCTCGGAAGCATCCTGCACCGCCCCACCCTGTTGCCCGTGCCCGCCTGCGCCGTGCGCGTGGCGCTTGGAGACCTCGCCGAGGAGCTGCTGGGCAGCCGCCGGGTCATGCCGCGGCGCGCGCTCGAGGCGGGCTTCGCGTTCCGTTACAGCGACCTCGAGGACGCGCTGCGCGCCGAGCTCGGCTGAGCGGGAGGACGCAGCGCGGGCCCGCTCAGTGGGACGGCGGCGGGCCCGCGAAGATGCCCAGCAGCACCTCCTTCGCACTCGTGTCCACCACGCCCGGCTTGATCTCGAAATAGCCGAACGCAACGGTGGGACCCGTGCTCGACGGAAAGTGCTCGCGGTAGTCGTTCAGCAGCCGCTCCATGATCTCCTCGGCGCGGTCGCGATCCACATCGGTCAGCAGCACGATCGCGCGCTCGCGGGTCATGCGGAAGATCGCGTCGTCCACGCGCAGCGCGCTCTCGACATAGTTCACGACCTCGGGGAACTCCAGGTCGCCTTCGAAGCCGGCGATGCCGACCACGACGGAGCGCAGCGCGTGCTGGCGCGCCAGATCGCCGGCCTTGCCGAGCAGATCACGCAGCCGACGCGGGTCGTCGTAGCTGGTGCGATTGGGGGAGCTTGCCGTCATTTCGCTGGCATTATCGTCGAAACGAGCGGAAATCTGAAGGGGGCGCGCGGCCCCACTTTCCAGCCCGGAACGCGCCGCGGGGCACAGCTGTGTCTGCGTTACGTGCGCATCCCACGGTCGAAGGCGGTGATCGCGAGGCCGACCGCCGCGGCGGTCAGCACGATCAGCATGCCGCAGCTCGTGGCCACGCCGATCTCGTGCACGTCGAGCAATCCGTAACGCAGCAGATCCGCGCCGTACGTCAGAGGATTCGCGTAGCTGATCCAGCGCGTCGGCGCGGGAAGGGTCGACAGCGGATAGAAGATTCCGGAGAACAGATACAGCGGCACCGTGACGAGCGCGGCGATCAGGCGGAACGACTCGAGTCGGCGCAGGCGCGCGGCCAGCGCCACCCCCATGCCCACGAAGATCGCGGTGATGCCGCCCACGGCCAGCACCAGCGCACCGGCATGCGCGATGCGCACCGGCGTGAACGCGGCCAGAATCCCGACCAGCACGCCCACCAGCACGAGCGACGCGAGCATGCGCGCGACGAGCTTGCCGAGCACGATGCTGGTGCGGGAAACCGGTGCAATCAGCAGCGCGCGCAGGAAGCCGCTCTCGCGGTCCTCGATCAGAGAGAAGCCGCCGCCCACGGCGCCCGAGCCGACGAGCAGCGCCAGCACGCCGGTCGCCAGATGCTCCACGTAGCGCGTGCCGCTCGGCAGCGCGACCACGGCGTCGAGACCGAAGCCGATGAAGCCCACAATGGCGAGCGGGAAGACGATCTGCCCGATCCAGTAGGCGCGGTCGCGCCGGTAGCGGATCAGCTCGCGGCGCAGCAGCGTGAGCGTGTCGGCGACCAGGGCGCTCACGCGTCGCGCGCCTCGAAGCG
>JAOUNA010000231.1 GCA_029881215.1 Myxococcales bacterium | reverse complement strand
GCGTGGTGAAAGTGCACTACCAAGGGGCCCTGCGCGATGGAACGATCTTCGACAGCACGCGCGCGACCGGGACCCCCGCGACGTTCAGCCTCGAGCGGGTCATCCGCTGCTGGCAGGAGGGCCTTACCCGCATGAAGGTCGGCGGTAAGAGCGAGCTGCTCTGCCCCGCCCAACTGGCGTATGGCGACTCCGGCATGCCGCCCGCGATTCCCGCTGGCGCGGCGCTCCATTTCGAGGTCGAGCTGCTCGAGATCGTTCGCTAGGGGCTTCCTAGACGCCAGATGCGCTGCTGAACCTGCCGCCCCCGCCGCCGGGGGCCCCCTGGGCGGATCGGGCGGCCGCAATCTCCTTGGCCTTCGCCTCCACCAGGCTCGGCGGCACGGGGCGCCGCTGCGCCGCATAGGCGGCCAGCAGTGCGCGGTCCGCGAGCAGATTGAGCAGGCGCGGGCAGCCGGAGGAGAAGTCGTAGAAGATGCGTTCGGCACCCGGCTCGAAGGTGTCTTCGCAGCGACCTCCGGCCACCTGGATGCGGTAGGCCAGGTAGGGCGCGACCTCCTCGATGCGCAGCGGCTGCACGTGGTGCTCGAGGGCGATGCGCTGGCGCAAGGGGGACATTTCGGGCCTGGCGAGCATCTGGCGCAGCTCGGGCTGCCCGGTCAGTACGATCTGCAGCAGCTTCTCCGTATGCGTCTCGAGGTTCGAGAGAAGTCGGATTTGTTCGAGGATGCCGGCATCGAGGTTCTGGGCCTCATCGATGACGAGAACCGTATTCAGCCCCGCCTGGAGCCGCTCCAGGAGGAACTGGTTGAGAGCGATCAGATAGTCAGCGCGCGTGGAGAGCGATCCCGCCAGGCGAAATTCCGCGGCGATGAGCTTGAGCAGATCGAGCCCGCTCAGCTCTGCGGTGTTCATGACCAGCGCGGTTTCGATATTCGCCGGGATCTGGTCCAGGACGGCCCGCAGCAGCGTGGTCTTGCCGGCGCCGACCTCACCCGTCAGCAACAGGAAGCCCTTGCGCCGGGTGATCCCGTAATAGAGAGTCGCAAAGCCCTCCTCGTGGGTCTCGGAGGGCCACAGGAAGCGCGGATCCGGTGTCAGCGCGAAGGGGGTTTCTCGGAGGCCAAAGAACGACTCGTACATGCCCAAGCCTTAGCGGCAGGATGCCGCGCGCGAAAGAGCCGGATTCGCCGCACCCGAAGCGAGCGCTCCCGCAACGAATCGAGGGGATTGGGCCGCGATCTCGAGCGTGAGCTTTGGAGTGCGAGGATACCCCACGGGGATATCATTGCAATTCTTCCGTGCGGCAATGCTTCATGCACAAGAGGAAACACTCTCGTGCAAGAATCCCGCGAGCGAGGCGCTCACATTGGGGGGCGGCTCGGCCGGCGAAAGACTTGTTCGCGAGTCGAATTTCGTGTTACAAAGTGATCGCGCTTGGACACATACTGACGAACTTCTCACCGGGTCCCACTAAAAATGGATGGTGCGCCCCCACCGAACCCCCGGCGAGGCTGCTGTGCTGAGAGCCCACGCGAAGCTGTTTCGATCTCTGTTGCTCGTGTTCGACGTCTTCGCGTCGGCCGCGGTGTTTGTGCTCGTGGTCTCGCTCCCGAGCATGTGGAGCGCCGTGGAGCCGCAGGACGCGCGGGTGATGGCAATCCTCGTGCCTGGCCTGGTGGTTTCCCTGGCCTGGCCTCTGATTCTCGATCAGTTCGACCTCTACTCGTCGCAGCGTCGAGCCAACGTCCTCGAAATGCTCGGCCGTTTCGTAACGGCGGGGTGCATCGCGACGCTGCTGATCGAGATCGCGGTGACGCTGGTGCAGGCGCCGCTGCGGCCCTGGTTCGCCATGGTGGCGGGTGCGGGCCAGTTCGTGGCCCTCACGTCCGTGCATCTCTGCGGGGAGATCTCGCTGCGCGTGCTGCGCCGCAGCGGTCGCAACTATCGCAATGTGCTGATCATCGGCTCCGGAGCGCGCGCTCGCGATGTGCTCGGATCCGTGGAGCGCCACGGCGAGTGGGGGCTTCGGGTCGTCGGATTCCTCGACGATCAAGAGATCCCCTACGACGATCGCATTCCGGGCGACAAGATCCACAAGCTGCACGATCTGCCGATGATTCTGCGCAATCAAGTGATCGATGAGGTCATCGTCGCGTGTCCGCGCTCGATGCTGGGATCGATCGGTCCGGCGGTTGCCGTATGCGCGACGGCGGGGGTTCCCGTGACCCTGCTCTCGGATCTCTTCGGCGACTATCTGCCCCCGCCGCAGGTGACCCGCTTCGGCACGCTGGCGGCACTCAGCTTTGCGCCGGTGCACCACAGCGGCGCGCGCCTCACGGTGAAGCGCCTGATCGACATCGTCGGCTCCGCGGCGTTGCTGGTCGTGTGCTCGCCGCTGCTCGCCCTGGCGGCGATCGCGATCAAGGCGACCTCGGAGGGACCGGTGTTCTTCCGGCAGATTCGCTGCGGAAAGCACGGCCATCACTTTCACATGTTCAAGCTCCGCACGATGCATGTCGACGCGGAGAGCCGCAAGGCGGAGCTGATGGCCCTGAACGAAATGGACGGACCCGTCTTCAAGATTCGATACGATCCGCGCATCACCCCGGTCGGACGCATCCTGCGGCGCTGGAGCGTCGACGAGATCCCGCAGTTCTTCAACGTCTTCAAGGGCGACATGAGCCTCGTCGGCCCGAGACCGCCTGTTCCCATCGAGGTGGCCGAATACGCCACGTTCGATCGGCGCAGGCTCTCGATGCGCCCCGGAATCACGTGCTTGTGGCAGGTGAGCGGCCGCAACGCGATTGGCTTCGAGGAATGGGTGAAGCTCGATCTCGAGTACATCGACAACTGGTCGCTCCTGAACGATCTGAAGATCCTGGCCCGCACGGTTCCGGCCGCGCTGAGGGGAACGGGCAGCTAGCGCTCGAGGCGCACAGCGGCAGTAGCTCGCTTGCGTCTGGCATCGAAGCATTCGCGCTCTGCATGGGTCCGTTATGATTCGGGTCGTGGCGCACCTTGCATACGTCGGATGCGTCCGATGAGAGGCTGCTGGCCGCATCGGACCGGGTGCGCCGTGGCCTGCCTCACCGCACTCGCGCTCCTCGCGGGCTGCGGAGAGCTCGACCGCACCCGCTGGCGCGCGCGGTTCGGGAGCGTGGAGGCGCAGGTCGAGCTCGCGCGGCGATACGCGGAGGGCGACGGCGTTGCGCAGAGCGGCGCGGAGGCGCGACGCTGGTATCGGCGCGCCGCGGATCAGGGCCAGCTCGAGGCCCAGCTCGCGCTCGCCGAGAGTTACGCCAGCGGCTCGGGAGGCTCGACGGAGATCGGCGAGGCGATTCGCTGGTACCGCGCGGCAGCGGAGGGAGGCAGCCTGCCGGCCCAGCTCGAGCTGGCGCGCCGCTACGCCGAGGGCGAGGGGATCGCGAAGGATGCACACGAGGCCGTCAATTGGCTGGCTCTGGCAGCCGAGCAGGGGGACACCGAGGCGCAAGCGCGCATGGGCGAAATGTTCGCACAGGGAACCGGTGTTCCGCGCGATTATGGCCAGGCCACCCGCTGGTATCGGCTGGCTGCCGAGGGGGGGCATGCGAGCGCGCAGAATGCGCTCGGCCTGCTCTATGTCAGCGATTACGGGCCGCCTCGGGATCTCGATCAGGCGCTCGCCTGGTTTCGGAAATCGGTGGAGCAGGGATTTGCGCCCGCCGAGATGAATCTCGGCCTCTTGTATCTGGGCGGTATCGGAGTCGAGCAGGACGTCGCGCAGGGAATCGCGTGGCTCGAAAAGTCGGCTGGGCAGGGCCACGTTCCGGCGCAGCTCGAGCTCGCCCGGCGCTACGCGAAGGGCGACGGAGTCGAGCGCAATGACGAGACGGCCGTGCGCTGGTATCGCGCCGCCGCCGAGCTCGAGAACGCGGAGGCGGAGCTGCGCCTCGGTGATGCCTACGAGACCGGACGCGGTGTCGCCGCCGATTCCGCGGCTGCGATCGAGTGGTACGAGCGCTCCGCCGAGCGCGGCAATCTCGAGGCGCAGTTCAGGCTCGGCGAGCGCTATCGGGACGGCGCCGGTGTCCCGCTCGATTCTGGGCTCGCTCTCCAGTGGATTCGCGAGGCGGCGGAGCAGGGCCACCCGGCGGCACAGAACGCACTCGGTTTCATCTACGCCAAGGGAAGCGCGGTCGAGCCCGACCCGGCGGCAGCCGTCAAGTGGTACCGGCGCGCCGCGGACGGAGGCAATCTGGAGGGCACGCTCAATCTCGGGCTGGCCTATCTGCGCGG
>JAOUNA010000230.1 GCA_029881215.1 Myxococcales bacterium | reverse complement strand
CGATCCCTGCATCCCCAGGGCCTGGCCCGGCTTCGAGATGGTCTACAAGCATCGCTCCGCGCGCTACGACATCGCGGTGGAGAATCCCCAGGGGGTCAGCCGCGGCGTGGCTTCCGTGACGCTGGACGGGGAAGCGCTGGGCGCGGCGCGCGTGCCGCTCGCCGATGACGGGGCGGTGCACAAGGTGCGGGTGGTGCTGGGTAGCGAGGCAGATCAGCCGGTGCCGCGCACGAACGCAAGCAGCGGCGCGAAATCGCGCGCGTCGGCGGCGCGCAGCGCAGCGAGGTAGCGCTCGCGCGCCTCGCCGGCGTGCTCCAGGTCGCCCCGGCCCCAGGTGAAGGGCTCGGCGCCGTTTGCGGCCAGCAGCAGGTCGGTCAGCAGCCGCGCGTGCCGGCCGTTGCCGTTCGGAAAGGGGTGGATCCACACCAGCCGGTGATGGAAGCGCGCCACGATCTCGTCGATGGGCGCCACCTTGCCCGCGAGCTGCGCGCGGGAGTTCTCCAGCAATTGCCGCACCTCCTCGGCGACGCGCGCGGACGCAACGCCGATGTTCTTATCGGTCGAGCGGTAGGCGCCCGCCCATTTCCAGGTTCGCCCGAACATGCGGCGGTGCAGCTCGCGCAGGAAGATGTCGTCGAGGATGTCGCTGCGCCGGGCCGCGCCCGCCGCCCAGCGCTGGCCTTCGAGGATGTTCTCCGCCTCCCATTCGTCGAGCTGCTCGCGCGTGGCGATGTGCCCCGGCAGCAGCCCCGCGGACTCGTCGGGGTCGAGCGGCGTCGTGCCCGCGGGCACGCGCTATTCCCAGAGCCTGCGCGGGTTTTCCGCGAGGAGCGCCTGCACCTGGCGCTCGAGCTGCCGGCGCTCGCGCTCGGGCGCAAGGCCCTGCGCCTCCAGGCGCATGCTGTGCGAAACGCGCTCGAGCTCCTTGCGCGCGACTTCCTGCGCGCGCTTGCGGCGCAGCCCCTCGAGCGAGCCGCCTTCGGGCACCAGCGCGTAGGTCACGCGGCAGCCCAGCCCGCGCGCGAGCTTCTCCAGGCTCGCCAGCGTGATCGTGCCGCGCGCTTCGCTGCGCTCCAGCGTGGCGATGGTCTCGCGCGAGACGCCCACGCGCCGCGCGAGCTGGCCCAGGCTCATGCCGAGCGCTTCGCGGATCGAGCGCGCCCAGCCTTTCGGCGGGCGCGGGACTTCGGCGCTCTTGCGCAGGGCGGTCATCGCGTCGTCGAGCTGGTCGAGGGCGAGGTTCTTGAAGCGGGAGCGGGTTGCCATAGAAATGTGTGTATATAGACACCAAGACGAACGCATTATGGTGCTTGTAGACACACGCGGTCAAGCCCGGACCTGCGCGAGGCGCGCCAGGCGTGTCCGCTGGCGGGTTGCCGCCTAACATAGCGCCAATGGTCGTGATCGGTTCCTAGTGCACATCTGGGTCGACGCCGACGCCTGCCCGGCGGTCATCAAGGACATTCTGTTTCGCGCCGCGGAGCGCACCCAGCGCAGCATGACGCTGGTGGCGAACAAGATGCTGCGCACGCCGGCCTCCAAATACATTCGCGCGCTGCAGGTGCCGCGCGGCATCGACGTGGCCGACAGCCACATCGTGAAGGAGCTGAAGGCGGGGGACCTGGTGATCACCGCGGACATTCCGCTCGCCGCGGACGTGATCGCGAAAGGCGCTCATGCGCTCAATCCGCGGGGGGAGTTCTATACGACCGAGACCATCCAGGAGCGGCTGGCGCTGAGGAATTACCTGGACGAGCTGCGCGGGACGGGGGTGAGGACGGGCGGGCCGGAGGCGCTGGGGAACGTGGAGAGGAAGCGGTTTGCGGATCAGCTCGACCGGTTCCTGGCGAAGCAGGCTCGCTAAAGCACGCAAGCGGCGCGCGATTCCCGGTCGGCGCTCGCCGGCGCGACGACTGGGAGCGCTACCTCCATCTCGCTGTCGCCGCGGCGTCGAATCAGTACCACCAAGCGCTTACCTGCTGCGGACCGGACCGAGCTTTTCGAGCGCCGCGAGAAGCCGCTCGGTCACGGCGATCGATTCGGCGAGCAGCCGCTCGTCGACGTTCAGCACGCCTTCGTACTCGAACTTGTTGCGCCGGTCGTGGCAGGTCGCGAGCACGCGCCATTCGGCGTCCTCCAGGCCCAGCGTGTGCGGGAGCGCCTGGAAGACGAGATAGCGGTTCTCGGAGCGGTAGCCGCGGCGCCGCAGGGCGGCGAGCGCCAGGGCGTGCGCTGCGTTGTAGGCGAGGTCGAAGCGGCTCGTCAGCGTGTTGGCGGGGTTCTTCGCGTCGCCGAGGCGCTCGCGGCCGGAGGCGACGAGGCCGTCGACCTCGGCCTGCGCGGGCGCCTCGCGCTTGAGCGAGCCGATCTTCGCGAGGTTCTCGAGGCTATCGGAGGTCACGCTCGCTGCCGATCAGGAAGATCTTCGGCTGCTCGAGCACGCGCGCGAGGAAGCCGCCGCGCTCGGCGCGCTTTTTCGCCAGCTCCGCCGGCGAATGGATCGTGGGGCTGAGCTTGCGGCGGAGCTTGCGCTCCGCGGGCTGCAGCGCCTTCATGAGCTCCTGGTAGCCCAGGTCCTCGGAGGTCACGAGGAGGTCGATGTCGCTGCGGGCCGTGTCGGTCCGCTTCGCCACCGAGCCGTAGATGAACGCGGCCGCGATCCGCGCGGCGAGCGGCAGCAGGGCCTGGCGTACGACGTCGGCGACGCCGAAAGTCTTGGCCACGATGCCGCGCAGCTCGTCGAACACCGGGGACTGCGGGTTCGCCTGGTAGTGCTTCTGGTTGCCGACGCGGCGCGCCGTCACCAGGCCCGTGCGCTCGAGCCGGTCGAGCTCGCGCTGCAGCGCGCCCTTGCCGGAGCCCGCGAGCCGCATCAGCTCGTTGCCGTAGAAGGATCGGTCCGGCGTGCCGAACAGCACCGCGAGGACCCGCTGCTGCACGCCGCTGAAGAGCGCATCGCCGAGGCCGGGGGAGTTCTTGGGTCCCATGTTGGGGATTATAGGACCCAAATTGGGACCGATTCAACCGGCAGACTCACGGCGTGCGCCCGGGAGGGCGCGGCCAGCGCGCGTTGGCGAGCACGACCGAGGTCTCGACCTGCCGCTCGGGGATCGACCAGTACTTGCGCAGCAGCCGGTTCTTCTCGTCTTCCGGCACGACGCTGAAGCCGTTGTCCAGCCTCAGGCGCTGTCGAGCGTCTCGTGGACGATCCGGACGCACTCGTCGTACGAAGGCCGGTAGTCCAGGGTGTCGAGCGCATCGAACGCAGTGCGCAGCGCCTTGCCGCCGGTGGAGATGCGCTCGCGTATCGCCGAGCGCTGCGCGCGCAAGACCGGCTTGATCGCTTCGATCGCGGCCGGATCGCGCGCAGCGACGAGCGCGAGGTCGAATAGATCGCGCCCGGTGAACAGCCGGCCCCGGTAGCGCACCTTCTTCCCGATGATCTCGGCGGTCGACTCCACGCGCACCTCGCGGCCGAGGATGCGCTCAACGGCGTAAGGGTTCTTCGTCACGGGGTTCGAGGCGATGAAGTCGATCTCGCCTTCCGAAAAGTAGAGCTTCACCGAGATCTCGGTCTCGAGGTACTTCTGCGTCAGCTCGCCGGTCTTCTCGTTCAGCCTCGGGCTCACGTACCCGAGGTACTGCGGATCGGGCACGAAGATGTCCACGTCCTTGCTCACGCGGTGGCCGAAGCGCCGCATGAGCACCGTGCCGCCGCCGAAGCTCCAGTCGTCGTAGCGCGTGCCAGAGGCGGCGACCGCGTCGATGATCTCGAGCGCGCGGCGAAAGAGGACCTTCCAGGCGTTCAGGCGCTCTTCGGCCACCGGATCGGCCTCGAGCGCACGCCGAGCTCCACGGCGATGCGCTTCAGGTTGGCCGCCACCTCGGCGGGCGTCGACCAGCGGCCCACCTGCCCCGCGAGCCCCCGCAGCAGCTCATCGGGCGCCTCTTCCAGCAGCACCGCGAGGTGCGCGCGCCGCTCCTTCGGTGCCTTCCCCGTGAGGAGGGCCTTCACCAGCTCGTCGGGCGTGAGCGGCTCACGCAGGCTCACGCCGGCGCTGGTGCAGGCCATGCCGATGTAGTCGGGAGCGACCGGGTAGGCAGCCTGAGGCTCGCGCGCGACCAGGAGATGCAGGCCGAGGACCTTCAGCACGTCCAGCACCTTGTCCGTGCGCAGCGTGTCCTTGCCCGATTCGAGCTCGTAGAGGAACTTGAGGCCGACGCGGGCGCGCTCCGCGAGCGCGGCTTGCGTCATGCCCGCGGCCTCGCGCGCCGCGCG
>JAOUNA010000059.1 GCA_029881215.1 Myxococcales bacterium | reverse complement strand
AAGCTGCGGGACGACTGGCTTGCCATCCACCCGGGCAGCTCACTGCGAGACTTCCACGACGCTTTCTTGAGCTACGGATCTTCGCCCGTCAGACTGGTGCGCAAGGCCATGTTGGGTGACGCGGACGACGCCAGGTTGTTCCACTGAGTCCGGCCCGTTCAGCCGGGCTTCGCGTCCTCTGCTTCGGACGCCAAGCGCTGAGGGTGTCCGATCGGAGAGCGCCACGCGGGGGCGCGCCGGCGTGCTCGCAGGATGACAGAGCCCGCGCGCAGTCGAGGTGTCCATGAAGCAACGCTCTCTTCTCTTGCTGATCTTCGGCGCGGCGCTGCCCGGCGCGATCTCCTGCGCCGGCTCTGGCGCGCCCGGCTGGGTGCGTGGCGTTGCGCGCGTCGACAGCGCGGCGTATCGCAGCCTGGTCGAGACGCTCGCGGACGACGCGCTGGAAGGCCGCGGCGTGACGACCGCGGGCAACGCGCGCGCCACGGCGCTGCTCGTCGAGGAGTTTCGCGCCGCGGGTCTGCAGCCGGGCGGCGACGCGGAGGGCTATACGCAGTGCTTCGAGCAGCCGGTGACGGTGCGCGCGGCGCAGGTGGCGCTCTCGCGCGACGGCACGCCCCTGGACGAGAGCGCCGTCGCTCCGACGGCGTTCTCCGCATCCGCTGCGTTCGAGGGCGAGCTCCTCTTCGCCGGCTACGGCATCCACGCGCCCGAGCTCGGCTACGACGACTACGCGGGCCTCGACGTCGCGGACAAGGTGCTGCTCGTGATGCGCTACGAGCCGCGCGAGCAGGATCCCGACAGCCCCTTCAATGGCGATCGCCCGTCGCGCTACTCGGATCTGCGTCGCAAGGTCTTCGAGGCGACGAATCGCGGTGCGCGGGCGCTGCTGCTCGTGGCGCCGCCGCGCGCAGGAGAAGAGCTCGACCGCAAGGTGCCGAATCTCGACGGTGTGGAGGTGGAGAGCGCGGCCGGACTGCCGGTGCTGCACGTCCTGCCCGGCGAGGTCGAGTCGTGGCTCCGGGAAGCCGGCAGCGGCCTGCGCGAGCAGGTGGAGGCCATCGACGCGCAATTCGCCTCCGCGCCGCTGGCCCTCGGTCGCGTGCGCGGCGAGGTGCGCCTCGAACGCGACTTTGCGCAGCTGTGCAACGTCGTGGGGATCCTCCCCGGCCGCGGCCGGCTCGCCGACGAGGCCGTGGTCATCGGCGCGCACTTCGATCACCTGGGGTACGGGCAGTCCGGCTCGATGGAGCCCGGCGTGCGCGCCATCCACAATGGCGCCGACGACAACGCCTCTGGGGCCGCCGGCGTGGTGGCGGCGGCGCGCCTGTTGCAGCGCACACCGCTCGGGGAGGTGCACCGGCAGCTCATCTTCGTCGCGTTCAACGCGGAGGAGGTGAATCTCGCGGGCTCGTCCGCGTACGTGGAGAATCCACCGGTGGCGCTCGCGCGGACGCGGGCCATGCTCAACATGGACATGATCGGCCGCCTGCGCGAGGACGCGCTCACCGTGCTCGGCACCGAGAGCGGCGATCGCTGGGAGGCGTGGCTCGCGGCGGCGGCACCGGCGTTCGGTCTGGCGCTCACCTCCCACGGCGACGGCTACGGGCCGAGCGACCAGACGCCCTTCTACAGCGGCGGCGTGCCCGTGCTGCACTTCTTCACGGGGGCGCACAGCGAGTATCACCGGCCCAGCGACGACGCCGCGCTGCTCAACTACGCGGGCGCGGCACGGGTCGTCGAGCTGGTGGCGGCGCTGGCGCTGCACGCCGCCGCGGTCGAGCCCGCGCTCGCCTATCGAGAGACGTCGAGCGGGCCGCCGCTCGCCGGGGACAGCCGCAGCTACGGCGCCTGGCTCGGCACGATTCCGGACTACACGGCACTGGGTGCGGAGGCGACCGGCGGCGTGTTGCTCGGCGGCGTGCGCAAGGGCAGCCCGGCCGAGGCGGCCGGCCTGCGCGCCGCGGACAAGATCGTCGAGATGGACGGCAAGGCGATCCACAACCTCTACGACATGACGTTCGTGCTGCGCGATCACCACCCGGGCGACGTGATCTCGATCGCCGTCGAGCGCGAAGGCGCGCGGCTCGTGCTGGCCGCGACGCTGGGCTCGCGCAGCGAGATGGGCGGCCCGCACGAGAGGAGCCACGAGAGCGAAGGGGGTGCAGCCGCTGGACAGGCGGGGGAGACCGCTCCCGGGGGATCGCCCCTCGACCCCACCACGCTGCTCTATCCCGGAGAGGAGCGTCACCTGCGCAACCTGAGGCAGCTGACCTTTGCGGGCGAGAATGCGGAGGCCTACTTCGCGCCCGACGGACAGTCGCTGGTCTTCCAGGCGCGCCGCGGCGATGGCGATTGCGACCGCATCTTCGTGCTCGACATCGCGAGCGGCGCGACGCGACCCATTTCCTCGGGCGCGGGCCGCACCACCTGCGCCTACTTCACCTATCCCGACGGCGACGCGATCCTCTACGCCTCCACGCACCTCGCTGGGGCGGCGTGCCCGCCGGAGCCGGACCGGAGCCGCGGCTACGTCTGGCCGCTCTACGCCGCGTACGATCTCTTCCTGCAGCGCCAGGGCCAGCCGCTCGAGCAGCTCACCCGAACACCGGGCTACGACGCCGAGGCAACGGCCTGCTTCCGCGACGGGCGCGTCGTGTTCACGTCGCTGCGAGACGGCGACCTCGAGCTGTACACGATGGACCCGCGCCGGCCGGAGGCGCCGCCGACGCGCATCACCCACACGCCCGGCTACGACGGCGGCGCCTTCTTCAGTCCAGACTGCAGTCGGCTGGTGTGGCGCGCGTCGCGCCCCTCCGGCGCCGCGCTCGACGCCTATCGCGCGCTGCTCGCGGAGGGCCTGGTGCGGCCAAGCCGCATGCAGATCGTCGTCGCCGACGCCGACGGATCCAACGCCAGACAGATCACCGACAACGAGGCGGCGAACTTCGCGCCCTACTTCTTGCCGGACAATCGGCGCGTGCTCTTCTCATCCAATCTCGAGAATCCGCGCGGCCGCAACTTCGATCTCTACCGGATCGATCCCGATGCGCCGCAGCCGGAGGCGACGCTCGAGCGCATCACCTTCAGCCCGGAGTTCGACGCCTTCCCGATGTTCAGCCCCGACGGCCGCTTCCTGGTGTTCGCGTCGAACCGAAACGCTGCCAAGTCGGGAGACACGAATCTGTTCATCGCCGAGTGGCTGGACTGAGGACGCCCGGCGCGTCGTGCGCCGCGCCGCGCTCTCCACCCGCCCAGCTACGCGCCGCCGTCACTCCAGCGTGAGGCTGGCATCCTCGAGGATCAGGTCGTACGCGTAGCCGTAGTCGAAGTCCTTGTCGATGCCGACGGTGCCGCGCAGCAGCAGCGTGCTCCCGACTCCGGCCACGCCCTGGGTGGTGACCGTCAGCTCGCTGGCGCCCTCCGGTCCGCTGCTGCCGTCGCGCACGTGGAGCCAGTTCTTGCCCATGATGCCGGAGAGGCACTTGACGACCTTGCCGCGCACCGCCACCTGCTGGCCGGCGAGCTCGGCGCGCTGCGCAAAGAGCTCCGCGATGGTCTTCCCCCCCTCGGCGCGCGGGATTCCGGCGAAGTCGAGGGAGGCCGGGTCGACCGCCGAGGCCGGGCAGTCTCCCGAGACGTTCACCGCCTGCGACGCATCGCCGCTCGCGACGGTGGCGCCGGCGGCGAAGTAGATCAGCTCGAAGCTTCGATCCAACGTCGGGCTGTGGAACTGGCGCATGGGCACGCCGCCCTGCAGCTGCACCCGGTCGCCGACCTTGAGCTCCTGATGCGGCACGGCCGCCCAGATCACCTGGTCTCCGCTCGTGAGCTCGATGTAGGTGTAGCGGTCCGCGTCCATCGTCGAGCGCACCGTGCCGCCGAGCGTGCTGCCGTGCGGGGGCATCGCCACGCCTTCGTCCGCCCGCACGGGCGCCGCGCCGAATGCGAGCGCCGCCACGGTCATCGAACCCGCCAAGAACACTGCGAATCTGATCTTCACGAGAGAGACTCCTCATGGGTGGACGGTCGAGGCTCACTGCCGGGCAATCCCAGTCCCGCCCGCAGCGATGCCGTGGTCGCGCGGTGACGCAGAAGAGCGCCGCCGACGATGGCGAGCTCGACGATGGTGTAGAGCGCGGCGTAGATCCGGCCGCCTTCGGAGAATCCGTACGAGTGCAGGCCCGCTGCGAGAATGAAGTTGACACCGTAGTAGGTCATCAGCACGGCTAGGAAGCCGATGATGGCGCTGGCCGCCAATCCGAAGTGTCCCAGCCAGCCGGCGAAGCGGGCGTGGACGATGGCGAGGTAGAGGAAGAGGGTGATCAGCGACCAGGTCTCCTTCGGATCCCATCCCCAGTAGCGCCCCCAGCTCTCGTTGGCCCAGATGGCGCCGAAGATGATGCCCGCCGCCAGGAACAGCACGCCGATCTGGAGGATCTTGTAGAGGACCTTCGAGAGAGAGCTCAGCAGCAGGACCTTGTGCCGCTGGAACACCTCCACGAAGAGCGAGGCGTGTCCGATCACCATGGCGAGCGCCAGCGCCGAGTAGGACAGCATGATCGTCATCACGTGGATGGAGAGCCACGAGGTGTGGGCGAGCACGGGCACGAGCGGGTTGATGGACGAGTCGATCGGCAGGTTCTCCGCGAACGACAGACACAGGAAGCCCGCCAGCCCGGCCGCGAGCGCGATGAAGCGCTTGCGGTAGATGGCCTCCGTCACCAGACCGAAGGCGATCACGCCCCAGCCCATGAAGACCAGCGACTCGTACATGTCGGACACCGGCGCGCGTCCCGCGATGGCCCAACGCGTTCCGACGCCGATCGTGTGGCAGAGGAAGCCCGCGCCGATGAGCAGCGTGCCGGCCACGTAGGCCCAGGGGCGCTCCGAGAAGCCCAGCACCATGAGCAGCAGGAATCCGATCAGGTAGAGCTTCCAGGCCTTGCCGAAGGCGTTGAAGCTCTCGTAGAAGAGCTCGCGGTCGATCTGCGCTGCGGAGGGGTAGAGCGCCGGATTCAGCTCGCGCAGCGCGGACTCGAGGCTTCGCGCTTCTTGACCGAAGGCTTCCGCGTCGCCGCTCGCGTACGCACGGGCCAGGCGTCCCATGCCGGCGTCGATCGCCTGCTCGGCCGGATCCTGCGACTGGTGCAGGCTCTGCAGTGAGCGCCACGCCCCGCTCTCGTCGGGGAGCGGCACGATGCTGAGCGCCTCACCGGACATCAAGCCCGCCATGCGGCTCAGCTTCCCGTAGGCGTCGAGGGCGTCCTTGTCCAGGCGGCTCAGCGGCTGCTCCTGCCGCTGGCGTGTCAGCGCCTGCTCGACGACGGGCCGGAAACGCGGCGCGCCCATCAGCGCGTCGAAGGAAAAACGCTTCGCGTCGGAGGAAAGTCCGAGCGCCGCCTTCAGCTCCATGCTGTCGATGCGCAGATAGGGGCGCTTCGCGAAGTCCTGGGATGCCAGCACGTAGCCCCAGAGGATCTCGAGTGCGTTCAGATCGTCGAAGTGTTCGCGTCCCGTGATGGTCAGCGCGGTCTCGTTCGCGAAGGTCAGCAGCGGCTTCACCCGACCGTCGACCAGGATCGCCCAGCGCTGCGTCGCTTCGACCGGGAGCCTCTGCGCGTCGGCCTGCGCGCGCGACGCGACCCACGGCGCGAGGCCGGCGAGGGCAGCGAGCAGCAAGCCGAGGGGGGCGCGCAGCTGCGCGCGGCGCGCCCGCTTCTTCGTCTTCGCGCTCGGCCGCTGCGGCGCCACGCGATCGCCGCGCCGCGCGAGGACGGTCGGCTCCGCCTTCGGCCGCACGCCGCGCAGGCCCCAGGCGATGCCCACGATGATCAGGACGAACGAGATGTAGACGATCGGCACGCCCGGATCGTAGGACACCGTGAGGATCGTCGTATCCGGTCCGCCGCGCTGCCCCAGCTGATAGCTGCTCTGGAACAGGCGGAAGCCCTCCACGTCCAGCGGCCGGTTCATCGAGATCACCTCGGCGCGCGGTGCAAGCTCCGAGCCGGGACGCGCGACCTGCACGTGGCTCGCGTACTGCGCGGGCCGGTTCGAGCCGGGGTAGCGCTCCAGGCGGAATTCCTCGAGAGCGATGCGGAAGGGCAGGGCGCGCGTCTGGGGCGCGAAGGCCAGCTCGAGCGCAGCGCCGCCCGCGAAGCTCGCGATCTGCGACGCGGAGCCCCGGCGCAGCCAGAGAGATTGATACTGCCCGTTCAGGCGGGCCTCCACGCGCACGTAGGGCGCGCCGTTCTCGTCGCCGGCGCTCGCCGGCTGCACGCGCAGCTCGGGACGCGCCCGCTCCATCAGGCCCTGGAGTCGGAAGCCGAGCCCGAGGCCTTCCAGCGCGATGTCCTGTCCGGCGCTGAGCGGCGTGCTGTGGCGGTGTCCCGAGCCGTTCTCGAGCTGCGCGTGGAGCTGTGCGTCGGCCCCGAGCAGGATGGCGAGCTGAGGCTTCGCCGGCTCCGCCGAGGCGCGCAGGCGCACGCTGGCCACGAGCGGGCGTTCGGGATCGCGGTCGCGGACGCCGTTGAACTCGGGGAAGTTCGCGAAGACCGTGTGGATCTCGGTGCCGCGCTTGGATCGGATCGCGACCACGGCCGCCGGGTTGAGGGGTGCGGAGGCGACCTCGCTCAGCTTCCCGTCCACGATCCGGGCGCGCAGCATGAATTCCTGAACCTCGGCGACCAGTCCGGGCCCGCACGCGACGGGTTGGCCCAGCTGCGCGGGCAGCGCAATACGCACTGGCGTGTCGTCTTCGCTGACCGCCACCCACAGCTCGGCGCGGGGCGCCTCGCCGTGCGTGTGCTCCTCGGCGAGGGAGTCGTCCGGTCCGGCGCGCCGGAACGCGATCTCGAGCGGGCCGAGATCCAGGCGGCCGAAGCGCGGATCGTCGGCGATCAGCCAGCGCTGCACGCTCTCGCTGGCGCTGCTCACCACGAAATCGATGGCGGGAGCGCCCGTCGAGTCCGCGGCCACGAGCTCGAGTGCGGACACGCCGTTCTCGACGTATTCGCGGATGCGGATCGCCGGCCGGCCCGCGTCCTCTTGCTGCAGCACGCGTCCGGCCAGGCGGGCGCCGGTCGCGAGCGGGAAGTTCGCCTCGACCGCCGCGCCGTCGCCGTGCGTCTGCGCCGCCGGCTGCCAGCGGCTGCGGATCTCCGAGGTGTCGAGGTAGATGCGGTCGCTCTCGCTGCCCTCGGAGACCACCAGGCGTCCCTCGTAGCCGAACGTGCCCGAGATCCAGGCGCCCGCGAGCAGCAGGATGATCGCGAAGTGGGTGAGGACGAAGGGCCACTGGTGTCGGCGGATCGGCATGCGGTTGATCACCGCGATACTCATGTTGAGGGCGCAGAGGAACAGGAAGATGTCGAACCAGAGCGTTCCGTAGATCGCCGACCAGGCCACTTCCCGACTCTCGCGGGATTCCAGGATGGTGCCGGCCGTCATGATCACGGCACCGCCGAGCAGCAGCACGGTCGTGAACTTCACTTTGCCGAGGAAGCGGAAGAAGCGGACGAAGGGAGAGCTGGAAGCGGTCATGACGATCCTCTCAGATCCGTGCGCAACAGGCTGGCACCGGCGACACCGCGGCCGTCGCTTTTCGAGTTTGGAATTGGCCCCACGCGGAGCAAGAAGCGCGCCACGCCCGGCGCGTTTCTTCCCACGGCGGAGATGTGGAAGTGTGCGGCGCACTTAGCGCCGTCGGTCGTTGCGTTCGCTCGGAACTCGCTGCGGGCGCGCGTCGCGAAATGCCCCAATTGGCCCCGGAGACTCCCCTGCGGGAACAGCGAAGCGCTCTTCCGAGCTGCCGCTCCGATCAGAGCGGATCGTCACCCTGGAGTCCGACGCCGTCGGATACGTGCAGCGATCCCGAGGATGCGGGTTCTGGCGCGCTTCCGCCAGCGGGTTCCGCGGCTCGAGAATGGGGTGAGGAGACGGTACCCGATGGATCAGGTAGTGAGGCCAATCGGCTCATTCTGTCCCTAATTTTCACACTGCGAATCGCGACACGCGAGCCGCTCGTATTCGACCTGCCGGGAAGACTCTTCCGCCGGACGCGGCCTCGATGCCGCCATCTTGGCGCAACTCTCGGTAGACAAAACGCAATTTGCGTCCTGGGTGAGTCAAATCGCACCAGAAATTCTTATTTCATGCGCAACTGCGCCCACCATGTCTCGCCGGACAGCTCCGGGGCCTTGGCACGTCGCTTGCTGCCCTCTTTCGTGGGGGAGCGCGCCGGTCTCCTCGTCGCGGTGCAACGCGGCGCCGAAGGGCGTTCCACGGGGGGACCTCGAGCATGAACGAAGACAGAACGCATCGGCGAATGGGGGGCGTCCGGCCGCTGCCCGCGCTGCTCGCGCTCGGCCTGCTCGGGATGGCGCTCTGCCTGGTGCTGCCGGTGAGCCCGGCCCGCGCCGCGGGCTGGAGCGATCGCAACGGCGACGGCGTCGTGGATCTCGTGGATCTCGCGCTCTTCAGCCAGCAGGAGCTCGGACAGGAATGGAGCGCGGTCGACTGGTGCGACTGGTCGGCGACCCCCCACAAGCACGAGAAGCAGCTCCTCGATCTGCTCGACTTCGTCGACCGCTTCTTCCACTGCGCTCTGGCGGATCCCCTCGTGTTGCGCAACGCGAACAAGTATCCGACGCGGCTCGCGTGGGGACCCGGCGCGCAGCAGCTCTACGTGACCGATGCCCGTGCCAATGCGGTCTTCGTCTACGCGGCGGATGCGTCGCTGGTTGCGACCGGCGAGCTCAAGGGTCTCGGCACGCCCCTAGGCATCGCCGTCGATGCGTCGGGCAAGCTCTACGTGGGCAACAACGGCCGCGACAACGTGGAGGTGTACAGCCCGGACGGCGTAAGGGTCGCCATCCTCGGCGCCGGGACGCTCCAGATGCCGAACGATCTGGCCTTCGACGCGAGCGGCAGGCTCTACGTGGTGGACAGCCGCAGCAATTGCGTCTTCGTCTTCGATCCGGCAACCGGCCAGAGCCTGGGCAGCATCGGCGCCGCGGAGCTGCGCTTCCCCTCGGCGCTGGCGATCGCCGGCGCCGAGCTCTTCGTCGCCGATCAGGGCAATCACCTGATCCGCGTTTACGACCTGAACGGCACCTTGCTGCGCTCGCTCGGCGGCGAAGTCGGGCAGGGCATGCTGGGGTACAAGTGGCAGGGCAAGTTCATCCGCCTGCAGGGTCTCGCCGTCGACGCGGCGGGTCGGCTCCACGCCCTCGACAGCCACATGGGCGTCATCCAGATCCTGAACGCGAGCACCGGCGGCTTCCTCACCTCGTACGCGACGCAGGGGGCGGCGCCCGGGCAGCTCGACCTGCCGCTCGGCATGGCGCTCAACGCCGCCGGCGCGATGGCCGTGGCCAACACGCAGAACCAACGCATCGAGCTGCTCACGCCGCCGTAGAAGGGGATCGGCAAGCGGATTCGTCATGAGATCAGAGACGCACATCGATACGCGAGGCACCGAGTCCAGTCGGCGCGGTGCGCGCGCGGCGCGGGCGCTGCTCGCGCTGGCGTCTCTCGCCGCGCTGCTCGTCGCGGCGCCGGCCGCCTTCGCGGCGCAGGAGCGCATGCCCCTCGACGGACTCGGCAGCGGCGGCTGCAACTGGACCAGCTGCACGGTCGCGAACCTGGACGAGGACCCCGACGGCCCCGGATCCGACTGGGCGACGGCGGCGGACAACAACACGAGTCACCTGGGTCACTTCACCTTCGGGACGCCGACCCAGAGTCTGATTAGCGGCGCCGACCTCCAGGAGTTCCGGGCCTCTCTCCGCAAGAACGCGACCTGCGGCACCGGCACGCCCACCGCGCGCATCGAGCTGTGGGAGAGCGGGGGCCTGGTGCGCGCGGGCGCCAATCTCTCCGTCACGGCGCCGAACGCCTGCACGCAGGGCACGGACTGCCAGGTGATCAGCTTCACCTGGAACGCCACGGAGGTGACCAGCGCCGCCAACGTCGAGGTGCAGGTCTTCGGCACCAAGTCCGGCGGCGCGCCCGCCACCCGCTGCGCGGTGGACCTCGGCGCGGTGGAGTGGAACGCCGAGGTGAGCGCGGGAGGCCCGTCGCTGCCGACGCTCTCGAGCCCGACGAGCCCGTTCGCCTCGATCGACACCGGCGCCGCGACGCTCGGCGCCACCATCGAGACCAACGGCGGTGGCACGCTCTCGGCCTACGGAACGGTCTGGGACACCGCGCCCGCGCCGGTCGCCAATCCGGCGAACGCGGGAACCGACAACCCGGCCATGCCCTACACGTTCTCACACAGCCGCGGCATCGCGCAGACGCCCGGCACGCTGATCTACTTCCGGGGCTACGCCACGAACGAAGCGGGCACCGCCTACTCGCCCGGCAGCTCCTTCTACCTCGAGCCGAACCCGACTGCGAGCGCGAGCTTCTCGAACGTGACGGACACGGGCCTGCGCATCAGCTGGACGCCGGCCGGCACCGGGCCCGGCGACGGCGCGCTCGTGCTGATGAAGCAGGGGTCCGCCGTGGACGCGTCGCCCATCGACGGCACCGCCCACGCCGCGAGCAGCGTGTTTGGCAGCGGCGCCCAGCTCGGCACCGGCAACTACGTGGTCTTCCGCGGCGCGGGCACGCAGGTGGACGTGAGCGGCTTGGCGCCGAGCACGACCTACTTCGTCGCCGTCTACGCCTACGCGGGCCCCTCGGCGCCGTCGATCAACTACCAGCAGGACACGCCCGCGACGGGCAGCCAGGCCACCACTGCTCCGTCCGCCGTGCCGACGCTCTCGAGTCCCACGAGCCCCTTCGCGTCGATCGGCACGGGCGGCGCCACGCTCGGCGCGACCATCGACAGCGACAACGGCGACGCCATCACGGACTACGGCACCGTCTGGGGCACCGCGGCGGCGCCCACCGGCAACCTGCTCTCGGCGGGCAGCACGGTCACCCCGCCCCTCGCCTTCTCTCACGCCCGGACCGTCGCGCAGACGCCGGGCACGCTGATCACCTACCGCGGCTACGCGACCAACTCGGCGGGCACCGCGTACTCGCCGGACGGCTCCTTCTACCTCGAGCCGAATCCGGCCACGGGCGCGAGCTTCTCGAACGTGACCAGCGCGGGCATGCGCGTCAGCTGGACGCCGGCCGGCACGGGGCCGGGCGACGGCGCGATCGTGCTGGTGAAGCAGGGATCTGCCGTGGACGCGTCGCCTGTCGACGGCACCGCGCACACTGCGAACAGCGTGTTCGGCAGCGGCGAGCAGATCGGCAGCGGCAACTACGTGGTCTTCCGCGGCGCGGGCACGCAGGTGGACGTGAGCGGCCTGGCGCCGAGCACGACCTACTTCGTCGCCGTCTACGCCTACGCGGGCTCGTCCGCGCCGTCGATCAACTATCAGCAGGACACGCCCGCGACGGGCAGCCAGGCGACGCTGGCCGGTGGCAGCCTGCCCACGCTCTCGAGCCCCACGGTGAGCGCCGTGGCTGCGACGTCAGCCACGCTCGGTGCGACGATCGACAGCAACGGCGGCAGCGCGATCAGCGCCTACGGAACCGTCTGGGGCACCAGTCCGGCGCCCACGGGCAACGCGCTCGACGCGGGCACCGACGATCCGGCCATGCCCCACACCTTCTCCCACAGCCGCACGGCTCTTCCCCAGGCGAGCCTCGTCTACTACCGCGGCTACGCGGACAACGGGGCCGGGCGCGCCTACTCGCCCGACGGCTCGTTCTACACGAACGTCACCAGCCAGGCCTCGCATGTCGCCTTCACCAGTACGCTCGATACGGAGCTCATCGTCTCGTGGTACGACGGCAGCGGCGACGGCGTCCTCGTGCTGATGCGGGAGGCCGCGGCCGTCGACGCCGACCCCGTCGACGGCGTCGAGTACGCCGCCAATGCCGCGTTCGGCAGCGGCGCGCAGATCGGGACGGGAAACTACGTGGTCTACGTCGGGCCCGCCACGCAGGTGACGGTCACCGGCCTGCTATCGGACATCACCTATCACGTCGCGGTGTACGCGTACGCGGGCTCTGGAAGCGGTGCGGGCGGGATCAACTACCTGCAGGCGGCGCCGGCCCTGGGCAACTCGGGCCACAACGGCGCCCACGGCATCAACTGCGTCGATTGCCACTTCGGCGTTGGAGACTTCCACGGCAGCTTCCAGGTGCCCCGCGGCGCCGTCCAGGAGACGACCTGCCAAACCTGCCACAATCCGACGGGCGCTGCGTCGGCCAAGAAGGACGTCGCCATCCACACGGGCACCAAGTACAACGCCAACGTCGATTGCGGCTCCTGCCACGAGGTGCACAACAACTTCGACTTCACCGCGACGGACACCCACTCCGGCGGTGTGACGGCATCGAACGTCGAGTGGTTCCGGCCGAACCCCACGAAGTACGTCGCCGGCGCCCTCGAGCCGGCCCTGCTCCAGGCCAACACCGGCTTCTTCGCGTGGGACGACGCCAATCCTCCCTGGAACGGCGCCTGCCAGACGTGCCACCAGAACACCGACTGGCACCGCAACGACAACAGCCTGGGCGCCGGCAGCCACGCGCACAACAGCGCGGCGGACTGCCGAACCTGCCACGGCCACCTCGACGGCTTCCGGGGGACCGGCGGCGACTGCACCGATTGTCACAAGACGCAGCGCGAGATCTCGGCCAACCCCGGCACCTACCGGCGCCAGATCACCGAGTCGACCCTGGGCGCGGGCGACGGCGAGTTCAGCACGAACTTCACCTCCCACCACGTGAACGACGGCACCGGCGCCCAGATCGTGACCAAGTGGGACTGCGTCGTGTGCCACTCCGAGGGCGACGTGTTGACGGGTGATACGGATAGCGCCTACCACCAGAAGGACGGCGTGCAGCTCAGGGATGTGGACACCGGCACGGTCTACAGCGACTGGTCCGGTCTCACGCCCTTCGAGCGCTCGAGCTTCTGCCTGAGCTGCCACGACGCCGACGGCGCCACGCTCATCACGGGCCGCACCGATGCGGATCCGGACGCCACCACCAACAACCTGAATCCCTTCAACGACGGCATCACCAACGCCCACGAGCCGAATGGCTTCGACGGCACGCCGGCGCCCCACTCGCGCGGCGCCGTGGTGGACGTCCAGGGCCAGTTCGACACGCTGAACGCCAGCCACCACGCGGTGCTCGGGCCCGGTTACGTCTATGCCGCCGACTGCGTGGCCCCCGGCGATCCGCACCCCTGCTGCACGGGCGCGGGAACGGGTCCGAGCTGCGCGCTGCCCTTCGGCTCGGCGGTGTCGGGCGCGATCCAGGGCGCGCGCACCGATCTGGACTGGAACTCGGTGCTCGACTGTGAGGACTGCCACTACGGCACGGCCACGACGAAGCTGAGCGCGCACGGGACGCTGAACGCCCGCTACCTGCTGCGCGACATCGACGGCAACGACACGCTGCCCGCCGACGACTCGACGCTCAACTGCCGTCGCTGCCACGACCCGGAGGGCACGGGCCTCTACCCGGACCACACCCGCGGCGCCCACATGGCCAACGCCCTGAACCTCTTCGGCATCGCCTGTCTCAGCTGTCACGGCGGCGGGGAGTACGGCGGCATCCACGGCGTGGATGCGCCGGTGACGGACGACGACGGCGGCGGCAGCTACAACCCGAATGTCTTCACCTACGGCAGCGGGCTCGACCTGATCTCCAACTGGACGGACTTCACCGACGGTGGCGTCTCCTGCTCCGCGATGGGGAATCCCACGTTGATCAACGACTGCACGCAGCACAGCGGACAGAGCTACGGTCGGCTACCGGCGCGGAACGATACGCCGCAGCGCATCTACAACGCGCCGTAGACGACGCCGCGCGGAATCGATCTTGCGTCGGGTGCATCGGCCCAGAGTGCGCCGCGGGAGCTCCGATATACTGGCCCGCGATGTCTTCGCAGCGGGCGATCCCTTCTTGAGCCGCCGCGCCCATGCGCGCTAGCAATTCCGCTGCCTGGCTGCAGCGCCCGCTGGCGTGGCTCGCCTCCGGCCGTCTGACGGTCTGGCTGCTGGCGATCCTGGTGCTGCTGCTGGCCGCGCATCTCTTCGTGCCGCAGCAGGGGGAGGTCTCGGCGCGCGTCGTCGAACGCTGGATCGAGCACAAGGGAATCGCCGGGCGGCTCGCGCGCGCTCTCGGACTCACGGACGTTCTGCACGCGCCGCTCTTCGCGGGCACTTGCGCGTTGCTGTTCCTCAACCTGGTGTGCTGCATGATCCGGCGGCTGCGCGCCACGCTCGGACTGTTCCGCTTTCCGCAACAGGCGCCGCAGCCGGCCGCATCGTGGCTGCGGTGCGAGCTCCCGGCGACCGACCTCGACGAGGCGCGCATCGCAGCGCTGCTGCACGGCGCCGGCTACCGCGCGCTCGTCGCGAGCGGAAGCGTCTACGGGCTGCGCGGGCGCTTCTCCATCGCTGGGCACTGGCTGTTCCACCTGGGCCTGCTCGCGCTGCTCGTCGTCGGCAGCTGGCTGGCGCTGACGCCCGCGCCGTTTCGCGGCACGGTCGGCGTGGGGGAGGGCGAAGCCTTCGACCTCCACACGGCGCGCTTCCTCTCGTCGCGTGGGCCCGTCGGGCCCGAGCTTCCCGGGCTGCGCTTCCAGATCGAGCAGCTCGAGATCCAGACCGAGGGAACGCAGGTGCGGCGCTTCGACGGCCGCATCCTCACGCCCGAGGGCGACGTGGTGCACTTCGGTGTCAATCGGCCGTTCCGGCGGGCGCCCTACCAGGTGCTGGTGCACGGCTTCGGCCGCATGGCCGGCTGGGTGATCGCGAACGAGCGCGGCCGCATGATCGGCGGCGCCTGGGTGAAGCTCGTCCCCTTTCCGCTCGAGCGCTCGGAGGACTTCTCCCTCGGCGCCGAAGACAGCAGCGTGCACGTGCGCCTCTACCCGGATTACGAGCGCGAGGCCGGGGAGGACCGCAGCCGCAGCCACGCGCTGCGCAATCCCCGCTTCGCGGCGCGCGTGGTGTGGCGCGGGGAGACGGTGCACGATGGGCTGCTCGCGCCGGAGCAGCGTGTGACGCTCCAGCCGGGTCTCGCCTTCTTCTTCCTGCCGGAGATCCGCGCCTACGGCCTGCTCGAGGTGATCCAGGAGCGGGGTCAGCGGAGTGTCTTCGCATGCCTCGCTGTGATGATTCTCGGTCTGCTGGTCCGCTACGGTAGGCTGCGCAAGGAGATCCTGGTGCAGCGGGTCGGGGAGTCGCTTCGCGTGTTCGGCCACGGCGAGACCTTCGAGAGCCTGTTCGAAGAAGAGTTCGGCCGCCTGGGCTCCGCGCTGGCGCGCGCGGGCGCGCGGCCGGCGGACCGGGGGGGCGCCGCGTGAGTCCGGTCGAGTACGCGGCCTTCTGGATCACCGTGTTCGCGTACATGCTGGGCACGGCGCTGGCGCTGTGCGGTCTCGTCTTCGCGCGTGCGCGCCTGCTGCGCGCGGCGGGCCTCGCGTGCGGCGGCGGCCTCGTCGTGCACCTCGTCACCGTCGGCGCCCGCATCGCCTACACGGGGCACCTCCCCGTGGCCAGCCGCTACGAGAACGTGCTGATGGGCGCCGCGGTGGTGATGCTCTTCAGCCTCGTGACCCTCCTGCGCCGGCGCAGCCTGGCACCCATGCTCGTCTTCGTGGCGCCCTTCGCCCTGCTGATGCTCGGCTACGCGCTGCTCGAGCAGCCGCGCTTCACCACCATGTCGCTGGTGCTCGACAACCTCTGGATGTTCGTTCACATCTTCTTCGCCTGGCTCGCCTACGGCGCCTACTCCGTCGCCGCGGCCCTCGGCGTCGTCTATCTGATGCGCAGTCGGGCGTCGGGATCGGGGCTGGCGGCGCGCTTGCAGGGCCTGCCCCCGCCGCAGGTGCTGGACGACCTGATGTTCCGCGCCATCCTCTTCGGCTTCGTCGGCCACGTGGTGATGATCTCGACGGGCGCGATCTGGGCCCGCGATC
>JAOUNA010000058.1 GCA_029881215.1 Myxococcales bacterium | reverse complement strand
TCCGCGACGGACAGCGTCTGCACGTCCGAGGCCGTGAGGTGGTAGCGCGCGGAGAACTCCCACTTCGAGAGGAAGGTCTCCAGGCGGAAATCGGGCAGGCGGCTCACGCGCGGAGCGTACCGGGCCCGCGGGCCTCGCCCAAGAGGGGCGCTGTGCAGCACGGGCAGAGGTCCCGGCAGCCGGGCGGCGGGACGGGCTCGATGGGCGGGATGCCGCAGTGGCTCGCGCCGACGCGCTCCGCCACCAGGATCGAGAGCAGCAGCAGCCCGAGCGCCATGGCGAGCACGACGATCACGCCGAGGAGTGCGCGCATGCCACGCCCCCGCTCCGGCCGGCGCGCGGCGGTGTGCGGATCGTCGGCGCGGCTCGCGGCCTCGGCGGCCCGGCGGCGCGCGTCCAGCTCGTCCCTGAAGTGCTGACGCGCCGTGGTGTCGTCTCCGAAGAAGTCCTCGCAGGCGTCGCACAGCCAGGTGGGAAATGGCTCGCCCAGAACGCAGCCGCCGAATACGACATCCGGCAGCTCGCCGCGGGCCGCCTTCTCGAGGATCTCCGGATCGGGGTAGCCCCAGTAGGCCTGCTTGCGCCCCCTACCCCCGCAGCGCGCGCAGCGGAGCGTGGTCCAACTCATCGAGCCTCCGGCGTTTGACGCGGCGTGTCTTCCCGGGCGCGCGGGCCGACACGCGGAGATTTAAGCACATGCGCGCGCACGCGCTCCGCGGAGCGGATGTGGTCGGCGCTGGCGGCCGCGATATCGTCACGACGCCGGCTGCAAGCTCGGGCCAAGGGCCGAACCAGCGGGGAATTCGAGTCTTCTGGCAGGGGAGGGCGCGGGATCGTGCTGCCGAGGATGATGCGCATCGGCCAGCGCTTCGCCGCGCCGCGCCTGGACGACGTCGCGGGCGCGGTGGCGCGCGGGGTGCAGGCGCTCGCGCTGGAGGGGCGCGTCACGCCCGGCGCGAGCGTCGCGGTGGGCTGCTCGAGCCGCGGCATCGCCAACTATCCCGTCCTCGTGCGCGCCACCGTGGACGCCCTGCGGCGACTCGGCGCGGATCCCTTCCTGGTGCCCGCGATGGGAAGCCACGGGGCTGCCAGCGCGGAGGGCCAGGTCGCGGTGCTGGCGCGGCTCGGCGTCGACCCGGCCACGGCGGGGGCTCCCGTGCGCGCCTCAATGGACGTCGTGCAGATCGGCACCAGCGCAGACGGCATTCCCGTGCTCATCGACAAGTTCGCCGCGGAAGCGGATCACCTGGTTCTCGTGAACCGCGTCAAGTCGCATACCGACTTCACGCACGAGTTCGAGAGCGGTCTGCTCAAGATGCTCGCGATCGGCCTCGGCAAGCAGCGGGGCGCCGAGCTGTGCCACCGCGAGATGATGGTGCGGGGCTACCCCCGCGTGATCTCCCAGGTGGCGGAGCGCATCCTTGCGACCGGGAAGCTTCTGTTCGGCGTGGGCGTGGTCGAGAACGCCTACGCGCAGACGGCGGAGATCGGGGTTCTGGCGCCGGAGGGGCTCGCCGAGGCCGAGGCGGCGCTGCTGCGGCGCGCGAAGGCGCTGGCGGCGACGCTTCCGGTTGGCGAGATCGACCTGCTCGTCATCGACGAGATTGGCAAGGACGTGAGCGGCGCCGGCTTCGATCCCAAGGTGGCGGGCCGACCCGAGGTCGGCGAGCCATCGAGCGGGCCCCGTGTCAAGCGGCTCGCCGTGCGCGATCTCAGCGAGGCGACGCACGGGCACGCGGCGGGGATCGGATACGCGGACTTCACCACGCGCCGGCTCGTCGAGAAGATCGACCGCGTCGCGCTCTACACGAACGCCCTCACCGCGTCGGCTCCCGAGGAGGCGCGCATTCCGCTCACGCTGGAGAGCGACCTCGAGATGATCGTCACCGCGCTCGGCACCATCGGGCCGGTGTCGCCCGAGCGGGCGCGCGTGGTGCGCATCCGCAACACGCTCGTGCTCGATGAGATCGAAGTCTCCGAGGCCTACCAGGCCGAGCTGGCGAGCCGCCCCGAGCTCGAGATGCGCGAGGCGCCCCGCCCCATGTTCGGGGCGGATGGCGCGCTGCCCCCGCTCCCGGCGCGCGCCTCGGCCTGAAGCATCTCGTGCGCTTGGAGAACGTCTGAATGCGCCTCCAGGAGAACAGGGTCCGCGGTGTTCGACTCACGCGGTTCGAGGTCGGATGCTACCGTCGCCCGCAGCGCAATCCGCGTCGAGACGCGCCCGGCTCTCGAGAGCTTTGCGTGGAAAACCTGGACAGCAGAGGCCGCATTGCGCCCCGGCCGTGGAAAGGAGATCGACTGTGGGAACCATGACGCACGATGAAATGCTCCAGGAACTCGCCAATCGCACCCCGAAGTCCGGAAAGCTCTGGGAGGTCGCACAGGATCTCGTTCCCGGCGGACTGCTCAGCCAGGCGCGCAAGTTCAAGCCGTACCCCTTCTACGCGGATCGCGCGGAGGGTCAGTACATCTGGGACATCGATGGGAATCGCTACATCGACTGCACCATGTCGTTCGGCGTCCACGTGTTGGGGCACTCCCCGCCCGCAGTGGTCGATGCCATGCTGAATCAGGCGCGGCGCGGAACGAGCTTTGGCGCGCCCCATCTGCACGAGATCGAGTTTACCAAGCGCTTCATCGAGTGTGTCCCCTGCGCAGAGATGGCGATGCTCTGCAATACCGGCACCGAAGCGACCCTGATCGGGATTCGTCTGATGCGCGCTTCCCGGGGCAAGAGCAAGATCGGAAAGTTCGAAGGCACCTATCACGGCTGGCACGACTACGCGCAGTGGAGTGTATATGTCGATCCGACCAAGATGGGGCCCGAGGACAAGCCGAACCAGGTGGCGGCCTCGGGGGGCATCCCGGACGCGGTGCGGGACACGGTGATGATGCTCCCGTTCAACGAGAAAGCCTTCGACATGATCGAGGCGCACGCGGACGAGCTGGCCGGTGTGATGATCGAGCCGGTCTTCGGAACCGGCGCCATTCCTGTCAGCGCGGAGTACCTGGCGAAGCTCCGGGACGTCACCGAGCGCAGCGGTGTGCTCTTGATGTTCGATGAAGTCATCACGGGCTTCCGCATCGCCTTGGGTGGCGCCCAGAAGCGATTCGGCGTGCTGCCGGATCTGGCCACGTACGGCAAGATCATCGGGGGCGGCGCGCCGATCGGTGCGGTTGCGGTCTCCAGGGCGCTGATGCAGCAGGTCGCCCAGGCGGAGGAGCAGGTGTCGTCGGCGGGCACCTTCAGCGGCAATCCGTTCACCCTGGCCGCGGGCACGGCGCTCCTGAAGCACCTCATGGAGAATGAGCACCTGTACGCAGAAATGGATGCGAAAGGCGATCGCCTGCGCGGCGGCTTCAACGAGTGGGCCCGATCCAGGGGGTATGCCTTCTGCATGAGCGGGATTGGCCCCATGTTCCAGATCCATCAGAAGCAAGGGCCCATTCTCAAACCGCGCGACGCGCTGCATCAAGACCTGGCCATGATGAACGATCTGCAGCTGCACCTGCGGCTGCACAACATCTACATCCCGTGGTTCCATCTGGCCTTCCTGTCCGCCGCCCATACGGATGCCGATGTCGACGAGATTCTGCAAGCGCTCAAGGATTCGGTCACCGAGATCATGAACCCGTGAGCAGGTTGGATCTTGTGGGAAGCTGAGCCGTGTCGGAATCTCGACAATCGGATCCGAACGCTTCGCTGATCGCGCGCGTCTGGCGCTCCGTCTTTCGCGGTCCCATTCTCCCCGAGAGCGACCGCGACCGGAAGTGGATCGTCTTCAACACGTTGTTGCTCCACGCGAGGCCCATCCGCGTTCCGGCAAGCACCATCCGTTACACGCACACATTTGGTCTGGGTGGGATGTCGCTCCTTCTCGTCTTGCTGCTGATGGGCAGCGGCGCTCTGCTCATGCTCGCCTACGAGCCCTCGTCGCAAGGGGCCCACGACTCGCTCGCAAGTCTCGAGCGCGACGTCTTGTTCGGGCGGCTGGTGAGGAGTGTGCATTACTGGAGCGCCAATCTGGTCGTCTTCGCGTTGTGTCTTCACGTCCTGCGGGTCCTCCTGACGGGCGCGTTTCGCGGCCCGCGGCAGTTCAACTGGATCGTCGGTCTCTCGCTGCTGGCGTGCGTGCTGTTGTCGAACTTCACCGGCTACCTGTTGCCGTGGGATCAAGACTCCTACTGGGCGGTGACCATCGTCACCGGGATGGTCGAGTACGTGCCCCTGGTTGGAGGCTGGCTCCAGCGCGTCATCCGGAGCGGCGCGGAGATCGGAACGTCCACGATCCTCACCTTCTACGCGCTCCACACGACGTTCGTACCCGGCGCGCTCATTGCTCTGATGGCGCTGCACTTCTGGCGCGTGCGCAAAGCCGGCGGCGTCGTGCGCCCGGACGTGCCCGGTGCTGGCCGACCCGAAACCGTTCTGTTTCTTCCGAATCTGCTGATTCGGGAGGTCGCGGTCGCGCTGACCCTGATCGCCTGCGTGCTCGCCCTCGCCATGGTCTTCCCGGCGGCCTTGGGGGAGGCGGCCAACCCGGGCATGAGTCCGAACCCGGCCAAGGCCCCGTGGTACTTCATGGGCTTTCAGGAGCTGCTCCTGCATTTCGATCCCGTCTTCGCCGTGCTGGTGATTCCCGTGGTGGTGGCCGCGGGACTGCTGAGCCTTCCCTACCTGCGCTGCGAAGCCGCGCGCGAGGGCAACTGGTTTCTCTCGGACACGGGCCGCCGGACGACAGGCGTGGCAGCGCTGCTGGGCCTGGTCGCAACACCCGCCTGGATCGTCATCGATGAGTTCTTGATCGATCCCGCAGCTTCGCTTCCGGGCATTCCGCCCGTGTTGAGCTACGGAGCGCTGCCGTTCGCCATTCTGCTGGGAGTGGTCGTGGGCTTCTTCGTCTTCGTGAAGCGCAGGTACGGCGCCGGCGACAGCGAGTCGATCCAAGCGGTCTTCATCCTGCTGGGCACGGTCTTCTCGATTCTCACGCTGATCGGCGTCTGGTTCCGCGGGAAGGGCATGGCGCTGAAGTGGCCGTGGAACCTCTGAGGTGACCGTGGAAGCGACCCAGTCGCCTGGCAGCGCTCCGTCGCGGCGCCGATTTCTCACGGCGCTGTGGGTCGCTCTTGGGGGTGTTGCCTTCACCGAGCTGGTCTGGATCGCGATCTCCTTTCTGCGGCCGTCCCTGCGACGCTCCAGTCGAATTGAGATCGGCGCCATCGTCAGCGCTGGCCCCGTCGAGCGGTTCGCGCCGGGCAGCGTGACAGCGTTCCGGGACGGGAAGTTCTATCTCGTCCGTCTCGAGGACGGTGGCTTCCTCGCGCTGCACCGCAAGTGCACGCACCTCGGCTGCACCGTGCCCTGGATCGCCGAGGAAGGCCGCTTTGCCTGCCCGTGCCACGCCTCGGCCTTCGATCTCCGGGGGGACGTGCTGAACCCCCCGGCTCCGCGCGCTCTCGATCTGTTTCCCGTCCGCATCGAGAATGGGATCGTCAAGGTTGACGTCACCGCTCCCATTCGGCGGCTCGCGTTCGATCCCTCGCAGGTGGTGAGAGCATGAGCCGACCCGGCGGCGACGGGACGGAGTTGGCGCAATCCGATCCGTTGCGTCTCTGGAAGCATCTCGCACTCGGTTCCGCCTGCTTCATCGTCTTGTCGATTCCCTTGTATGCCCTGCTCGGCAGCAGATCGGGCGCGGGGGATCCGGCCGACGGGATGGCGCTCGAGTTCGTCGGCCGGGAACGATGTCGCACGTGCCACGAGGCGGCCACCCAGCGCTGGGAGGGATCGAACCACGATCAGTCGATGGCAGAGGCCAACGAGGAAACGGTGCTGGCGGATTTCGACGACGCGGTCTTCGAGCACCGTGGCGTCAGGTCGCGCTTCTACCGGAGAGAGGGGAAATATTTCGTAACCACCGAGGGCCCCGGCGGAGAGATGCGCGAGTTCGAGATCGCGTACACGTTTGGCGTCGAACCGCTTCAGCAATATCTGATCCGATTTCCCCGCGGACGCCTGCAGGCGTTATCCATCGCGTGGGACACCGAGCGGAAACAGTGGTTTCATCTCTATCCGGGTCAGGACATTCCATCCGACGATTGGCTGCACTGGACGCGGTCGGCCCAGAACTGGAATGGCATGTGCGCGGAGTGCCACTCGACCAATCTTCGCAAGGCCTACCATCCCGATACCGACTCGTTCGACACGACCTGGTCCGAGATCGACGTGAGCTGCGAAGCCTGCCACGGGCCCGCATCCCGTCATCTGGCCTGGGCCGAGATCCCGCCGATGGCGCGTCCTGAAGCGCCGGACTACGGCCTGGTGATCTGGACGGGCAGCATCTCTTCACGCCAGCAAGTGGAGCTGTGTGCGCCGTGTCACTCGCGGCGGACCGAGCTGGGTGACTACGATCATACGAAAGCCGCTCTCCTGGAGAGCCAGATCCCGTCCCTGCTGCGCGAGCAGCTCTACCATCCCGATGGTCAGATCCTGGACGAAGTCTACGTCTGGGGCTCGTTCGTACAGAGCAAGATGTACCACAACGGTGTCGGATGCAGCGACTGCCACGACGTGCACAGCCTGAAGCTCCAGCGCGAGGGCAACGACCTGTGTCTGCAGTGCCATCGGGCGGACGCGTATGACACGATCGACCACCATTTCCACAAGAAGATCCACGACGGCCGGCCCAGCGACGGCGCGCTCTGCGTCAAGTGCCACATGCCCGAACGTCTCTACATGGTCGTGGACTGGCGAGCGGATCACAGCCTGCGCGTTCCGAGACCGGACCTCTCCCAGGAGATCGGAACTCCCAACGCCTGCACCCAGGGAGGCTGTCACGATGACAAGCCTCTGCAGTGGTCGGTGGATGCGTTCCGCAACTGGTACGGGATTGCGCGCAGGCCCCACTACGGGACGATTCTGGCCGCCGCACGAGAGGGCAGACCCGAGGCGGGCAACGAGCTGATCCGTCTGGCGGAGAGCCCCCTGTTTCCCACCATCGTGCGTGCGACGGCGCTCTCCCTGCTCGATCGAACTCCCGGCAATGAGACGGGCGCGGCGCTGCGGGCTGCCCTGCTCGACGACGAGGATCTGATGCGACATACCGCCGCGCAGAGCCTGACGACTGTCGACCCGCAGGAGCGCGTCTCCCTGTTCGCTCCGCTGCTCTTCGATCCCGTGAAGGCGGTGCGTCTTGCGGCCCTTTCGAAGCTCGCCGGTACGGAGGAGAGCCTGTTCAAGCCGTACCAGCTCGAGGCCTACCGCGAGGTGATGGAGGAGTACGTCGAGACGATGGAGTACTCGCTGGACTTCGCATTCGCCGGACTGAACCTCGGCGCACTCTACGCGAGGCTCGGTCGGGCGAGCGAAGCCGAGCGCTACTACCGGCGAGCCATCGAGGTGGACGATCTCTTCCTGCCGGCCAAGATCCAGCTGGCGATTCTTCTCAGTGGCGAGGGGAGAAACGGCGAAGCGGAGACGCTGCTCCGCGAAGTCCTGGAGGCCTATCCCGAGGACCACGAAGCGGCCTACCTGCTCGGGCTGCTGCTGGTGGAGCTTCAGAAGCTCCCCGAAGCCCTAGACTGGATGGAGCGCGCAGCCGCGGGTGCGCCGCGCGACGCCCGCGTTCGTTACAACCTGGGACTGCTCCGGCAGCTCCTGGGACGCGACGCCGAGGCGGAGAGAGCGCTGCGCGAGGCGTTGGAGCTGGCGCCCGATCATCCCGACTACCTCTACGCGCTGGCCGATCACTACCTGAAGCGCGGAAGACTCCGCGAGGCCGGTCCGCTCGTGGAACGTTTGATCGAGGCGCGGCCCGATCTGGAGATCGGTCGGCAGCTACGCGCCTACATCGAAGCCGAGCCGGCGAGGCCGGACCGGCGCTGAACCCGGGCCCATACCGACCCACTCGGAACCGACCGGCGACGGACACAATTCCTGCTTGTACCTCCTGTGTCCGTCGACGTACGATTCGGCGATCGGCATACCGGGGGGCGATGGAGGGATGCTGATGCTCCGAAACCGGTGCTTCCGGGCGCTGCTCGTTCTCGCCGCCGCGCTGCCCGCGGCGCTCGGCGCCGCGCGCGGCCAGACCGATCTCACCACGACGTCCGCCGGTATCTACCGGCTCGAGAAGGGGAGCAGCTTCCAGCGCGGCTGCTTCGATCCGTGCCGCTGCCCGATCCTGGCGGAAGTCCCGGTGCGCGGCACGTTCAGGCTGATTCCCGCCGGATTCGACGGACTCTTCCAGAGCTACAAGATCACCGACATCAACTGGACCGTGTCACTGGGCGATCCCGAGCTGCGCATCACGGGCTCCGGGACGTACAGAGTGGGTGGGGAGTTCGCGCTGCAGCAGCAGCTCAGCCTGGATCTCCTGGTCGGCGACGGTCCCGTGCAGCATTTCGACTCCGGCCTGGTGGCCCCGGGCGCTCGGTTTCCGAGTCTCGCCGCCACCGTCACGGTCAACCAGATGGTCTGCTTCGATACGGTCATCGTGGTCGATGCGTCACCGGTGCCGCTGGCCGACATTCACCCGTACCGGCTGCTGCGCGACAGCACGTTCCAACGCGGCTGCTTCGGGGCCTGCGACTGCCCGCTGACGGAGCCGCAGCGCATCCTCGGCACCTTCGCGCTGGTGGACCTGCGGCAGGATCCGCTGTTCACCGAGTTCGCGGTGGTCAATGTGCGGTGGCGCGTCGCCTCGGCGCTCGATCCGACGAAGACGACCATTCCCATCCGTGGTTTCGGGATGTACAAGTACGGCGGCGAGTTTGCGCTCGTGGAGCGCCTCGGACTCGACCTGGCGGTGGACGGAGAGCCGCAGACGCATTACGACAGCGGTCTGGTTCCGGTCGGCGCCTCGTTTCCGCGCATCGACACCAGCATCTCGATCGCCGACCTGATCTGCTACGACACGCTGATCCACGTAGACGCCTGGCCGCGCCGCCCGCCCCCGCGTTTTCAGCGCGGCGAGGCGGTTCCCCAGTAGTTGAAGCTGGCGGGCCGCCAGCCCGGGAGATACATCGTTTCCAGCCGGTCGATCTCGAAGCCACCGGCGCGAATCAGGTCGGGAATCGCGCGATTGAGGTGACAGCCGCCGCCCAGTCGCTTCCAGATCGGATTCAGCCTCTCCTGCCAACGTCGAACGTCCGGGTCGGGCGCGGCCCCGTGTTCGCAGAAGATCAGCGCGCCGCCCGGCCGCAGCACCCGCGCCATGCCCCGAAGCGCGGGCTCCGTTTCGGGAATCGTACACAGCGTGTAGGTGACCAGCACCGTATCGACGCTGTGTGCGTCGAGGGGAATTTCCTCGCCCGGGAGATCGATGAATTCGAACTTGAAACGCAGGCTACGCACCGCGTCCGCCGCCAAGCGACGCATTTCGGCGGATGGTTCGAGGCCCCAGAGTTGGGTGACGCGACTCGGATCGTAGAACGGGAGGTTGAGCCCCGACCCCACGCCGACCTCCAGCACCGCGCCGCTCGCGAGCGGGACGACCTTTTCTCGCTGCCGCATGTTGGGTTTCATGCTGCACGTGAAGTGGACGATTCGCGGAAGCACGTATTTCGAATACATGGATGGAGCGGGGACGTTGTTGATTCCGTGAAGTATCGATACGTGGGCGGCTTCACTCACCCGTGTCAGGGCGTGCAGCGTACGCGACGGCGCGACACGGCGTCAAGCGGCTCCACGCGCCGCCCGCGCCCGGGAGCTCAGCTGCCTCCGCCCTCTGGCGCGAGCGGCCGGGGCTGGGGCAGGGAGCGGATGTGGAGATCGCGCTGGGGGAAGGCGATCTCGATGCCCGCCTCGCGGAAGGCCGCGTCGATCGCCATGTGCAGCTGGTGCTGGATCAGCAGTCGGTGCTCGACGTCGGGGCTGAAGACGCGCAGCTCGAAGTCGAGCGCGCTCTCGCCGAAGCCCAGGAACAGCGCCTGCGGGCGGGGCTCTCTCAGGATGTGCTCATTGCGATCCGCGACGGCCTTGAGCACCTCGAGCGCCTTCTCGGTATCCGAGCCGTAGGCGATGCCGACGCGGATTTCGATGCGCAGCACCGCATCCGAGAGCGACCAGTTGATGAGCCGGCTGGTGACGAACTCCTTGTTCGGCACGACCAGCTCCTTGCGGTCGAACCCGGTGATCCACGTGGCGCGGATGCGGATGCGCGACACCGTGCCGCTGACATCGCCGACGGTGACCGTGTCGCCGACGCGAATGGGGCGCTCGAAGAGGATGATCAGGCCGGAGACGAAGTTCGCGAAGATCTCCTGCAACCCGAACCCCAGGCCCAGGCCGACGGCCGCGACGAGCCACTGGATGTTCGACCAGCCCACGCCGATCGCATTGAACGCGAGTGCGATGCCGACGAGTGTGATGACGTACTTGAGGATCGTGGCGTAGGCGTAGCGTTCGCCCGCGCCGGTGCCGAGCTGCCGGAGCAGGGAGATCTCCAGCAGCCCGGGAAGGTTTCGGGCCACCGCGAGCGTCATGACAGCGATCAGGATCGCCAGGCAGAGATCCGCCAGCGTGACGGGGACCATGCCCTCTTCCTGCGCGAGGTGCCGCTCGCCGGCGGCATCCGTGATCTCGACGGTCACCGTTGCGCTCGTGCTCCAGAGCTCGACCTCCCGGAGGATGCCGACGGCCGGGAGCAGATCCGCCCAGATGATCCACAGGCCGATCAACATCGCGAAGATCGTCGCGCTCTTGAGCAGCCGGCCGGTCTGCGCGCTGACGGTCCCGAGGTCGATCTCGGACTCGACGGGCTCGGCGACGTCGACTCCGGCCTCCTGCGCGCGCTGCACCTCGCGCGCCTGCTGTGCCTGCCGCGCCCGCTTGAGGGCGAGGCGTCGGCGGGCCAGCAGCGACCAACGCGCGCACAGCCGGAACGCGATCGTCAGCATGAAGAGCAGGACGAGCGTGAAGTAGTAGCTCGCGGCCAGCTGCAGCGAGGTCCAGTAGTAGCCGCGCACGGCGGCCACGGCCAGGACGACGGGGACAGCGATCGCCAGCGCGTGCGCGAGTCGCCACAGCCAGCGCCGGATCGAGATCTCCGGCGAGGCGTGTGCGATGCACCAGAGCGCGCCGACGCGCTCGCGCAGCAGCCGGTGACTCGAGACGCCCAGCGCGGCCATGATCGCGAGGAAGGCGAGGCGCCCGATCGACTCCTTCCAGGCATCTTCGCCGCGCATCTCGAAGATCTGGATCGCGAACACGGCCGGAATCGCGATCGCGGCCAGCCCGGTGAAGTGCCGCCGCAGACTGCCCACCGCCTGCGACGGCCAGCCGAAGTGCGCCTCCGCCAGCCCGCCGCGGCGCAGCACCTGGCGCGGGATCTCGAAGGCGAGCCAGATCAGCGCGGCCGCGAGCAGCGCGTGGGCGAAGCAGCGAACGTACTGCGTCGCGTCCGGGGAGATGCCGAGGCGCCAACCCAGGTAGGCGAGCAGGCCCGGCCCCCAGGCAGCCAGCAGCACGGAGAGACCGGCGACCTCCCAGGTGGGCGCGTCGCGCAGGCACGTGGGCTCGCGCGTCTCCACCCCCAGGGCCCGGATCCGCTCGCGAATGCGCGAGCGCAGCGACAGCACCAGGATGAGCAGCGCCGCGATCAGCGCGTTGAGCAGCGGGGCGGCGAGCGCCAGCGCGCCGAGTGCGCGCCACAGCTGCTGCAGGAAGCGCGGCGCGAGCAGCCAGCCGAGCGCGTCGAGTCCGTCGGCGACGAGCTCGGGGCGGACGGCCTCGCCGCTCGGGATCCACAAGATCCGCTCGTCGATGTAGAGCAGGAGCTGCTCGGTCTTCTCGATCAGCTCCTGCTGCCGCGCGTCAAAGTCGACCAGCTTCTGGAAGTACGTCTCGGTTTCTCGGATGAGCGCGTCGAGATACTTGCGCTTGGTCTCGAGCAGCTCGCGCAGCAGGGATTCGAACGCGGTGCGCTCGCCGGCCGCGATCGACGCATCGAGGCTCGCCATGGCGCGCGCGACCACGCTGTCGATGTCCGCCAGCGCGCGGCGCTGATCGCGCAGCTCGATCTGCTGAAGCTGTACCGCGCTGATCTCCTGCTGCCGCATGCGCATGAAGCGGCGATACATGCCGACATCGGGCGCCTCGGAGCGCTGCTTCCGCAGCAACAGCCCCACGGAATCGATGAGCCCGGCCGCCTCGATCTTCGTGGTCAGACGCGCGAAGTCCGCATCGATCTCCGCGACGCGCTCTTCCGCGCGGGCGAGCTTGCGGCTCACATCGTCGATCTTGGCGAGCAGGCCGCCTTCGCCGGTGCGCTCTTGCGCGAGCCGGTCGTTCTGCTCGGCCAGCTCGCGCACGAGGGCCTGGACGGCTGGTGTCAGCGTCTGCGCCTCCAGGAGCAGCTGCCGCGCACTGGCCGCCGCGCGCTCGGCCTCACCCCGCTGGCGCGCGGTGAGCGCCGCGCGCAGCTTCTCGATGCGCGCCTCGTGCGCGGCGATGGCGGTGCTGGCGCGATCGAGGCGCTTGCCGAGCAGCTGGCCCCGGGCGTCGTAGCTGACCAGCTCCGCTTCGTAGGCCTCGATCTCGCGCTCGAGCGCCGTGCGACGCGCGCTCGCCAGCTGCTCGCGGGCCGCGAGGAGCTGGGGAGCATCTCCCGGCGCCACGGGCATCGCGTTGACCGGCTCGCGCAGCCGCTCCTTGGCCGCCGCGAGCAGCTCGGGGATCTTCTTGCGCCGCTCCGAGCGGCGCGCGGTCTCTTCCTCGAGTGCCGCCCCGTCCTTGCGCGCGAGCACGAGATCCTGCTCTGCACCCAGCAGCTGCGTCTCGAGCTCCTCGATCGTCGCGCCCGTGCCCACCGCGACCTGCTGGTCTTTCTGCAGAATCGCGATCTCGTCCTCGATGGCGCGCAGCTGCTGCGGCGCATCGCGGCGCGCGCTCTCGTACGCGGCGGCTTGCCGCCTCCACTCCTCCGTGCGCTCGCGCAGCCGGGCGGTCTGCGCCTCGATCTCCGCGAGCTTCGCGCGCGCCTCCTCGGACCCGAGCGGCTCGGCCCCGGCGCCCGGGGCCTCGATCCCTTCGCCGGCGGTCGAGTCGGGGGTGCGCGCCGCTCCTTCCTGGGCCTCGGCCTTCCCGAGACCGGGCGGCGCGGCCAGGATCAGCGCGGCCAGGATCAGGATCGAGAGCCAGCGCGCGCGGACTGCGACGCGCGCGATCACGAAGGCTGCCCGTTTGCGGCGGCCGGTTGCGCGTTCCCGCCGTACACTCTCACCCCCACCTGGATTGCCGTGATGCGGCATTGTACCGGAATCGCCGGCGCCCACGGCTGCGCGTCCAGCCGACCCCGCGCCCCGTGCCGGCGTGAGCAGGCTTCCGCGAGAACGCGCGCCGGCTCGACGTGGGGACCCACGCGAGTACGAGCTCGGGCGCGCGTCAGCGTTCCATCTGGGCCTTGCGCCCTTCCTCTTCCGCGAGCTGGAATTTCACCTGCGCTTCGATGTGGCTCGCCAGCGCGTCGAGATCTTCCTTGTAAGGATCGAGACACGCGTCCAGCAGGTGCACCAGCACCTCGTCCACGGGCCGGTCGCTCCGGCGCTGCACATCGAAGTCCGTAACTCTGCCGCTGCGGTCGAATTGGACCGTCACGAACAGATCGGCTGCCCGGGCTCCAATCGCACCGCGCACGAAAGCGTGCTCCGGTGTACTCTCGTCACCCTGGCCGTAGCGATATTCGATCTTCCTGCTGATGCCGTCGGCGAGTTCGTTCACGTAGCCGGGGAATGCCGATTCGTTGGCGAGGATGCAGCGGTCCGCTGCCCGAAGCAGGCCAGGAAAGCCGATGAGAAGGCACCCGATCATCGCGCAAATGAGTTTCGACAGTGCGGTCATGTTCGATCTCCTGTTGACTCTGCCCGCTGATCAGTCCCCTCAGCGGATTTCCCGCGGATTCGAGGGCATTATATCTTCTTGGCCGTCCTTGACACGGCACCATGGGTAGCTCCTGAACGGGGATGGGCCGTGCGAGAAGCTCGGCGCGCCGTGAAACCCAGTTAGGAACGCCACCTCCTCGCCGCGGGCTGCGTCCACGGCTCGATTCTCTTCCGCGTCGTAGCGGGGGCCGCCGCAGGGAACCTTGCGAACGTCCGGGAAATCCTTCAGCAGCAGGTCGATCTCGGGGCACCCGTCGACGTCGGCGAGGAAGATCTCGCGCTGAATCCAAGGGCGGGATCCTCGCCGGATCGGCGCCGGGCGCTTCTTGCCCTCTATTCTTCTTTGCGGAGCCGGATCTCACCGACCTGGTCCGGGTGGCGGGCGACCTTGTCGGCAAAGAAGGCGCGGATCTTGTCCATGTCGGCGCGCACGTCGTCGCTCGGCATGAAGGCGGGGCCGAAGCCAGCGCGGCGTTGCGCGTAATCCGCAAAGCCCAGCTGGATCCGAACACCCGCTGCCTTGGCGATGCGATAGAAGCCCGACTTCCAGTAGGGCGTATAGCGGCGCGTGCCCTCGGGCGTGATCGCAAGAAACAGGGTCTCCGCCTCGTCGAAGGCGCGCACGACCTGCTCGACGACTGCTTCCGGTCGATCGCGGCGAATCGGCACACCGCCGAGCCAGCGCAGGATCGGCCCGAGCGGCCACCAGAACAGCGTGTGTTTGCCCAACCAGGAAACCTTGGTTCCCTGGGCGCGCACGATCAAGAGCAGGCAGATCAGGTCCCAGTTGCTGGTGTGGGGGGCGGCGACGAGGACCAGCTTGTCGTCCGCGGCCTTCGTCCCGACGATCTCCCAACCGGCGAGGTGGAGGGTGATCCGGGCCAGAAGTTTTGACACGTGCGTCTGTTCTCCAGCCAGGGGTGCACAGTCCCGCGCCCGGAAGGCCTGAGAGCTTAGGCGCAAATCTGGCACGGCGCGGGGGGGTGCCTATTCCCAAACGTCCCCGCTCTTCGCTGACTGCAACCAACGGGCCGCTGCTCTTCGCCGCGACTGGCTTTAAATCCTGTTGGCGCTGCGCGGAGACCGCGGTTTCGCCCCCCCCGATCGAGCGGATCGGTGTGCAAAGTGGCTGCGGATGCGGCATGAGTACGCTCCGATGGTGACCGATCTGACCACGGGCTCCGTTTCCCGGCACCTGCGCGTCCAGGCGACGCCGATGGCGCTCGGGTTGGTCGCGATCATCTCGTTCGATGTCGTCGACCTGTTCTTCGTCTCGCGCCTCGGCGACGCGCCGCTGGCGGCGATCAGCTTCACGTTTCCGGTGATCTGGTTTCTCGGCTCGGTCGCAATCGGCTACGAGGCGGGCGCCGCGTCCTGTGTGTCGCGCGCCGCGGGCGAAGGCAATGCCCGGCGCACCGCGCGCCTGACCACCGACGCGGCGCTGCTCGCAGGATTGGCGACGCTCGTGCTCTGCGCGATCGGATTGCTGACGATCGACGCGGTCTTTTCGGTGCTCGGCGCAACCGACGATCTAATGCCGCTGATCACCGATTACATGAGCATCTGGTACTGGACGGAGCCCGCGTCGGCGGTGATGTGGACCTGCCTCGCGTCGATGCGCGCGCGCGGCAATACCGCGCTGGAAGGCAAGGTCATCACCGCGGCCGCGATCCTGAACGCGATCCTCGATCCGATCTTCATCTTTGGTTGGTTGGGGTTTCCGCGACTCGAGATCGCCGGCGCGGCCGTGGCGTCGCTGACCGCGACTCTGACGATGCTCGCGTTCACGCTGATCTACCTGGCTACGAAGCTGCGGGTGTTCGCCACTCCATGGGTGACGCTCGACGAGATCTTCGACTCGTGGCGAAAGCTGATGCGGATCGGGATCCCGGCGATGATGACCAATGCGATCATTCCCGTCGCGAACGGGATCGTGATGGCGATGGTCGCGAGCCATGGCGTCAGCGCGGTCGCGGGATTCGGAATCGCGATGCGCATCGAGCCCGTCGCGCTGATTCCGTTCTACGCGCTCTCGGCGGTGTCGAGTCCGTTCTTCGGCCAGAACATCGCCGCCGGAAGAACCGAGCGACTGGTCGAAGCGCGCCGG
>JAOUNA010000228.1 GCA_029881215.1 Myxococcales bacterium | reverse complement strand
GGCTGCGCACCGCGCCCGGCGCCCACGTGCGCAGCCTATCACAACGCCCGTGCCCACGGGCTGCAGCGCGACCCTGCCGAGCGCTCGCTGCGTTGGGGCGCTCTTCAGCGATCGGCGCCGCCATCCGCCGCATCGCCTCGTGCGGGCAGCGTCGTGACTTCGGGGCGATGCCCCGGGCGCTGCACCACGCGCTCGACCAGCGATCCGTCCGCGGCGTAGCGGTAGGTCTCGGTGCGCAGGACTTCACCCTGCCGATACTCTCGGAAGGTCGCCACCCGCTCCGTCTCGTCGTAGACCGCCTCGTAGTAGGAGTAGGCTTGATATACCTCTTCGTAGTTCCTCTCGGCACCGATGTCCTGCACGAGGCCATTGCTCTCGGAAGTGTCGGAGTAGTAGCTGTGGCCGGCGCGGATTCTCTCCGGACGCGCGGCGGCGGACTGCACCTGCCAGAGGGGAGTCGCGCCGAGTGCGAGCAGCGCCAGCGAGAAATGGAGCGCGCGGGCGCGGTGCATGCGATCCTCCCTCCGCCTGGCTGTGGCAGCGGGGTGGGCGGGCAGGCTAGCACGCGGCGCGGCACCGCGGTGGTGCTCCGACTTGAGCGGGCGCAGCCATTGTTGATATCTTGCACGCTGTCGGCCGGGCGCTGACGATTGGAGAGCGATTCGATGTCCAGCTACGAGCTGCTGCGCGCGAAGCTCCAAACCAGGCAGGACGAACTCATGCGACGCCTGGGCAAGGTCGGCGCATCGCTGCGTCAGGTGCCGGACGCGGATTCCCAAGAGCGCGCCGTGGAGCTCGAAAACGACGAGGTGTTGGTGGGCCTCGATGCGGGCAGCATCGCCGAGCTCGCCCAGATCCGGGCGGCCCTCGCCCGCCTGGATGACGGCACCTATGGCGTGTGTACGCGCTGCGAGGAGCCCATCGAGTTCAAGCGGCTCGAGGTGCTTCCCTTCGCCGCGACGTGCGTCGACTGCGCGGACTAGGCCGGTCGGTTGGAGACCGCGCGGAGCGCCTCAGCCGCCCCGCATCGTTCCGTAGGAGAGCCGGTGCTCCGGCAGCTCCGAGCGGATGGTCGTCTCGATCCGCGTCCGAATCGAGCGCGTGTAGGACGTTTCCACCGTGTGGTTGACATCGCGGATGCGGATGTTGAGCGAGCGAGCACCTCGGTTCAGCCAGACACTCACGGAGATCTGCTCGGGACTCGCATAGCTGGCGAGCAGCTTCGCGAGGAACGGCTTCGAGAAGCCCCGTTTGCCGCGCAGCCCCTCTTCGGTCGCGACCTCCTCGACGGCGCGCAGGATGACTGAAACGGCGTCGTCCGAAAGCCGGGCGGGTACGCCAGCGTTCGCGGCCTTCGGGGGCTTCACGTGGATCGTTCCCTGGTGGAAGAAGCAGCCGAGCGTCGCGCCGGCGACGACGAGCAGCACGGAAAGCAGGCCGCGTGCGCTGCGCCGGAATTGCGGCGGGTGCAGAAGCGAGCTTGTCGGGGGGAGCGCGGGGGATCGGAGCGCCACGGCGAACCCTCGTCGATTTTTCTGGGCAGATGGTCTCTGGGGCAGGTTGTGCAGCCGCCCCGGCCCGGCGCATCGGCCGGACGGAGCAGGGCGTCTGCGCGGCAGGATATCACAGCCGGATCGCCCCCGGTTTCGCCGCACCGCGCGTGTAGCGATCGGCTGCGCTGCGTGCCGGGTTCCGATGCCGCACGCCCGGCTCCGCACGCCGACCTAGCGCAGGGCGCCCCGCTTCTTGAGCGCTGCGCGGATGCGCTCGACGCGGCGGCGGTTCACGCCGAGGTCGCTGTAGCCGACGCGCGAGGCGGAGCGCACCGCGATTCGTTCGAGCTCCGGCCGCAGATGGAGCTCGAGATCGTCGACGAAGCCGAAGAGCGCGCTGCGGCACTCGGCGTGCAGGTAGACCCCGGTCTCGGTGACGATCTGCGTGCGCGGCAGCGCCGCGACCAGCTCCCGCGCCGCGCGCCATGCCTCGTGGGGATCGATCGCGGCGATCAGCGGCTCGATCGCGTGCGCGGCGTCGCTGGCATCGCTCGACACGCAGTTGGGCGAGGCGGGGCAGGGGGCGAGACCGGATTCGGTTGCTCCCAGTTGCTCCGGTCTGGATCCGGCGCACGAGAAGAGGGACAGCACGAGCAGCATGAGCATCGCCTCAGTCGCGCCGCAGCGTGCCACGGGACTCCTCTCCGGGGCGCTCCCAGCTTCCGACCGGCCCCGCGACGCTGCGGAACAAGTAGGTGGGCCTCCGCGTGCGCCGCGAGTCTACCATGGCCACGCGCCGCTAGCGGGAGCGACCCGGCGGGGCTCTCGTGCAGACGTCGCGACGGACATCCCCGCGTGGCACCCAGCGGGGCGCTGGTTAGACTGGCGGGGCGTTCCGAGCGAAATCACGGCAAAGGAGACCATCATGGGCCTCACGCTGGAAGATCTGTTGAGGGCGCTCAACAAGGACCTCGAATGGGAGTACGCCGCCGCGATCCAGTACGTCCAGCACGCGGCGATCATCACCGGTGCGCAGTACGAATCCATCCAGAAGGAACTCTTGATCCACGCGCAAGAGGAGATGCAGCACGCGACGATGCTCGCCGAGCAGATCGATTATCTCGGAGGCGTTCCCAGCGTCGAGGTCGAGAAGCGTGAGGTCTCCCCGGACACCCTGGAGATGTTGAAGCAGGATCTGCGCGGCGAGCAGCACGCGATCGACAGCTACAAGGAGCGGATCGCGCAGGCGGAGGGGCTGCGCGAGTACGGCTTGCGGCGCATCCTCGAGGACATCCTGATCCAGGAGGAGGAGCACAAGCGCGACCTGCTGACCGTGATCCACGATTGAATCCACGGGCGCGGGGGACCGAGCGCTGGCGCTCGACCGCGCTCCCGGATCACGCGGGCCACACCGGCGTGAACACGTACTCGAGCTTGATGCCGTCCGGATCGGCGAAGAACACCGCGTAGTACCCGGGCGCGTACTCCGGATACGCCGCAGGCGCGTCGAGGATGCGAGCCCCGATCGCAGCGAGCTCGCCGTGGAGAGCGTCGACCGCCTGCCGCGTCGGCGCGGTGAACGCCAGGTGATGCAGGCCGGGCGTGGTGCGATCGTGCGCAGCGCTCGACGACGACCGCGCTTCCTGCAGGCCGACTTCGACCTGCGCGCCCGCCCACAGCGGGCCCTCCGGTTGGTCCTCGATCCGAACGAATCCGATCGCGCACAACAGGCGGTCGTAGAACGGTGTCGAACGCGCCAGGTCCCTCACCGTGATGTCGATGTGGTGGATCGCGCCGGTCGCCGCCACGTCCGCTGTGTCCCCTGTGCCGGCGCCGTGTGCTGCAGCCGCTCCGTCGCGCGTCTTCCGCGACATCCGACGCCGAGCGCGCGAGCATAACCGATCGCCGGCTGCGCCACGATTGCGCCGACGCGCGCCGCCCCGCACGCAATGCCCGCGTCAGAGGGTGCACCGGATGGTCAGATGCTCTTCGGGTCCGAAGCGATCCAGCACGTGGTGCACGATCTGGATTCCGCCCGGCAGCTGCCACTCGTGGTTGGGAAAGTCTCCGAATCCGGGCAGCGTGGACGTCGGCGGGCCGAACACCGCTTCGACGTGGCGCTGGAACTCCGCGAAGGAAGCGCGTCGATTGCGCTGCGAGGTGCGGTACAGCTCGAGCTCGGAGAGGCCGTTGTCGGGGCCGCGAAAGCGGAAGCCGAGGAAGCATTGCAGGCCGCCGAGCACCGTGACCGGAAGCACGCAGTAGGCGCGCGTCACGCGCCGCAATCCGGCCGCCTGCAGCCGCGCCTGCAGCTCGGACTCGGCGATGCCCCACGGAATCGACGCGGGCGGATCGTCGATGTCGAACGCTTCGCGAATGTTCACGGTGCGAGCGCGGCGCGCAGCGGAGCGCCGGCCTCGTTCGGCTCGCGCTGCGCTGCGCCGCAGCATTCCGAACGTCGCGAGACGGGGCACGTTTCCACGGCGCAGAACGGTAACACAGCGGGACGAAGCCCCGGCCGGCTCGGCGCGCGCGGGCGTGCGCCGCGCGAGGCTCGCGCCGCTGGCGTGTCGCTCCTGCTAGGCCTCTCGGCTGTAGATTCCTCGCATGAGCCAGCGCAGGCTCGATTCGAGCAGCTCGACGCCGGTGAGCACTGCGACGGTCACGAGCGAGAGCGCGAAGGCGCCCCAGTAGTGGCCGAAGCCGATGGCGGCGCCGGTGGCCGCGAGCATCCAGATCACGGCCGCCGTGGTCACGCCCGTGACCACGCCTTCGCGCGTGAGCATCACCCCCCCGCCGAGAAAGCCGACCCC
>JAOUNA010000229.1 GCA_029881215.1 Myxococcales bacterium | reverse complement strand
CACCGAGACGGCCGGCGATCCGGGTCTGCGCGCGGCGATCGCGAAAACCTTCAAGAGCCTCGAAGCGGAGGATGTGCTCTGCTTCGCCGGGGCGGAAGAGGGCCTCTACCTGGCCATGCACGTGCTGCTCGGGCCGAACGACCACGCCGTCGTGATCACACCGAACTATCAAGCTGCCGAGAGCGTGCCGCTCTCGCTCTGCGCGGTGAGCGGCGTGGCCCTGGACCCGCACAACGACTGGGCGCTCGATCTCGATGCCGTCGCCGCGGCGATCCAGCCCAACACGCGCGTCCTCTCCGTGTGCTTCCCGAACAACCCGACCGGCAAGGTGATCGACAAAGCGAGCTTCCGCCGCCTGGTCGCGCTGTGCGACGAGCGCGGCATCACGCTCTTCAGCGACGAGGTCTACCGCGGACTCGAGCGCGACCCGGCGCGCACCCTGCCCCAGGCCGCGGATCTCTCCGCGCGCGCCCTCTCGCTCAACGTCACCTCGAAGGCGCTCGGCCTGCCCGGCCTGCGCGTCGGCTGGATCGCGTGCCGCGACCGGGAGCTGCTCTCGCGGCTCGAGCGCGCCAAGCACTACACCTCCATCTGCAACGCGGGCCCGAGCGAGGTGCTGGCGCGCATCGCCCTCAAGGCACGCGAGCAAATTCTCGCGCGCAATCGCGCGCTGCTCGCCGTCAACACCCCCAAGTTCGAGGCATTCTTCGCGGCATTCCCGGACCGATTCGAGTGGCAGGCACCGGACGGCGGCTGTGTGTGCTTCCCGCGCTACACGGGCCCGGACGGCGTCGAGGCCTTCTGCAAGGCGTTGCTCGCCGAGGCCGGCGTGCTCACCCTGCCCGCGAGCATCTTCCGCTCCTCGCTCACCCCGACGCCGAGCGACCGCTTCCGCATCGGCATCGGCCGCGAAGACGCGCAGCCCGCCCTCGACGCCTGCGCCGCCTGGCTGCGGGCGCGCGCCTAGCCGCGCCCCCGCCCGGCGGCGCCACAGCGGCGCTCACAGCTCGCTGATGATTCCCGCGCGCTGTCGCTGATCTCCGTCTTCGCCGATCACGCCGCGATCGCACAGCGGCTGCAGGCGCCGCGGCCGGTATTCCGGAGAGCACCGGTCGCCCCATCTTCGACCTTGTATGCGAGGCGCATCACCGTATCCACGACATACGGAATGGCGCTGAACGTCAGCCCGCGGAGGATCTGGAGCGCAATGCTGGACTCGCCGTGCTGGTTTCCGCCGAGCGGGATGCGGTACTCGGCGTCCCCGCCGCATCGGCCCGATCTCACGTAATGGGGGCTCTCGATGAATCCCTTCTTCTCCCATGGGTCGAAGATTTCGCCGCAGTCGATGCATCCTGCCTTCGTGGAGCTGATCCCCTTACCGCCGCCCAGATCAAACGAGAAGAATCTGACGGTGCCGCTCGACCCGAGGCCGGAACGGGCCCGGCGCGGGCTGCGACCGGCGCACCCGGCGTTGCGCCCGCTCGCGCGAACACGCCAGATTGGAGAGCCCGACGATCGCGCCTCGCCGATCTCCTCGAGGCTCGAACCCTCGGGTATCGGAGACCACGACACGATTTGCCATGCGGCGCAGCACTCGGCCCGAGGCGCGCGACAAGGCAGATCACGGGGACCGGCTGGGGCGCGGGGCCGGCCCTGCGCTCCAGCCGGTCTCCCATTCTTGTGGAGCGACGCTGCCGGAGCTAGCGGACTCCGCCCGAGGCGGCGGCGACGCACTCGGGCAGCAGCTCGAACAGACGCGCCACCTCTTCGGCGGTGTTGTAGTGGAGCAATCCCACGCGCAGCACGCCGTCCGGCTCGAGCCCGAGCGCCTCGGTCAGCGGCAGCGCGTAGCTGTTGCCGCCCCAGGTGAACACGCCGCGCTTGCCGAGCTCCTCGGAGAGTGCGAGCGGCGAGCAGTGCTCGGCGAGGATGCTCAGCGTCGGCGTGCGCTCCGAGAGCCGCGCAGGATCGGCGATGCCGACCACCCGGGCGCCCGGCAGCGCCGCGATGCCGTCGAGCAGGGTTCGGCAGAGCGCGCCTTCGTACGCCTCGATCCCCTCGAACGCCGCGCGCAGCGCGTCGCGTCGGTCGAGGGACGGGCCCGCGAGGCTGCGACCGAGATCCGCGAGGTAGGCCACCGCCTCGAGGGTTCCCGCGATGCCCTCGTTGCACGGCGTGCCCGTCATCCAGCGATCCGGCAGCGCTTCGGAGGCGACGCGCACCTTGTAGGCGGGCAGCTCGGCCAGCAGCTCCACGCGACCCCACAGGATGCCGACGTGCGGGCCAAAGAACTTGTAGGCGGAGCAGGCGAGAAAGTCGCAGTCCCAGTCGATCACGTCGATCAGTCGGTGGGGCGCGTAGTGCACCGCGTCGACGAAGAGCTGCGCGCCGACCGCGTGGACGAGGCGCGCAATCTCCGCGATCGGATTGATGCTGCCCACCAGGTTCGACGCGGCGCCCACCGCGACGAGCCGCGTGCGCTGCCCCAGACACGCGCGCAGCGCGTCGAGATCGAGCGTGCAGTCTTCGGCATGGATCGCGACGTGCCGCACCACGGCGCCGGCGTCGCGCGCCGCGCGCTCCCAGGTCGAGACGTTCGCATCGTGGTCGAGGCGCGTGACGACCACCTCGTCGCCGGCGCGCCACGTCCTGGCGAGCGCGCGGCTCAGCGCGAACGTGAGCGTGGTCATGTTCGCGCCGAAGGCGACCTCCTCCGCCCGCGCGGCGCCGAGCAGATCGGCGACGGCCCGGTGCGCCTCGGCGAGCATGGCGTCGCTCTCCTGGGAGGTGGCGAAGGGTCCGCCGTGATTCGCGTTGCGCTGCAGGAGGTAGTCGCGCACCGCATCGGCCACGCGCTGCGGCGTCTGGCTGCCGGCGGGTCCGTCGAAGAACACGGCGGGGCGGCCAGCCACCTCGCGCTGCAGGCCCGGGTACTGGGCGCGTACGGCGTCGATCGGAAAGGCGGACGTCATGCCGCAGAAAACGTACCGCGGATCGCGCGGCGCGACGAACCCGGAACACACGCGCCGCCCCGCGCCGCGCGGAGCCTTGGCGCGACGGGTGCCCTCACGTGTACGCTGCGCGTCGAACGCCGAGGAACAGCATGACACACGACCCGAAGCACGCGACCGGACAAGGCGAAGAGACCGAGGAGTGGAACGACGAGACCGCCGCGCAGTACGTGGAGAAGTGGGGAAAGGATCCGACGAACCGCATGACCGTCGAGGCGGCCGGGCTGAGACCGGACGACATCGTCGTCGATGTGGGCTGCGGCGGCGGCGAGGCGGTACGCGTGGCGGCGGAGCGCGTGGTGCGCGGCCGCGTGATCGGGGTCGACCCCACCCCCGCCATGATCCGCATCGCCACGGAGCAGAGCCGCGATCACCCCTGCGCGGAGCGCATCCGCTTCCTCGAAGGTCCCGCCGAGAAGCTGCCGCTCGAATCCGGCAGCGCCAGCGTGGTGCTCGCCATCAATTCGGCCCACCACTGGGAAGATCCAGACCTCGGGCTGCAGGAGGTGCTGCGCGTGCTCGCGCCCGGCGGCCGCTTCTTCATCGGGGACGAGGAGACGGAGACCGGCGCCTGGGGGCACGCGGAGTGCGCGCTGGCAGATGCAGAGACGCTGCGGCGCACCGTCGAGCGCCACGGCTTCGAGGGCGTGCGGACGAGTCGGCGCGTGGGCGCCGAGACGGTCCTGCTGCTGCTGGAAGCGAGAAAGCCCGTCGGCTGATCCGGGCGCGCCGGCTCTCGCGACGACGTCGCGCGGCGCGAGGCGATGAGCGAGCGCTCAGAAGCGATACTGGATGCCCCAGCTGAGCGAGACGTAGTCGAGATCCTGGGTCTGTCCGAAGGGCAGCACCCAATCGACACCGACATTCAGCAGCACGTGCTGCGTCGCGTAGAGATCGAGCCCGCCGCCGGTCCGGATCGCGATGCCCTTGCCGCCATCTCGATAGGGCAGCGCGAGCCCCGCCGTGTCGGTGACGTCGACGGCAGACGACGTCATGCCCAGGCCCGCCAGCAGAAAGGGTTGCAACCGACCGAGCGGATAGTACGCCTTGAAGTTCGTGGTGACCGTGAGCGGCTTGAGATCGAAGCTGGCAACCTGGCCCATGCCCGGCAGCGACGTGTCCGCCTCGAAGCTCATGATCCGCTCGGCCTTGATCTCCGTGGCGAAATAGCGGTTGCAGCGATAGCCGGCGCCGACATTGATGCCGAGCGCGTTGCCCGGGGAGAAGCGCACCGGCAGCCCCGAGCTCCGCTGCGCGTCGCTGTTGAGATCACCCGCGAAGGTGGGCAGCGCGGC
>JAOUNA010000227.1 GCA_029881215.1 Myxococcales bacterium | reverse complement strand
TTCGAAACTGGCTGGCGAGCGCAGCCGCCAGCAACAGGCAGGCCAGCGCGAAGTACGGCCACGCCGAATCCAGGATTCGCCGAGACATCGCTGGCCTCCTCTGCGGCGGCCGACTCTACCCAGCGCTCTGCGAAAGCTCAAACCTGCGCGGCCGGGCGGCGACGCCGCGCAGCGACCCGGCCCGAAACACCCGAACTCGAAGGTCTTTTGTCGGCGCCGGCGACGCGCGTGCGGTCCCGGAGCGAGCGCGCTTCGTGGCGACAGCGGCCAATCCCTATACTGCGCGCTCTGCCCGATCTCTGGAGGACTCCGAGCGCCATGGCACGAAGGAAGGCGCTGCGCCCGCCTGCCGGCAGACGCCGGCCGGCCCGGCGCGTGGAGCGGGCCGGCGCGCTCTTCGCGATCTGCCTGCTCGCCGGCTGCCTGATGTCCGGCTGCGGCGGGGGCCTCGAATCGCGCATGGCCGAGGTGCGCGCGCTGCAGGACGTGGGCCAGTTCACCGCCTCGATCGAGGCGCTGCGCGAGATCCTGACGGTGAACCCCAACCATCCGGAGGCGAACTACCGGCTGGGCTTCGCGCTGGTGCAGACCGGCGAGCCTTCGCGCGCGGTCTGGCCGCTGCAGAAGGCGGCGGAGTCCCCCGCGTACGAGATCGCGGCGGGCGTGCTCCTCGCCTCGACCTATTTCCAGACCAAGAACTTCGATGAGGCGATCCGGGCGGCCACGCGCGTTCTCGAGGTGGATCCGGAGCGGCAGGCGGCGATGCGCATCCGCGCCAGCGCGAATCTGTCAGCGCGTCGCCTGGAGGACGCTTTGCGCGACACCTCTCGTCTCGTGGAGCTCTACCCCGAAGACTACGGAGTGCGCGCCCTGCACGCGACGGTGCTGGCGGACATCGGCCGGCTGGACGAGGCCCAGCGGGAGCACGATCTCCTCAAGAAGATGGGAGAGGCGAGCGGCGACCCCGCGTTTCGCAGCCGTTCGTGTCTCGCCCCGGCGACCTTCGCCATGGACGTGCTCGGCGACCCCGACAAGGCGCGCGCCCTCTACGAGGACTGCGCGGCCCAGGATCCGACCGATCCCGTGGTGCTGAATCACATGATGGATTTCTTCGACCGCATCGGTGCCCCCGAGCGCGCCACGGAACTGATTCGAAACGCCGTGGAGAAGGCGCCGGAGAATCTCGCGCTGCGCCACGGCCTCGCCATGCGCCTGCGCAACACGGGAGACCCCGCCGCGGCGGAAGGCGTGCTGCGCGACGCGGTCGAGACCTTCGGATCGGCCGCAGCGTGGAGCCTGATGGCGAACTTCTACCGGCTCCAGAACGAGCCGGAGAAGGCGCTCGGGGCCATCGAGACGGTGGCGCGGCTGTCCGGCGGCGGCGGCGATCGGGTGCGCTTCACCCAGGCGGACATCCTCATCGATCTGGGCCTGCTCGATCGCGCCGCAGAAGTCGCCGATCAGCTCGAGCAGCCCGTCTACGCCCAGCTGATCCGCGGCCGCATCCAGCTCATGCGCGGCGACCCGGCGGGCGCGCTCGCTTCCTTCGAAAAGGGGATCCGCGCCTGGCCCAACAACGCGAGTGCGCGCTTCCTGGCGGGGACCGCCGCGCGCAACATCGGCGACATGGACCGCGCCATCTCGGAGTACCGAGAGGCGGTCCGCGCGAACAACGCCGAGACCGACGCCGCGCTGGAGCTCGCGCGCATCTACTTGCAGCGGGGCGAGCCCGCACAGGCCCTGGCATTCGCGAACACGGCGCTGCTCGGAGCACGGGCGCTCGGCAAGCCAGATGCATACGTCGTCGCCGCCCGCGCAGCGCACGGCCTCGGCAACGACGAACAGGCGCGCCGCGCCATCGAGGCCCTGCGTCAGCGCGGGTACGCAGCGACCGCGACGCGGGAGCTCGCGATCCTCGAAGGGGATCTCGGCGGCCCGGCCCGGGCGCTCGAGGTCATGGAAGCGAGTGGACTCGACCCCTCGGATCCCGCGAACGAGGATCTGCTGCAGCAGCTCGCCCAGACGCTCAGCCGGCTGGGGCGGCACACCGTGGCGTTGACGCGGATCGACGCGGCGCTGGCGCGAAGTGCCGACCGCGCATCGCTCCACGAGCTGCGCGGCATGGTGCTACTCGATGCCGGCCAGACAGAATCGGCGCGGGCAGCGTTCGAGCGGGCAATCGCCCTCGACGAGAACGCCGCGACCTCGATCGCGGCGTTGGCGGGCCTCGCCGCCGAGGCGGGCGATCGCGCGCGCGCGGTGACCCTGCTCGATCGCGCGTACGCAATCCAGCCGGCGGAAGGGGGGAGCTACGCGTACTCGGCGGCGCAGCTCCTGCTCGCTTCGGGAGAAGCCGGCGCTGCGGAGGCCAGGCTGCGAGAGATCGTGCAACGCCATCCGAACCTCGTCGGCGCGCGCAACGACCTGGCCTGGATTCTCGCCGAGAAGAGCGAGGATCTCGATCTGGCCCTCGCCCTGGCGGAGGAAGCGCAGCGCCGCGATCCGTCGCCGCAGATCCTCGACACACTCGGCTGGGTGCACTACAAGCGCGGCGAATTCGACGAGGCCGTCAAGAATCTCGAAGCGGCCGCGGAGCAGAGCGCCGGCGCTGCGTCGATCCGCTACCGACTCGGCGCGGCGCTCGCCGCAGCCGGAGAGCCGGAGCGCGCGCGCCAGGCGCTGCAGCGCGCACTGGCTGCCGGAGCCTTCCCGGAAGCCGAGGCCGCGCGGCGCGAGCTCGCGCGGCTGGATCGCCGCTGAGTCGGGGGGCACCGGAAGCCTTGTCGCCGCTCGGGGCGCGCGCGGGTCTGCTCCTGATCGCGTTCTTCTGTCTGGCAGCCTGCGCATCGCCCGAAGAGCGCTTCGCCGAGCACGTGGCGCGCGCGGAGGCGCACGTTGCGGAGGGCCGCCGCCAGCAAGCGATCATCGAGCTACAGAGCGCCCTCAAGATCGATCCGAGTTCCGCGGAAGTGAATCAACGCCTGGGCGAGCTGTGGGTCGAGAGCGGGGCCCCGCAGGAGGCGAGCTTCCACTTCGGCGAGGTGTACCGACTCGATCCGACTCGCGTGGACGCCGGGCTCCGACAGGCCTCGCTGCTCTGGCGGAGCGCCCCTGCGCGCGCCTCGCAGCTGCTCGACGCGGTCCAGCAACGGCATCCGGATGAACCGAGCGTGTATCGAACGCGTGCGGCCTTCTCTCTCGTGCGCGGCGATCTGGCTGCGGCCCTCGCGGACGTTCGCGAAGCCCTGGCCCTCGACGCCAACGACGCCGAGAGCTGGTTCCAGCTCGGGCTGGTGCAGCGCGCGGGGCTGCGCGCGGACCGGCTGCGCGAGCGGGAGACGACCGATTCGCGCCACGCAGAGGCCATCGCGACCTTCGACAAGGTCGATGCCCTGGCGGGCGGCCACGTCGCTGCGCGCATCGAGAAGGCGCACGTCTACGCGGGCTGGAAGGGACACGACGCGCAGGCGCTCGAGACGTACCGCAGCGCGATCCGCTTGGCGCGCGAGCGAGGCAACCGCAGGCACTGGCAGATGGCCGCCTTGGCGCTGGACGAATACGCGCGCGCGACGGGCAGAGGCGGGTTGCGCGCCGAAGCGCTGCAGGAGCTGGTCAGCGCCGACCCTTCGCGCATTCGCGCCTGGGAGCAGCTCGCAGCGCTCGCGGAGCGCCGGGAGGGGCCCGGCGCCGCGGATCGGATCTACGCTGCGCTGCTCGCGCAGCAGCCGGATCAGGTCGCCGCGCACATCGTTTACACGAGTCATCTCGCGCGCCAGAAGCGCGGCATGGACGCCATTGCGCACCTGAACGGTCTGCTCTCGGAGGGGCTCGACGCCGCCGCGCTGTGGGAGCAACTCATTCGCCTCGAGCTCTCCGAGGGGATGCGCGAGGACGCGCGCGCCACGCTGCAACGCATGCGAGCCCTGCATCCGGACGACCCAATGACGCACACGAGCGCGGCGCGGCTGGCCAGCGCCGACGGGCGCTACGCCGAGGCGCTCGAGCATCTCGACGCGCTCGCCGCTCGGGATCCGAGCGCGGAGCTGGAGCAGCTGCGCGCGCTGGCGCACTCGAACCTCGGCAATGTGAACGCTGCGCTCGCGGCGATCGAGAAGGCCGTTGCGCTCTCGCGCGGATTCCCGATCTCCGCCAAGCAGCTCGAGGCGAGCATCCGGCACGAGGCGCGGCAATGGCAGGCCACGCTCGACGTCCTGGACGCGCTCGAGCAGCACCGCGTCGCGCTGACTCCGGCCGAGCGGCTCATGCGCGCGCGCTCTCTCTATGAGCTCGGCAAGCGCGACGAGGGCCGTCGC
>JAOUNA010000226.1 GCA_029881215.1 Myxococcales bacterium | reverse complement strand
CGTGGAAGTAGCGGGCAGGATCCTCGACCCGTGCTGCACCCAGTCCGACCAGGGTCTGTTCCCCGCTGGCTCCGGCGAACAAGACGTGATGGGTCTTTTCCATGACCAGGCGTGATGCCCGGATGGGGTTCTTCAAGCGTTGCATGGCTGCGACGGCGCCCGAGCGCCCGCTGCGACCGTCCATCAGCGAGGCATCGGTTTCCGTAAACCCCGCGGTGTTGACGATGGAGCCCTTGCCGGCGTCCAGGATGCCCGAGTCCTCCAGGGCGGCGATCGCATCCACCACCACGTCCAGGGCGCTGCCGCCCTTGGATAGGTGCTCGCGACCGCTCTCGAGCAGCTGCCTGAAGAGAGCCCGGTGGGGGGGTCCGACTTCCTCTTCGTACTCCAGGAAGCCGCCATGCAGCATCAGGGTGAAGGATTCGCTGCTGTCGCAAGACGCCGCTGCGGCCGGCACTGCCGCCATGCCAAGTGCGATGCCCAGCGCCAGCGCTGCCGATGAATCGCTGATTGCTCTCATGCGCCGTCCTCTCGAGGCCCCTACAGCCAGGGACCGGGTGGAGAATCGGATTCTCTCGCCGGGCGGATCATCCGGGAAAGTGTGTCGCGGCGACCTTCACGCAGCGCGCGGCTTCCTCGTGGGCCTCTCGCAGGAATCGCTCGACGCTGGCATTCAGCCCCTGGTTCTCGACGATCGCCTCCTCCAGGCGTCGGACGCTCTCGGGCCGGCAGGTTCCGGACAGCAGAAGCCGCGTGTAGGCGCTCAGAAAATAGGGATCCCTCGTCACGCTCATCCCGGGCAGCGGCTCCAGCAGTTCGTCGAGCAGCTGCAGTTGGATCTCGGTCTGGTGAGGTGGGAACAGGGCCGACATCGCCTCGCGCTGCTTGGCCAAGGGAATGGGGCTGGCCTCATCCCGAAACCGCTCGAGCCATCTTCTCTTGATCTCGAGATCGGGACGCCCCGCTTCGGCCGCGATGGCCGCGCGTTCGCCCTCATCGGATCGGTCCCGCTCGCTCTCGGCGCGGGCCAGCTCCGCGGCGCCGGGATGATCCATCGCATTCAGCCGGGTGATGATGCTCCAGCGTCGATCCTGATCGATGACCAGGCCCGGGACGGTCAGATCACCCTTCAAGATCTGCTCGAGGCGTGAGAGCGCCTCGGTGGTGTGCGCTGTGCTCGTCGTGAAATCGAACCAGATCCGCTGCTGATCGCTGTCCGCCTCCGTCGCCGACGCCCGGGCCCACGTCAGCGCCTCGATCCGGGGGCCAAGCTCCGCCAGCACCCGCCGCGACGCGGGGCGGAGCCGCTGCAGAACGTCCAGGGCGCCCGCCATCGCACTCAGGGTCTGCGTCAGGACGCGCTCATCGCGTTCATCGGCGACGTTGCCGAGCGCGAGGTCGAGAAACTCCGTCGGCGACATACCGGCATCGCGGGTCAGCTCCCACGCGGTCTCCCAGAACATGGAACGCGTCAGCGGATCGGCGAGGCCGTTGAGGTGAGAGCCGAGCAGGCTCCGGGTCTTGTCGTCCAGCCTCACCCTCGCATAGCCCCAGTCGCCATGGTTCGGATGCACCATGTCGGGGCATGGCCGGCCGATCACGGCAGCGATCTCGGTACGCGCCCCGGAGATCGTCACCGGCTCGACGGATTGCACCCGCATTCCCCCGTTGCGGTCCGCTGCGTAGAGACCGATCTGGAGCCGGTGCTGACGCAGAACGGGCCAGTTCTCCGGCGCCGACTGCGTCAGTGCGAAGGCGCTGATGCGGCCATCCGCGCACGCGTAGTCCACGCCGATCGTGTTCACGCCCGCCCTGCGCAGCCATTGCTCGACCCAATCGTGGAGATCCCGGCCGGACGCGCGCTCGAGCGCTGCGGAGAAATCCTCGAGCCGCGTGTTTCCAGAGGCGTTCTCCTCGAGATAGCTGGAGACCCCGTCGCGGAATCGATCCTCCCCAAGCGCATGCGCCAGCTGCTCGAGAACCGATGATCCCTTGCCGTAGGTGATGTCGTCGAAGACCAGGAAGAAGCTGCCCGAATCGGCGACCGGGACCTCGATCGGATGGGTCGTGATCCTCTGATCCGCGAGATACGCCCTGCGTTTGTTGTCGAGAAAGAAGCGGTGCCAGACATCGGGGCCCCCGTCGCCGCCGGCCAGCGCCTGGTAGCTCATCAGCTCGGCAAAGCTCTCGTTCAGCCACAGGCCGTTCCACCACTCCATCGTGACCAGATTGCCGAACCACATGTGGGCCATCTCGTGCAGGATGGTCGCGGCCAGCGCCTCGCGCTGGTCGCGGGTGGGGGCGCCCCGGTGCACGAACTCCTCTCCGAACGTGACGGCCGCGACGTTCTCCATCGCCCCGTAATTGAAATTGGGGACGATGATCTGGTCGTACTTCCCATAGGGATACGGGATGTCGAAGTACGCCTCGTAGAACGCGAACCCGCGGCCCGTCCAGCCAAACCATTCTTCGGCATCGACGGCTTCGGCGACCGAGCGGCGGGCGAGCAGCCGCAGCGGAATGTCATCCGCGCGGCCTTCCCAGACACGGAACGGGCCGGCATGCAGCGAAAAGAGATAGGTGCTGAAATCTGCGGACCTCGGGAACCGCCAGCGCCGGCGCGGAGGTCCAGCGCCCTCGACTTCCTCGACGCGGATCTCGCGCGTCGAGGACGACACCACCCAATCGGCGGGCACCGCGACACTCAGCTCGTAGGTCGCCCGCAGGTCCGGTTGGTCGAAGCAGGGGAACAGCCGATTGGCGTAGTACGGCCACAGATCGGTGTACAGGTAGGTGCGCCCATCCTCCGGATCGATGAAGCGATTCAGGCCCGAGCCGTCCTGCCCGTAGCGCTGCGTGTACGCGATCTCGACGACATTCGGCCCGGGCCGGAGATGCTCGTCTCTGAGCGTGACGAAGAAGTCGTTGTAGACCGGCTCCACCTCGCGCCCATTGACGGTGATCTCGTCGATGCGGCCTCCGGAGAAGTCCACGGTGAGGTCGTGTCCCGCCTGCTTCAGGGCGAATGCGATCCGCGCCGTCCCGGCGAAGCGATCGCCGGGCTGGGTCACATCGATCTCCAGGACATAGGCGACGTCGTCCACCCGGGACTTGCGCAGCTGCGCCTGCTCCCGGGTCAGATGATTCGCGGCGACTCTCGGCGTCTCCAGCAGATCTGGCCGCGCGGGTGCCTGCCCGGAGCCACAGCCGGACGAGACGAGCAGCACGCCGAGCAGCATGCCGTGCAAGGCGCCCGGGCACGAGGAGCGCCACGCCTGTCGGGTCCTGATCGCAGTCATCGAATGGGCCTGCCTTCTGGGTCCGGGAAGTATAAGCGGGGCTTCCGCTCGGTCCGAGAAGTGGCCCTTCGGGTCCCAGGGGCGCCGACGCCTGAACCGCAGAGGCCGGGCTCGCGCTCTCTTCCGCGAGAACGAGATCGAGGGCTGAGAGATCGGTACTTCCGGGGAATCGGGGGCAAGAAGTCTAGGCGGATTCTTGGGCCGGTCCGAGAAGTAGCCATCCCCGCATCGAGCCGCTCAATCTCCCGAATCGGATTGACGATCCCTCCGACGGCTGGGCTGCGTTCGGGAGGGCTGATTCCCGAACAACGGCCGCAGCCGGCCCAGTTCGGCCCGATGCTGGATGTGTGGCAGAGCGCTGCATGGAGGGGCGCCCTCCGCGCGTTCTCGTGGTGTGCTCGCTTTCGGAGCTCCAGGACGCGCCGGCAACTGAACGGCCGGTCCGTTAGGCGGGTTCGATGACAGGATCGCGCCCCATCGTTCTTTGTGCGATTGCTATGACTCCGTGGCTCGTTGGCGGCGCGCTGGAGGAGGATTGGACCGCAGGCATCCTCGAAAGGGCCGAAGCCGCCTACGCTTCGGGATCTCATCGCACGGCTTTGCGCAAGCTGAATGAAGCGCAAGCAAAGGCAGAACCCGTGTTCCGAACCGACGCGCTCGTGCGGCTCTTGCGTTGCAGCGTTGCGCTCCTGTGTATGGTGGCATGTGGCAGCGTGCCCCCCGCTTCGTTTCTCGAGAGCGTGCAACGAGTCGCGATTCTTCCCGAAGGACCGCCGCCTGGGGGGCTTCGCGCACGAGGCCGCATCGAATCGGCGTTTCGTGGCGCCGGCTCGGCGAGCGCTGAAGCGATTTCTCAGTGCGGAAACGCTGGGGGCGGGGGCGATTTCGCTGCAGTGGGTCTGACCCTGTGCGTGGGCCTGGCTACGACCCTCGGCGGCATCGGCGGGGGAGTTCTCGGGGCGATGGAGGGCCTCCCGGCAGAGGCCGTTCGGGAGCTGAACGAGGATCTCGAGGCCTACCTGCGGCAGCA
>JAOUNA010000225.1 GCA_029881215.1 Myxococcales bacterium | reverse complement strand
ATTCGCGGCGTGGCTCAACGAGGACGACCGCGCCTTCGGTCGCGGAGGCACGGGCGCCGTGGGCGGCCACAAGAAGCTCAAGGCCATCGTGATCAAGGCGGGCCTGCAGCACGCCGAGGTGCCCGACGCCGAGCGCTGGAAGCAGGTGCGGCGCGAGGCGCTCGACGCCATCCGCGACGAGAAGCACATCACGAGCCCGCGCAAGGGCGGGCTCTCGGTCTACGGCACCAACGTGCTGATGAGCCTCGTGAGCAAGATGGGCGGGCTCGGCACGCGCAACAGCCAGGAGACCTCCTTCGGCGAGCGGGCGGAGCTCATCTCGGGCGAGTACGTGAAGGAGCACATCCTCGTCGACGATCCTACCTGTCACGCCTGCCCGGTGGCGTGCAAGAAGGAGGTGGAGATCCGGGACGGCCCCTACGCGGGACTGCGCATGGAGAGCGTCGAGTACGAGCCGGCCTGGGCGCTCGGCGCCAACTGCGACAACTCGGACGTGCGCTCGATCGCCAAGATGATCGACCAGTGCAACGACCTGGGCATGGATCCCATCGAGCTCGGCAACGTGCTCTCGATGTTCATGGAGGCCAGCGAGCGAGGCTGGACCGACGGCAGCAGGCTCGCGTGGGGCGATCAGGAGGCCATGGTGGCACTCGTGGAGGACATCGCGCAGCGGCGCGGCGCGGGTCAGTTCCTGGCCGAGGGCACGGCGCGGGCCGCCGCGCATCTGGCGCACCCGGAGATCTCGATGACGGTGAAGGGCCAGGCCTTGCCCGCCTACGATCCGCGCGGCCTGAAGGGCATGGGGCTCGGCTACGCGACCAGCAATCGCGGCGCCTGCCATCTGCGGGCCTACACCGCGGCGGCCGAGCTCGGCGTGATCGACATCCAGGCCGATCCGCTGGAGTGGAAGGGCAAGGGCGAGCTGGTGAAGATCTTCCAGGATCTGGCGGCCTTCTCGGACAGCCTCGATCTCTGCAAGTTCAGCGCCTTCGCCGAGGGCGCCGAGGCGTACGCGGAACAATACGCGGCCGCCATGGGGATCCCGTACACCAGCGACGACGTGATGCTGGCGGGCGAGCGCATCTACAACCTGGAGCGCCGTTACAACAATCTGGCGGGCATCGCGGAGGGCTCGGACACGCTGCCCGCGCGCTTCACCCGGGAGCCTTCCAGGCAGCCGGGCTCGAAGGGGCACGTCAGCGAGCTCGAGCAGATGCTCGAGGAGTACTACGCCGTGCGCGGCTGGAAGAACGGCGTGGTGCCCGAGGGCAAGCTGCGCAGCCTCGGCATCGACTGAGGCGGTCTCAGCCGCCGGCGACGGCGGGGATGATGTCGATCTCGGCGTCCGGGGCGAGCCGTGTCTGCGCGCCGTCGAGGAAGCGGGCGCTGCGCCCGTTCACGAAGACGTGCACGCGGCCCGAGAGTGCGCCGTCCGCGTCGAGCAGCGCCCCGCGCAGCGCCGGCCAGCGCTCGATCAGGTGATCCAGCAGCTCGCGCACCGTCGCGTCCTGCGGCAGCGCGACCTCCACGGTCTTGGCACCCACCAGGGGGCGCAGCGTGGCGTAGAAGCCGATCTTCACGTCGCTCCTCCGTCCGCGTGGCGGCTCAGTGCACCCCGTGCATCATGCGTTTGAGCAGCGGGGTGATCAAGAGGATCAGCAGGCCCGCAGCCGCTGGAACCACCACGAGCAAGAAGAAGAAGCCCGGCAGGCCGTCGAGCAGGAAGGTGATCTCGCCGCTCTCGACGCGTTTGGAGAAGCGGGCCACGAGACCGCCGAACAGGTTGGCCAGCGAGAACGAGAAGAACCACAGCCCCATCATCAGGGACTGCAGCCGCGCCGGCGCGAGCTTGGTGACCATCGAGAGCCCGACCGGCGAGAGGCAGAGCTCGCCCCACGTGTACACCACGTAGGTGACGAGCAGCCAGTGCGGGCGCGCCAGGTTTCCGCCGCGCGCCTCCAGCGCTCCGAGCACCATCGCGATGGAGCCCAGGCCGAGCAGAAAGAGGCCCAGGGAGAACTTCATCGGTGTCGACGGGCTCCAGCGCCCTCGCTCGAGGAAGATCCACAGCCATGCGAACGCGGGTGCGAAGATCAGGATCGCGAGCGGGTTGATCGACTGGTACCAGGATGCCGGGAATCCCTCGCCGCTGAACCATCCGAACAACGAACGGTCGGTGCTGACCTTGGCGAAGACGTTGAGCGAGCTGCCCGCCTGCTCGAAGATCGTCCAGAAGAAGATGTTGCCGACGAAGGCCAGGATCAGGATCACCGCGATGCGCTGCCACTCGACGCCCGAGAGCGGTGCGGCGGGCACAGCGCCGGCGTCGGGTGGTGCGTTCGCCGAGCGCTGCGCCGCGCGCCCGGCCGGCGCGAGGCCGATCTCCCCCAGATATCTCGGGCGATAGCGCTGGTAGAAGAACAGGCCCGCGACCATCCCCACGGCGGCGGAGGCGAAGCCGTAGTGCCAGCCCAGCGTTTCGCCGAGCGTTCCCGCGACGAGGGGCGAGAAGAAGGCGCCGAGGTTGATGCCCATGTAGAAGATGGTGAACCCGGAGTCGCGGCGCGGGTCGTCCTCGGCGTAGAGCTGCCCCACCATCACGCTCACGCAGGGCTTGAAGAAGCCGGTACCGATCACGATCAGGACGAGACCCGTGACGAAGGTGAGCAGCGCGCCGGGCGAGGAGCGCAGCGTCACCACCTCGCCCGCGCGGGTGCCGAAGAGCTCGGTCAGGGCGAGCGTCGCGTGGCCCGCCGCGATGATCCAGCCGCCGATCAACATGGAGCGGTGCGTTCCGAGCAGCTTGTCGGCGAGCCAGCCGCCGAAGATCGGCGTCAGGTACACGGCCCACGTGTAGACACCGTAGAGAGTAAATGCGGCGGCCTCCGACCAGCCGAAGCCCGGATTCGTATTCGGCCGACCCCCCTCGAGCGCGTCCGACGTGGAGGCGATGAGGTACAGCACGAGCAGCGCCCGCATTCCGTAGTAGCTGAAGCGCTCCCACATCTCCGTGATGAACAGCACCCAGAGCCCGTGCGGCTGGGGTTGCCGGATCGGCGCGGTCGCACCCGCGGCGAGCGCGCGCATCGCCGCATCTTCGAAGCTCGGGTCCGGACCCTGCTCGGGCCCGAGGCGCGGGTCTCGTTCGTGGGGACTCATCGCGTTGGCTCCGTCTGGGGGTATTGCGCTCGCGTCAGGGCGCAACAAGCATACACGGCGCACGCCGTTGCGGAGGTCGGCGCGTGGGAGAGCCGCCACCGAACTGCTATAAGCGGTCGGTGGGGGCGCGACCTGCTCGCCGAGCGCTGGCGAGTGGAGGAGGCAGTGATGACCGATCCCGCCGCCGCCCGGGCCTTCCTGCAGGGCGAAGTCGAGAGCCTCGAGCCCTTCGATTTCGTGGCCGTGAGCCCGTCCGCACACCCCCTCGCGACGCTCGAGGTGACGCGGCGCGAGGATCGCGGCCTCGAAGTTCGCGTGCCCGGCCGGCCGCCGACGCTGCCCGAGCTCTCCGCGGCGGTGCGCACCGGATTGCACGAGCGGGGCTTTGCATCGGAAGACCCGGCCGATCCGACCCGGCCCTGGGCGCACGCCGTGAGCGACGCGGCGTCGGCCGTGGAGCTCGTGCAGAACCTCCTCGTGCAGGTCTTCGGCGAGAAGTCCGAGGTGGCGCTCGATGTGGCGCACGGCAGTCATCGGGCCGAGCACGAGACGCGTCAGAAGATCGCCGCGGTGCGGGAGCGCATCGAGAAGGTGCTGGAGAAGATGATCGGAGCGCGGCCGAAGCAGGACAGCGACGGCGACTACGTGCTCCCGGTGAACGACGTGCACGTCATCCTGGCGCCGCGCGTCGCGCACAACGGCCCGGCCGTGGTCCGCATCTTCGCCATCACCAACGTGGGCGTGACCATCGCACCGGATCTCGGCCTCTTTCTCGCGCGCATGAACTTCGGCTTGATGTTCGGCCGCTTCGCGCTGGACGCGGAGCACCGCGCCATCTGGTTCGACGAGACCGTGCTGGGCGACCAGTTCAGCGACGACGAGCTGCGCTTCATCATCGAAGTCGTGGCCTCCACGGCCGACGAGTGGGACGACCGCCTGAAGCAGATGTTCGGCGGCGCCACGTATCAGGAGGTTCTCGCGAACCGGGACAAGGGCAGCGAGATCCCGACCCTCAAGCCCGGCCAGGGCGGATACATCTAGCGCCGATCCCTGGTCCGGCAGCGCACGGCTTGCGCGGCGGCGCGCGGGGTGCTGCGGCGCGCTGGGCGCGGCGGCGCGCGGGGCGCTGCGGCGAATGGCTCGCTCGCCTGAGGCAATGCCCTGACCCGCG
>JAOUNA010000056.1 GCA_029881215.1 Myxococcales bacterium | reverse complement strand
CGGCGGCACGCGGTGGAGACGGGGGTGCAGGCCGTGCGCGGGCTCGACGCAGAGCGCGCGCGCCTGCGCGAGCGGGAGCGGGAGCGCGCCCAGCGGCTCGACTTCCTGACGTTCCAGGTGCGTGAGATCGACGAGGCGAAGCTCGATCCCGGGGAGATCGAACAGATGCGCACGCTGCGCGCGCGCCTCGCGCACGCCGAGAGACTGCGCGTCGAGGGCGGGACCGCGCTGGCACGACTGGCGGGAGACGCCGATGGTCTCGAGGCGTCCGCTGCCGGCGACGCGCTGGCGGACGCCGCGCGCGCGCTGACCGAGCTGGGGCGCTTCGATCCGGTGCTCGGCGCGCTGGCCGAACGACTGGTCGTCGTTGCCACGGAGGTCCGGGACGCCGCGGCGGATCTCGAGCGCCACCTGGATGGCATCGAGGCCGATCCCGCACGGCTCGACAGCATCGACGAGCGGCTGCATCGGGTCGAGCAGCTGCAGCGCAAGTACGGTCCGAGCGTGGAAGACGTGCTGCGCCACCGCGAGCAGGCCGCCGCGGAGCTGGCGCAGCTCGAGGGCGCGGACGAGCGCGCCGCCGCCCTCGAGGTGCAGCGGCGCGCGCTCGTCGAGCGCCTGCAGGCCGATGCGGACGCGCTCTCCGAGGGCCGCGCGCGCGCGGCGAAGCGACTGGCGCGGGAGGTGGAGTTCGCGCTGCGCGAGCTGGCCATGCCGCACGCCCGGTTCGCCGTCGTGCTTTCGCCGCTGCCCGATGCCGGGGGGCTGCCCTGCGGTCCGAGCGGAGCCGAGACCGCGGAGTTCGCCTTCTGCGCCAATCGCGGCGAAGCGCTGCGCAGCCTGCGCCACGTGGCGTCGGGAGGCGAGCTCTCGCGCGCCTTCCTGGCCATCAAACAGGTGCTGCGCGAGGAAGATGCGGGCATGGTGCTCGTCTTCGACGAGGTGGACGCGGGAGTCGGCGGGGCCGCTGCCGATCGCCTGGGGCGTCGCCTCGCCGAGCTGGCGGCCCGGCACCAGGTGCTCTGCATCACGCACCTGCCCCAGATCGCGGCCTTCGCGGACGCGCACTTCCGCGTGCTGAAACGCGAGCGCGCGGGGCGTACCGTCGCCTGCATCGAGCAGGTGGAAGGCCGCGAGCGCATTGCGGAAATTGCGCGGATGGCGGGAGGCGAGCGGGCCGGCAAGGCGACGCTCCAGTACGCGCGGGAGCTGCTCGCGGCGCGCGCCCCGCGCTAGGCGCCGGCGCACCTCAAGCCGGGCCCCCGAAGCTCCGATTGAAGGCTGTGGGGCGGGGCGCCGGTGCCCGTAGCCGGCGTCACGCTGCCTGGGAGCAGTCCGCACGATGGGCAAGGCCAAGCGACAGAACGAGGACCCCGTGGGGCCGGTGCCTTCCGGCGCGTCGATCCGCGTGATGCGCGGATTCTTCGAGGGGCTGGAGGTGCCGGTGGATCGCGATTGGGTGGTGATCGGCAGAGGCCGCGGCGCGGACGTGGTGATCTCGGAGCCGACCATGTCCCGCGCGCACGCCGCCATCGGCTACGACGGGGAGCAGTTCTTCGTGCAGGATCTCGGGAGCACCAACGGAACGCGCGTAAACGGCAGTCGCGAGCAGAAGGCGACGCTCAAGAGCGGCGACGACATCCAGCTGGGCAAGCTCCTCGTGCGCGTGGAGCTGCCGCGTTGATTCTTCCGACCGTGTCGAGCGCCTGGAGGGGCGACGCGGATTCAGGTTGGGGGCTTTGAATGGACACCTTTTCGCTGATCGTCGTATCCGACGAGACCTCGCCGGTCCGGCGCTTCGAGGTGCGCAAGACGCTCGTCAAGCGCTGCCTCTGGGGTGCCGGCATCGCCGCGGCGCTGCTGGTCCTGCTGCTGGTGGACTACGTGCGCGTGCGCGTGGACAACCGGGAGCTGGACGGACTGCGCAGTGAGACGATCGAGCGGCGCGAGCAGGTCGCGGAATTCCAGAAGAAGCTGCGGTTCGTCGACACCCAGCTGAGCCGGCTGCAGGAGTTCGAACGCAAGGTTCGCATCATCGCGAATCTGCCGGGCTCCGCGGGCACGGGAGGAGAGGAGATCACGGAGGTCGGCGCCGACGCCGCGCCGCCTCAGGGCGGAGACGAGCTGGGCGATGCGATGGAGGAGACGCGGCTTCAGCCGGCGTCGCAGCGCATTCCCGTACCGGCACCGGATGCCTCGGAGCCCGAGCGCGTGAGCCTTCTCGACCAGGGAGTTCAATACCTCGGCGCGATCGCCGAATCCCAGGAAGCGAGTCTGGCGGAGCTCGTCACGGGCCTCGAGGGCAAGCGGCGCTTCCTGGCGTCGTCACCGTCCATCTGGCCCGCCCAGGGCTGGCTCACCTCGCGCTTCGGCAACCGCGTTTCCCCCTTCACCGGCCGCAACCAATTCCACGCCGGCATCGACATCGCCGGCGCGCCCGGTACGGCTGTCGTGGCGCCCGCGCGGGGCAAGGTCGTGTTCGCGGGCAAGCGCGGGCCGCTCGGCAACAGCATCATCATCGATCACGGCTATGGCGTGCGCACCCAGTACGGCCACGCCAAGGACGTCTTCGTGAAGCGCGGCATGGAGGTGGAGCGCGGCACGAAGATCGCCTCGCTCGGCAACAGCGGTCGCAGCACCGGCCCGCACCTCCACTACGTGGTCGAGGTGAACGGCAAGACCCGGAATCCGCTCGACTACATCTTCGACTGATCTCCGGCCCGACGCGCGAGCTCCCTCGGGCAAGAAATCTCTAGCGCCTTCAAGGGTTTGCCCGAGTTGTGCCGCTTCCGTACACTCCGCGGCGCACTCCTCCGGAGCCCAGCCGCCGTCGATGCCGAACCTCATCAGGAAGATCTTCGGGAGCCACAACGACCGGGTGATCAAACAGATCATCCCGAGCGTGGAGCGCATCAACGCGCTCGAGCCCGAGCTGACCGGTCTCTCGGACGCGGCGCTGCGCGCCAAGACACCCGCGCTGCGCGCGCGCCTGGAGAAGGGAGAGTCGCTCGAGGCTCTGCTTCCCGAGGCGTTCGCCACGGTCCGCGAGGCCGCGAAGCGTACGCTCGGGCAGCGCCACTACGACGTCCAGATGGTGGGCGGTGTGGTGCTGCACCGGGGCAGCATCGCGGAGATGCGCACCGGCGAAGGCAAGACGCTGGTCGCGACGCTCCCCTGCTACCTGAACGCGCTGACGGGGCGCGGCGTGCACGTGGTGACGGTGAACGACTATCTGGCGCGGCGCGACGCCGAGTGGATGGGCGCGATCCATCGCTTCCTCGGACTCGACGTGGGCGTGATCCTGCACGATCTCGACGACGTGCGCCGCCGCGCGGCCTACGGCGCGGACATCACCTACGTCACGAACAACGAGCTGGGCTTCGACTACCTGCGCGACAACATGAAGTTCACCACCGCGCAGTGCGTCCAGCGCGAGCTGCACTACGCCATCGTGGACGAGGTCGACTCCATTCTCATCGACGAGGCCCGGACGCCGCTGATCATCTCGGGGCCGTCCGAGCAGGACACGCAGCTCTACGCGATCGTCGATCGCATCATTCCGCAGCTCAAGCGCGGCACGAAGGGAGAGGCCAGCAAGGACATCGAGGAGACCGGCGACTTCTGGGTGGACGAGAAGGCCCACAGCGCGACCCTGACGGAGGAGGGCGTGCACCGGGTCGAGCAGCTGATGCGGATCGAGAATCTCTACGATCCGCAGATGCTCCCGGTGCTGCACGCGGTGAACCAGTCGCTCACCGCCCACACGCTCAAGAAGCGGGACGTGGAATACGTGGTGCGCCCCGGAGAAGACGGCCGGCCCGAGGTCGTGATCGTGGACGAGTTCACCGGGCGCATGATGCCGGGCCGGCGCTGGTCGGACGGCCTGCATCAGGCGGTGGAAGCCAAGGAAGGCATTCCCGTCCGGAGCGAGAATCAGACGCTCGCCTCCGTCACGTTCCAGAACTTCTTCCGCATGTACGAGAAGCTGGGAGGCATGACGGGAACCGCCGACACCGAGGCGCCCGAGTTCGCCAAGATCTACGACCTCGATGTCACGATCGTGCCCACCAATCGCCCGATGATCCGCAAGGACCTGCAGGACGTCGTGTTCAAGACGCAGCGAGAGAAATTCAACGCCGTGATCGACGAGATCGCGGAGCGTCACGAGACGGGGCAGCCCATTCTGGTCGGCACGATCTCGATCGAGAAATCGGAGATGCTGAGCCGGAAGCTCAAGAAGCGCGGTGTGCGCCACAACGTCCTCAACGCCAAGCACCACGAGCGGGAGGCCGAAATCGTGGCCCAGGCGGGCCGCAAAGCCGGCGTGACGATCTCCACCAACATGGCGGGCCGCGGCACCGACATCGTGCTCGGAGGCAACGCCGAGATGCTGGCGCTCTCCAAGTGTCAGGGAGACAAGGAGCATCCAGATTTTCCGGCGCTGTTCGACCAGTTCGAGGCCGAGTGCACGGCCGAGCGGGAAGACGTGCTCGAGGCCGGCGGCCTGCACATCATCGGCACCGAGCGGCACGAGAGCCGGCGCGTGGACAACCAGCTGCGGGGTCGCTCGGGCCGCCAGGGCGATCCGGGCTCGAGTCAGTTCTTCCTGTCACTCGAAGACGATCTGCTGCGCATCTTCGAGGCGGACCGGGTCAAGCAGTGGTGGGACCGGGTGGGCGTCGAAGAGGGCGAGGCCATCGAGAGCGGCGTGCTCACGCGGGTGATCGAGAACGCCCAGAAGAAGGTGGAGGCTCGGAACTTCGACATCCGCAAGCACCTGCTCGAGTACGACAACGTGATGAATCGCCAGCGCCTCGCCTTCTACGGCCGGCGCCGGGACGTGCTGACGCGCGAGGACATCCACGCGGAGGTCCTGGACATGACGGAGGGCGCGATCGTGGCGCTTCTCGACGCGCACTGGCCGGTCAAGGGAGAGCCGGACGCCGCGATGCTGACGGATCTCGCGAAGAGCCTCACCGCCCAATTCGGCGTCGAGCTGGATGCATCGCAGCCGCCGTTCTTCGTGGAGGGGAAGCCTGCGGCGGATCGCGACACGCTCGGTCGCGCCGTGCTCGACCAGGTCACGGCGCTGGTCGAGGAGAAGAAGAAGGCGTGCGATGGGCTCGCGGAGCAATACGCGAGCGAGGGCTATCCGAGCTTCGCCGCCTGCGAGCGCAGCATCCTGCTCCAGATACTCGACGCGCAGTGGAAGGATCATCTGCACACGATGGACGGCCTGCGCGACGGGATCAGCATGCGCGCCTACGGACAGCGCGACCCCAAGCTCGAGTACCAGCGCGAGGGCTTCGCGCTGTACCAGGAGATGGAGTCGCGCATCGATGCCCAGGCGCTGGACATCATCTGCAAGTTCGCCCTGCCGCTGCCCCCGGGCGAGGCGCCTCGGCGCAGCGCCCCGCCGCCGCTGACGAGACCGCCCGCGCGGCCGCTGGCGGGCCCCGGTCCCCTCGCGCACGGCCGCGCGCGCGCGGGTCGGGACGACCCGGCGGGCAAGATCGGCAAGGTCGGACGCAACGACCCGTGTCCCTGCGGCAGCGGCAAGAAGTACAAGAAGTGCCACGGATCGGCATGACGCGTGGGCGGCGCGCTGTGCGTGCGGCAGAAGACGGCTGAGCCGTGAGCGGACGAGCGCTCGAGGTGCCGGGCTTCCGCGCCGCGGGGGTGGCCTGCGGCATCAAGTCGTCCGGCCGGGATCTCGCCCTCCTGGTGAGCGACGTGCCCGCGTCGGTCGCGGGTGTCTTCACGCGTTCGAGCGTGGTCGGCGCGCCGGTGGAGCTCAGCCGCGCGCGCGTGCGCTCGGGTCGCGCGCGCGCGGTCGTCGTCAACAGCGGCGTGGCGAACGTGGCGATGGGCGCGCGGGGCCTGCGCGACGCCCGCGCCATGGCCGGGGAGGCCGCGCGCGTGCTCGGGGTCGACGCGGAAGGGGTGCTGATCGCATCGACGGGCGTGATCGGCAGGCCGATACCCATGGGGCGCGTGCGCGCAGGGATCCGGGCAGCGGCCGCCGCGCTCGCCCCCGACGGGTTGGGCGACGCCGCGCGGGCGATCATGACGACGGACACGATCCCGAAGACCGCGGTGCTGAGCACGCGCATCGCCGGACGTCGCGTCACGCTGGCGGGCATCGCCAAGGGCTCGGGCATGATTGCCCCGAACATGGCCACGATGCTCGCCTTTCTCCTCACCGACGCGGCGGCGACGCCCGCTTTTCTGCGCCGCGCGCTGCGCGAGGCCTGCGACGCGAGCTTCAACCGGGTCAGCGTGGACGGCGAGAGCTCGACGAGCGACATGGCACTGCTGTTCGCGAACGGCGTCGCCGGGAATCCGGCGCTGCGCGGTCCGCGCAGCCCGGGGGCGCGGGCCTTCCGCCACGCGCTGCAGCGGGTGGCCGTGGCGCTGGCCCGGGATCTCGCGCGCGACGGGGAAGGCGCGACCAAGCTGATCGACGTGCGGGTGCGCGGCGCCCGCAGCACGGCTGAGGCGGAGCGCGCCGCGCGCCGCGTCGCCAACTCGCTGCTGGTGAAGACGGCCGTCTTCGGGGGCGACGCCAACTGGGGCCGAATCCTGCAGACGGTTGGGGCGGGGCGCATCGCGCTGCGCCTGGAGCGCGCCGCCGTGCGGCTGGCGGGCGTGACCGTGTTCCGAAACGGCTCGCCGACCGGGCCCGCGGCGCGGCGCCGCGCTGCGGAGCGGCTCGCGCGGCCCGAGATCGAGATCCGGGTCGATCTGGGCGTGGGGCGCGGAGAGGCCCAGATGTGGAGCTGCGATCTGTCCCATGAATACGTGCGGATCAACGCCGAGTACACGACCTGAGCCGCGGCTGCTGCGAGACGAGCCCGAGTCTGCTAACCCTTCAAGAAATCACACGTTCCGGGATCGCCCCTGCGGTGCCCGTGGCGTCGGTGCGCGAGCCCCGACGCGCAGCGGGTTGGGGAACGACGAACCGGAGCGGAGGCACAACCGCGAAGGAGATGGCTCGATGGCCGATTCACCGGCGGAGGCGCCGTCCGAGGGCGCAACGCAGCTCTCGGAGGCCGCACCCTTCGAGATGAAGAACGACAAGCTGAGCGTCCGCGAACTTCTGGAGGCGGGCGTCCACTTCGGGCATCAGACGCGGCGCTGGAATCCGCGCATGAAGCCCTTCCTCTTCGGCGAGCGCAACGGCGTCCACATCATCGATCTGGATCAGACGTTGCCGCGCTTCCAGGAGGCGCTCGAATTCATCCGCGAAATCGCGGCGAGCGGCGGGAAGGTGCTCTTCGTCAGCACCAAGCGCCAAGCCCAGCGTCCGATCCAGGAAAACGCCGAGCGCGCGGAGCAGTTCTACGTCAATCGCCGCTGGCTGGGCGGAATGCTCACGAACTTCAAGACCGTGAAGAAATCGATCGAGCGCTACAAGGAGCTGCTCGATCTCGTGGGAAACGAGGAGAAGCTCGGCGAGCTCTCGAAGAAGGAGCAATCGCGCGTCAATCGCTCGATCGACAAGTATCAGAAATCGCTGGAAGGGATCAAGGAGATGTCGCGCCTTCCCGACGCCATCTTCGTCATCGACGTGGGATGTGAGACGATCGCGGTGAAGGAGGCCTACCGCCTCGGCATTCCGATCGTTGCGGTGGTGGACTCGAACTGTGATCCCTATCAGATCGATCATGTCATTCCGGGAAACGACGATTCGATTCGCGCGATCGATCTGTACTGCGGGCGCGTGGCCTCTGCCTGCCTCGAGGGCGCGGCGATCTTCAACGAGCGCGTGCAGAGTCAGGTGGCCGAGGAAGAGAAGACCCGGATCAAGGGCGCTCCGTCGGAGAAGACGACGACGGGCCGCGTGGTCGTGGAGATCAAGCAGCAGCCCCGGCGCGGGCGTGGCGCTCATTCCGCCGGCCCGCGGCGCGACACGGGCGCGTCGGAGGCGAAGCCCGATGCGGCGCCCCCGATCGCTGGCGACGCGCCGGCGACGGGAGAGTAGAGCCGCGGGGTTGCGAGCGACACGGGGGTGCGCAGGACGCGCGCTCGCGCGCCCGGGTGAGAGCAAGGCAATCAGCGCAGACAACGCGACGGGGAGACGGAACGAGTGGCCGAGATTTCCGCAAAGGCAGTGAAGTCGCTGCGCGAGCAGACGGGCGCTGGCATGATGGATTGCAAACGCGCGCTGAGCGAGGCGCAGGGAGACGTCGAGAAGGCGATCGAGGTGCTGCGCGAGCGCGGTCTCGCGAAGGCGGGGAAGCGCGAGGGGCGGGCCACCAGCGAGGGCGTGATCGCGATCGCGCTCGAGGGTCGTCGGTCCGGAATGGTCGAGCTCGGTTGCGAGACGGACTTCGTCGCGCGCACCGAAGACTTCACCGGGCTCGCAGAGGCCCTGGCGCGCATCGCCGCGCGGGACGCAGCCGTCACCACGCCCCAGGCGCTCCTCGACGCGTCGATCGCGGCAGAGAAGGTCTCCGAGAGGATCACCGCCGCGATCGCAAAGCTGGGCGAGAACGTCGTGGTGAAGCGGGTCGCGCGCCTGGAGGTCGAAGGCGAGGGCGTCATCGGCGGTTACGTGCACGCGGGCGCAAAGCTAGGCGTCTTGGTGTCCCTCGCCGCGCAGAATCCGGGTGCCGAGGTCGAAGCGCTTGCCAAGGATCTGGCCATGCACGTGGCGGCGGCGGATCCGACGCCGGTTGCGGTCACGCGGGATGGCGTCTCGCAGGCATTCCTGGCCAAGGAGCGCGAGATCTTCCGCAAGCAGGCGCTTCAGGAGGGCAAGCCCGAGAAGGTGGTCGACCGGATTGTCGAGGGAAAGATCAACAAGGTCGTCGCCGAGATCTGCCTGGTCGAGCAGGCCTTCGTCAAGGATCCCGACAAGAGCGTGGGAGATCTGCTCAAGCAGGCGGGCGAGGTGCGCGTGGTCGCCTTCGAGCGCTTCAAGCTGGGTCAGGCGGAGGAGGAGCCCCAGGCGTGAAGGCTGCCTTCCGCAGGGTCCTGGTGAAGCTCTCCGGTGGACAGCTGGCGGGCGAGAGCGGTTTCGGCATCAGTCCGACCGTGATCAAGCGCATGGCCCAGGAGCTCGGCGAGGTGCAGGCGCTGGGCACGCAGCTGTGCGTGGTCATCGGCGGGGGCAACGTCATTCGTGGCATCACCGCGGCCTCGGAGGGGATGGATCGGGCCAGCGCGGACTACATGGGAATGATGGCCAGCGTCATCAATGCGCTCGCGCTGCAGGATGCTCTGGAGAAGGAAGGGCTCGTCACGCGCGTCCTCTCCGCGCTGGAGATCCAATCGGTTGCAGAGGTCTACATTCGCCGTCGCGCCGTCCGGCACCTGGAGAAGGGACGCGTGGTGGTGTTCGCCGCGGGGACGGGCAATCCCTACTTCTCCACCGATACCGCAGCGGCCCTGCGCGCCGCCGAGGTCCACGCGGAGATCATCTTGATGGCGAAGAGCGGGGTGGATGGCGTCTACAGCGCCGATCCGAAGCTCGATCCTGCGGCGCTGCGCTTCGACCGCGTCAGCTACGACGAGGCGATTCAGAAGAATCTGCGCGTCATGGACCAGACCGCGATCGCATTGTGCCGGGAGAATCAGCTGCCGATCATCGTATTCGACATGAGTGTGCCGGGAAACCTGCGCAAGGTTGTCTCCGGTGAGAAGGTCGGGACCCGGGTGGGAGAGTAGGGAGTCATGGCAGAGCAAGACGCTGCACTGATCCACGAAGAGGCGAAGGGCGCGATGGAGAAGTCGCTGCGCAGTCTGCGCGCGGAGCTCCAGAAGATTCGCACGGGCCGCGCGAATACGGCGCTGCTCGATGGGATCCAGGTGGACTACTACGGAACTCCCACGCCGCTCAATCAGCTCGCGAACCTGGGCACGCCGGATCCGCGACTGATCGTGGTTTCCCCCTACGACAAGGGTGCGATGGGGTCGATCGAGAAGGCGATTCTCGCGTCGGATCTGGGCCTGACGCCGAGCAACGACGGCAAGGTGGTGCGCATTCCCATCCCGCCGCTCACCGAGGAGCGGCGCAAGGAGCTCGTCAAGCACGTGCACCGGCTCGCCGAGGATCACAAGGTGGGCGTGCGCGAGGGGCGCCGCGACGCGCTCTCCCTGCTGAAGGACCTCGAAACCGAGGGAACCATCCCGGTGGACGATCGGCATCGGGAGGAGAAGAGGATCCAGGGCTTGACGGACGAGTACATCAAGAAGATCGACGAGATGACGGCACAAAAGGAGGAGGAGATCCTCCAGGTCTGAGCATGCGAGGAGACCTGCTTCGATCCGAGGACGTGCCCCGGCACGTGGCTGTCATCATGGACGGCAACGGACGCTGGGCCGAACGGCGGGGCCTGTCGCGCATTGCAGGGCATCGCGAGGGCCTCGAATCCGTGCGCGCCGTGGTGCGCGCGGCGGGCGACCTCGGCATCCAGTACCTGACGCTCTACGCGTTCTCCCTGGAGAACTGGAGCCGGCCCCAGGCCGAGGTCGCGGAGCTGATGCGCTTGCTCGATCACTACCTCGACGTCGAGCTCGAGGAGGTGATGCGAAACGACATCGAGGTGCGCACCATCGGCCGCCTCGATCGGCTGCCTGCCGCGCTGCGCGAGCGCGTCGAGGCCGGGGTGGCGCGCACGCGCGGCAATCGGGCGATGACGCTCGTGTTCGCCCTGTCCTACGGCGGACGCGCCGAGATCGTGGATGCCGCGCGGCGGCTGATGCGGGACGCGGAGCTCGGCAAGATCGATCCGGAGCGACTCGACGAGAAGACCTTCGCTGCGTATCTCTACGATCCGTCGATTCCCGATCCGGATCTCCTGATCCGCACCGGCGCCGAGTCGAGGGTCTCGAACTTCCTGCTCTGGCAGATCGCCTACTCCGAGATCTACATGACCGAGGTGATGTGGCCGGACTTCCGATCGGAGGATCTGCAGCGCGCGATCCTCGACTACCAGAGGCGCGAGCGACGCTTCGGCATGACCAGCGAGCAGGTGCGCACGGGCGATTGCGCGCCGCGGCGCGGCGGTGGCGCGCGTCGCGCCGGGGGGACGGGATGAAGCGGCTGACCGTGCTCGGCAGCACGGGCAGCGTCGGCGAACAGTCGCTCGCGGTTGCCGAGGCGTTTCCGGACCGCTATCGGGTCGTGGCGCTGGCCGCCGGGAGAAATGTCGCCCGGCTTGCGGAGCAGATCCGGCGCTTCCGGCCCGAGATCGTCTCGGTGGCCGATGCGACGGGAGCCGACGCGCTGCGCGCCGCGCTCGGCGCGAGCGACGTTGCGATCGAGGTGGGCGGGGCGGGCCTGGAGGCCGTGGCGGTGCACGACGCCGAGCTGGTCGTCGCGGCGCTCGTGGGTGCCGTGGGGCTGCGCCCCACGCTCGCGGCCATTCGCGCGGGCCGCGACGTCGCGCTGGCCAACAAGGAAGTGATGGTGATGGCGGGCGCGCTCGTGCTGCGCGAGGTGCGGGCGCACGGGGGCAGCCTGTTGCCCGTCGACAGTGAGCACAGCGCGATCTTCCAGGCCTTGGCGGGCGAGCCGCGCGCGAACGCGAAGCGCCTGATCCTCACGGCGTCCGGCGGACCCTTTCGCACCTGGTCCGCCGATCGCATCGCGCGCGCCAGCGTGGAGCAAGCCCTCCGTCATCCCAACTGGGAGATGGGGCCGAAGATCACCATCGACTCGGCCACGCTGATGAACAAGGGACTCGAGGTGATCGAGGCGCGCTGGCTGTTCGACATGCCGCCCGAGTGCATCGACGTCGTCGTGCATCCGCAGTCCATCATCCACTCGCTGGTCGAGTTCGTGGACTCGTCGGTGCTGGCCCAGCTCGGCCTGCCCGACATGCGCGTTCCCATCGCCGTGGCGCTCGCCTGGCCGGAGCGCCTGCCGCTCGATCTGCCGCGTCTCGATCTCGCGGCGCTGGGGCAGCTCGACTTCGAGCCCCCCGATCGCAAGCGCTTTCCGTGTCTGGATCTGGCCTACGCCGCGCTGGCGGCCGACGAGGCGGCGCCCGCGGTGCTGAACGCCGCCAACGAGGTCGCGGTCGCCGCGTTCCTGGCGGGAGAGATCGGCTTCGAACGCATCGCGGCCCTGAACACGGAGGTGCTCGAGGCGCACGTGGCCGGCTCCCGCGGGTCGCGCCTGACGGATCTCGAGGACGTGATGGAAGCCGATGCGTGGGCGCGGCTGCACGCGCGCGAGCGGCTGTCCGGGGACCGCGCGAAGAGCCTCCGAACATGACCACACTGTTCGCCTTCGTTTTCCTCCTGAGCGTGCTGATCTTCGTCCACGAGCTCGGACACTTCATCGTGGCGAAGGCCTGCGGCGTGCGCGTGCTCAAGTTCTCGCTCGGCTTCGGGCCGCCGGTGGGCGTCGGCCGCTTCCGGCTGCGCTGGGTGCGCGGACACACCGAGTACGTGGTGGCCTGGTTTCCGATCGGCGGTTTCGTGAAGATGCTCGGCGAGAACCTCGACGAGACGAACGACCCGGCTCTGATGGCGCACCCCGAGGAGACGCTCACGCACAAGCCGACCTGGCAGAAGCTGGCCATCGTCTTCGCCGGGCCCGTGATGAATCTGCTGCTGCCCGTGGCGGTCTTCATCGTCACGCTCGCGATCGGCGTGCCGCGCCCCATGCCGACGATCGGGACGGTGGAGCCGGAATCTCCTGCGGCGCGGGCAGGGCTGCGTCCCGGTGACGTGATCGCGGCGATTGCCGGCGAGCCCGTGCGCTGGTGGAGCGATTTCGAGGACGTCGTCCGCGCGCGTCCGGATCAGCGTGTGCCGGTCGCGTACGAGCGCGCGGGGCAGGTGCGGAACGCCACGCTGGAGATCGGCGAGCGCTCGAGCTTCGACGAGTTCGGCGGAGCGCTGCAGGTCGGGTGGATCGGCGCCGAGCACAGCCGCCTCTCGGCGGTGGTGGGCGTGCCGGCCGCCGACTCGGCGGCGGCCCGCGCGGGATTGCGCTCCGGCGACGTGATCGAGGCGGTGGACGGCGTTGCGGTCGAAGACTGGCAGGGCGTCGCCGCCGCGTACGCCGCCGCCGAGGCGGCGGCCGCGCTGCGCGTGCGGCGCGGCGGAGCCGAGGACGAGGCGGGCACGCTCGAGATCCGGGTACCCGCGCTGGGCGATCTGGCTGCGCTCGGGCTGGTTCCCGCCAGCGTCCTGATCGCGAGCGTGGAGCCCGGCTCTCCGGCAGAGCGGGCCGGGCTGCGCCCGAAGGATCTCATCCTCTCCGTCGACGGCGCGCCGGTCGGCAGCTTCGCGTCCTTCGCGGAGACCGTGCGCACGAGCGAGGGACGAGCGCTCGATCTCGTGCTCGCGCGCGACGGAGAGCGGCTGCGCGTGTCCATCGCTCCCGAGCTGGCGCCGCTCGACGTGACCGGACTGGGGATCGAAGAGCCGCGCTATCGCGTCGGGATCGGGGCGGAGGTGCCGAGCCTGGTCGGCGCGCTGCGCACCGATCGCGAGCCGAATCCGTTGGTCGCGCTGCCGCGCGCGGTGGGCATGACCTTCGAGATCACGCACACGTTCCTGCGCGGCCTGGGCAAGCTGATCACGGGGCAAGTGTCGCGCAGGCAGGTCGCCGGACCGATCGGGATCGCCGAGATCGCGGGCAACGCCTTCGAGGCCGGCTGGGAGACCTATCTCTCGATCATGGTGTTGATCAGCATCAATCTCGGCATCCTGAACCTGCTGCCGATCCCGATTCTGGACGGCGGACAGGCGGTGATCTTCGCCATCGAAGGCATCCGGCGCTCGCCCCTCTCACTGCGCACCCGCGAAATCTTCCAGCAGGTCGGCTTCACGGTCCTGGTGCTGCTGATGGGGCTCGCCTTCTGGAACGATCTCTCGCGGCAGTGGGTGCGACTGCTCGAGTGGTTGAGCGGCGGCCCCGGTCTCTGAGCCGTGTTGCTGCTCGCGGTCGAGACCGCGACGCCCTGCACCAGTGTGGCGCTGTTGCGTGACGGCGCGCTGCTCGCGGAGGAGACGGGTGACGCGCAGCGGCCCACGGCCGAGACGCTGCTGCCCGCGATCGACGCGCTCTTCGGGCGCGTCGGCGTCTCCGCGGCGGAGGTCGGGGCCTTCGCCGTCTCGATCGGCCCCGGCTCCTTCACCAGCCTGCGCATCGGCGTCGCGACGGTGAAGGGGCTGGCCTTCGGAACGCCGCGCCCCGCGCTCGCCGTGCCGACGCTGCAGGCGCTGGCGCGGACGGCGGCAGCGGGCGCAGGGCCCGCCGTGGCGCTGCTCGATGCCCGGCGCGACGAATTCTACGCCGCGGCCTTTGCGGGCGATGCGCTCGATCCCTCGCCGCTGCTGCCCGAGGGTGTCTACACCGTCGAGCAGCTGTGCGAGCGCCTGCCACCGGCCTGCCGCCTCACCGGGGATGGGGCCGCCGACTGCGGCGCCGCGCTTCGCGCGGCGCTCGGCGACGGCGTGGTGTGCACCGCGCCCGGCGCCGCCCGGGCGCGCGCCGCGCACGTGGGCGCGCTGGCGACCCGCCTGCTGGCGGCCGGCCGCGGCGTCGATCCGGCGCGCCTGACGCCGCGCTACGTGCGGCGGGCGGAGGCGGAGGTGAAGCGCACCGGCCAGCGCTTCGAGGGCGCCAACCCGGACTAGCCGGCGACCTGCACCGATGCCCTGCGCGGGCTTTGACATGCTTGAAATCGTTGCGTAATCTCGACCGACGCCCCGCTTGCAAGCGTCTCGACGTCAGACCGCACGAGTCCGGAGAGCACGAGCCTGGAGCCGGATCCAGCCCAGGGGCTCTCCACCCGAGCGGTTTCCCGCAGAGCGTCGAGGCGACACGCGCGCGCAGCACGAACACGCCCACCTCTCGATCGGAAGGAACGGACCAGCGCCATGGCACTGAAGATCTACTACGACAAGGACGCCGATCTCGGACGCTTGCAAGGCAAGACCGTGGCGGTACTCGGATACGGCAGCCAGGGACACGCCCACGCCCAGAACCTGAAGCACTCGGGCGTGGAGGTGGTGGTGGGCTTGCGCAAGGACTCTCCGTCCTGGGCCAAGGCCGAGGCCGCCGGCCTGCGCGCGCTCACGCCGGCGGAGGCCACGCGCGAGGCCGATGTGATCATGATGACGCTGCCCGATGAGAGCATGGGCGACATCTATCGGGAGCAGGTGGCGCCGCACCTGCAGCCGGGCAACTACCTGGCGGTGGCCCACGGCTTCAACATCCACTTCGGTGTGATCAAGCCGCCCGAGTCGGTCAACGTGTTCATGGTGGCGCCCAAGGGCCCCGGACACACGGTGCGCGCAAACTACGAGCAGGGGCGGGGGGTGCCCGCGCTGGTGGCGATCCATCAGGATCCGACGGGCGACACGCGCGAGATTGCGCTCGCGTACGCCGCCGGGCTCGGTGCGGGCCGCGCCGCCATCCTCGAGACGACCTTCCGCGAGGAGACGGAAACCGACCTCTTCGGGGAGCAGACCGTGCTCTGTGGCGGGCTCACCGCGCTGATGACCGCCGGCTACGAGACGCTCGTCGAGGCGGGCTACGCGCCCGAGATGGCCTACTTCGAGACGATCCACGAGGTGAAGCTGATCGTGGACCTCATCTACGAAGGCGGCGTGGCGAACATGCGCTACTCGGTGTCGAACACGGCCGAGTACGGCGATCTGACCCGTGGCCCCCGCGTCATCGACGCGGACACGCGGGCGCGCATGCGCGAGATCCTGGAGGAGATCCAGACGGGTCGCTTCGCCAAGGAGTTCATCCTGGAGAATCGCTCCGGTGGCGTTCAATTCGACGCCCTGCGCAAGCGGGGCGAGCGCCATCCCATGGAGGAGGTCGGCGCCCGGCTCCGCAAGTTGATGCCGTGGTTGAAGGAGAATCGGCTCGTCGACCGTGCCAAGAATTGATGTCCGAGTCAGGAAACCAGGACAGGGTTTCGAGCTCGCGCAAGCATCGCCGCCCCAAGCGAGCGATCGATGCACCGCCTCGCGGTCTCTACCTGCTGCCCCACCTCATCACCACCGCGAATCTCTCGTTCGGGTTCTTCGCGATCGTTCAGGCCTTTGCCGGCAGGCACGACCTCTCGGCGCTGGGGATCATCCTGGCGGGCGTGTGCGACGCCATCGACGGGCGCGTGGCGCGGCTGACCCGGGCCACGACCCGCTTCGGCGTCGAGTACGATTCGATCGCCGACACGGTCTCCTTCGGCGTGGCGCCCGCGATGCTGGCCTTCAGCG